>NZ_CP084930.1:762500-1070000 GCF_023822065.1 Sphingomonas morindae
GGGCTCGGCACGCGCTTCACCGCCGATACGCTCGCGGCGCTGCTGCGTCGCTATCCCGGTCATGATTTCATCTGGCTGATGGGCGCGGACAATCTCGAGCAATTTGCGCGCTGGCATGATTGGCGGCGGATCGCGCGCACGCTTCCCATTGCCGTGATCGCGCGTCCCGGCTATGATGCGCCCGCCCGTCGCAGCGAGGCGATGGGCTGGCTTGGCCGTTTCGTCCGGCCCGCGGGCGATGCGAAGCGGTGGACGCAATGGAGTTTGCCGGCGATCGTGCTGTTGCACACGGTTCCCGATCCGATGTCCGCCACCGCCAGGCGCGCCGCCGATCCCCTTTGGGCGCGGCGCTTTCAACCCAGGGCCTTGCGCGATTCGGTCACGCGCCGGCCCGTCTCCCCGGAGGTTCATTGCCTGCTACCCCCGCCCGCGCCGTGACGCCGGGCAGCCCCGTGTCCGCCGAAGCGCAGAAGCTCCACGCGCAGGTGCTCCAGTCGCTTGAGGATGATCAGGCGGTCGAGACGATCTCGATCCCGCTCGCCGGCAAGTCGACGATCGCCGATTTCATGGTGATCGCCTCCGGTCGTTCCACGCGGCAGGTCGCCTCGATGGCGACCAAGCTCGCCGACAGGCTGAAGGGCGAGCTGGGGCGCACGCCGCGCATCGAGGGCCTGCCCACCGCCGACTGGGTGCTGATCGACGCCGGCGACGTAATCGTCCACCTCTTCCGGCCCGAGGTCCGCTCCTTCTACAATCTGGAGCGGATGTGGGCCTTTGGTGACGAAGCCGAGGCCGCCGGCGCAACGCCGCCGACGCCGCCGGCGCCGCCGCCCAGCGCCTGACTTGCTGCTCCACATCGTCGCGCGCGGCCGGATCGGGCGCGGGCCGGAGGCGGAGCTTGTCGATCGCTATCTGAAGCGCATCGCCTGGCCGGTGAAGCTGAGCGAGCTGCCCGATCAGGGCGGCCGCCTGCCCGAGGCCGTGCCCGGACTGCGCCGCGTCCTGCTCGACGAGACGGGGGAGGATCTGCCCTCGCGCGTCTTCGCCGCCCGGCTCGGCCGCTGGCGCGACGATGGCGTGCGCGAGGCCCGCTTCCTGATCGGCGCGGCCGATGGCCATCCCGAGGCGCTGCGGGCCGAGGCGGACCTGGTGCTGGGCTTCGGCCGTGCCACCTGGCCGCATCTCCTCGCCCGCGCCATGCTGGCCGAGCAGCTGTGGCGCGCCACCAGCATCCTCGCCAATCATCCCTATCATCGCGAAGGCTGAGCCATGCGCCGGCCCGCCGCTCTTGCCGCGCTCCTCGCCCTCGCCGCGCCGGCGCCGGGCCAGACGCCGGGCTATGATCAGAACCGCGCCGCGCTGTTCAGCGCGCGCCGCGCCGCCGCCGAGGCCGAGGCGCGCGCCGCCGCGCTCCAGGCGGCCGCGCGCGGCGCCAGCGACGAGGCGACGCGGGCGCGCGCGGAGGCGGCGGCGCTGACCCTGCGCGTCGCCGCCGCCGAGCAGGATCTCGCCGCCGCCCAGGCGCGCATCCGCCTGCTCGGCGCGATCCGTGCGCGCGAGCGGCGCCGGCTGGCGGCGCGGCAGGGCCCAATCCTCCATCTACTCGCCGCCTTGCAAACCATGGCGCGGCGGCCGCCGGGGCTGGCGATCGCGCAACCGGGCAGCGTCGCCGATCTCGTCCATGTCCGGCTGCTGCTCGCGGACGCGATGCCGGTGGTGGCGGCGCGCACGGTGCGGGTGCGCGCCGAACTGGCCCGCGCGACGCGGCTTCGCGCCGAGACCGAGCAGGCCGCCGCCGCGCTCGTCTCCAGCCGCCACACGCTCGGCGCACGGCGCCAGGCGCTAGCGGCGCTCGAGGCCAGCGCCACCCAGCGCGCGCTGCGCCTCGCCGATCGGGCCGCCGATGTCGCCCAGCAGGCGATCGGCCTCGGCGAGACGGCGCGCGACATCGCCGATCGGCTGCGCGTGGATCAGGCCGCCGATCAGGTGGTGCGCCGGCTCGCCGCCCTGCCCGCGCCGCCGCCGCGCCCCGGCCCGATTGCGGCGGCGGCGCTGCCGCTGCACCAGGGCCATGATCGCTACCGCCTGCCCTTTACCGGGCGGGTGGAGACCGGCTTCGGCGAAGTCAGCCCCAGCGGCGCCCGCGCGCGCGGGCTGAGCCTGGCGGTCGCGCCGCGCGCGGAGGTGCTCGCGCCGGCCGAGGGTCATGTCGCCTTTGCCGGGCCCTTCCGCTCCTATGGTCAGGTGGTGATCCTCACCCATGGCGGCTATTGGACGACCACGCTCACCGGCCTCGCCACGCTGGCGGTGCATGCCGGCGATCATGTGCGCGCGGGTCAGCCGATCGGCAGGGCGGGCGCGACGGCGCCGCGCCTGACGGTGGAGCTGCGCCGCGGGCGCCGCCCGATCGATGTGCTCGCCGTCGCTCAGGCGGGATAGGCCTCGCCGCGCCGCGCCCGGCACCCTAGCCAAGGATGGCCAAGGAGGAGAAAAGCCGCTTTTATAAGCGCATGCCCATGTCCGCTCTTGTCGCCGCGCTACTCGCGGCCGCCGCCCCCGCCTCCGGCTCCGGCTCCACTTTTCTGGCGGTCGATCCCATGATCGGCACGGGCGGCGAGGGCCACACCTTTCCCGGTGCCGTCGCGCCCTTCGGCATGGTGCAACTGAGCCCGGATACCGACACCAGCCACCAGATTCGCGACGCCTATAAATGGGCGGCGGGCTATCGCTACACCGATCCCACCATCCAGGGCTTCAGCCACACCCATTTTTCCGGCGCGGGCCATTCCGATCTCGGCGATGTGCTGGTGATGCCCGTCTCCGGCTCGATCGTGCCGCTGGAGGCGGGCGATGCGAGCCGGCCGGGATCGGGCTATCGCTCGCGCTTCGATCATCGCACCGAACGCGCCGAGCCGGGCTATTACGCCGTCACCCTGGCCGATTCCAAGGTGCGCGCGGAAGTGACGGCGGGGCTCCGGGTCGGCGTGCACCGCTATCGCTTCGCGCCCGGCGCCGAGGCGCATCTCGTGCTGGATCTGCGCACCTCCCTCTATGATTATCCGGGCAAAATCCTCTGGTCCTCGCTCCGCCTCCATCCCGACGGCACCATCACCGGCAGCCGCCAGACGCGGGGCTGGGCGCCCGATCGTCAGCTCTTCTTCGCGCTGCGCACCTCGGCGCCGATCGTCGGGCATGGCTTCGAGGATCGCGAAGGCGCGATCGCCTATAAGGGTTTCCAAGGCCCTGGCCGGGGCCGCGACGATGTCGCCGAGCGCAGCGGCCGGGCGCTGGTGGCGCGGCTCGATTTCGGCCGGCTCGCCGCGCCGCTGGAGGTGAAGGTCGCGCTCTCCTCGGTCGACGAGGCCGGGGCGATCGCCAATCTCGATTCGGAGCCCGGCGATTTCGATGCGATCCGCGCCGCCACGCGGGCCCGCTGGGAGGCCGCGCTCGATGCGCTCACCCTCACCGGCCCCGCGCCGCTGCGCCGTTCGGTCGCCACCGCCTTCTACCACACGCTCATCGCGCCCTCGCTCGCCGGCGATGCGGACGGGCGGTGGCGCGGCCCCGACAATCAGGTCCACCAGGCGCGCGGCTATGATTTCCACTCCACCTTCTCGCTCTGGGATACGTTCCGCGCCGAGCATCCGCTGCTCACGCTCGTCCAGCCGCCGGCGCGCACCGCCGCCTTTGTGCGCTCGCTGGTCGATAGCCAGGCGGTCAGCCCCTTCGGCATCCTCCCCATCTGGCAGTTTCAGGGACGCGAGACCTGGACGATGATCGGCTATCACGCCGTGCCCGTGATCGCCGACGCCATCCTCAAGGACATGCCCGGCATCGATGCCGAGGCCGCGCTGAAGGCCATGGTGGCGAGCGCCGACTATGCCCCTTATGGCGGGCTCGGGGACTATATGCGCTACGGCTATGTGCCGATCGACCGCGAGCCCGAGGCGGCCTCCAAGACGGTCGAATATGCCTATGACGATTGGACGATCGCGCGCGTCGCCGCCAAGCTCGGCCATGCCGATCTCGCGCGCCGCTTCACCGCGCGCGCCGGGAATTGGCGCAACAGCTTCGATCCCGCCACCGGCTTCGTGCGCGCGCGGCTGGCGAGCGGCGCCTTCCGCACGCCCTTCGATCCCACGGCGATCAACTATGGCTCGGACTATACCGAGGGCAATGCCTGGCAATATAGCTGGTTCGTGCCGCAGGATCAGGCGGCGCTGATTGCCGCCATGGGCGGCGACGCCGCCACCGTCCGCAAGCTTGACGCCATGTTCGATTATGACAACTCCAAGCTGGACTACAGCCATGCCGAGGATATCGCTGGGCTGATCGGCCAGTATATCCATGGCAACGAACCCAGCCACCATGTGGCCTATCTGTATGATTATGCGGGCCAGCCTTGGCGCACCCAGGAACGGCTCGCGCAGATCGTGGGCAGCCAGTATAAGCCGACGCCGGACGGGCTCGCCGGCAATGACGATCTCGGCCAGATGTCCGCCTGGCTCGTCTTCACCGCGCTCGGCTTCTATCCGGTCACGCCCGGCAGCGGCGAATATGTGATCGGCCGCCCCTTTCTCGATCGGGCGACGCTGGCTTTGCCCAATGGCCGGCGCTTCACCATGGAGGCGCGCCATCTGTCGGCCGCCAACCGCTATGTCGGATCGGTCACGCTCAATGGCCGGCCGCTCGCGCGCAGCGTGATCCGCCACGCCGACATCCTTGCCGGCGGCACGCTCGTCTTCACCATGCAGAAGACGCCGAATAGGAAATGGGCGACCGCCCCCGGCGATCGCCCCTATTCGATGAGCAGCGGCGGCTGAGCCGCGCCCCGGCAGACAAGGGGAGCGGCCGCGCCGCCCCCGGCCCGCTCAGATGTGGATCGGCTTGCCCTGCACCGCCATGGCGGCTTCCTTCACCGCTTCCGAATGCGTCGGATGGGCGTGGCAGGTATAGGCGATATCCTCGGAGGTGGCGCCGAATTCCATCGCCTGCGCCGCCTGCGCGATCATCGTGCCCGCCAGCGAGGCGATGATCCACACGCCGAGCACGCGATCCGTCTCCGCGTCCGCGATCACCTTCACAAAGCCGTCGGGCTCGTGGTTGGTCTTGGCGCGGCTATTGGCCAGCATCGGGAACTTGCCCACCTTCACCGCGCCACGCTCGCGCGCCAGCTCCTCGGTGAGGCCAACGCCCGCGATCTCGGGCATGGTATAGACCACGCCGGGGATCACGTCGTGGTTCACGATCCCGGTCAGACCGGCGATATTCTCGGCGACGGCGATGCCCTCATCCTCGGCCTTGTGCGCCAGCATCGGACCGGGAGTCACGTCGCCGATCGCCCAGATGCCCGGCACGCCGGTCGCGAAATCATGATCGACCGCGATCTGGCCCTTGGGGTTGGTGGACAGGCCGGCCTTTTCGAGCGCCAGCCCCTCGGTATTGGAGCGGCGGCCGATCGCCACCAGAACGGCATCGGCCGTCAGCGTCTCGGCGGCGCCGCCAGCGGCGGGCTCCACCGTCAGCGTCGCCCGGCCATCGGCCACCGTCACGCCCGTGACCTTGGTCCCGAGCCGGAGTTCGAGGCCCTGCTTCTTGAAGATCTTGGCGGCTTCCTTGCGGACCTCGGCATCCATGCCCGGCAGCAGCTGGTCGAGGAACTCGACCACCGTCACCTTGGCGCCAAGCCGCTTCCACACCGAGCCAAGCTCGAGCCCGATCACGCCGCCGCCGATCACCACCAGATGCTCGGGCACCTTGGGCAGCTCGAGCGCGCCGGTCGAATCCACCACCACCGTCTGGTCGATCGTGACGCCAGGCAGCGGGGTCACCGAAGAGCCCGTGGCGATCACGATATTCTTGGCCCGCACCGTGCGGCCACCCACTTCGACGCTGTCCGCGCCGGTAAAGGCGGCGCGGCCCTTCAGCCACTCCACCTTGTTCTTCTTGAAGAGATATTCGATGCCGCCGGTGAGGCCCTTCACGGCGTCCTTGCGGCTGCCATGCATCGCATCGAGATCGAGCACCGCCTCGGTCTTGATGCCGAGCTTGGCGAGCTTGCCGCTCGCCGCCTCCTCGAACAGCTCCGAGGCGTGCAGCAGCGCCTTGGAAGGAATGCAGCCGACATTGAGGCAGGTCCCGCCCAGCGTCTCGCGGCTCTCGGCGCAGGCCGTCTTCAGGCCCAGCTGCGCCGCGCGGATCGCGGCGACATAGCCGCCCGGCCCGGCGCCGATCACGAGAACGTCAAAATCATAGTCAGCCATGATGGTCTTTCCGCTGTTCGCGCCGGCGCGTGCCGCCGCCTGCATTCCGGGTCCGGCCGCCGGCCGGGCACGCGGCCCGGCCGGCAGGCGCGGCTTAGAGGTCGATCAGCAGCCGCGTCGGATCCTCGATCGCATTCTTGAGCGCGACGAGGAAGGTCACCGCCTCGCGGCCATCGATCAGCCGGTGATCGTAGCTCAGCGCCAGATACATCATCGGCTTCACCACGACCTGCCCGTTGCGCACCACCGGCCGCTCCTCGATCCGGTGCAGGCCCAGCACCGCCGACTGCGGCGGGTTGATGATCGGAGTCGACATCAGCGAGCCGAACACGCCGCCATTGGAGATGGTGAAGGTGCCGCCCTTCATCTCGTCCATCTTCAGCGTGCCGTCCTTGGCGCGCTTGCCGAAATCGCCGATCGTCTTCTCGATCGTCGCCACCGACATGGTGTGCGCGTCGCGGATCACCGGCACGACCAGGCCGTTCGGCGCCGACACCGCCACCGAGATATCGGCATAGTCGTGATAGACGATGTCGTCGCCCTCGATGAAGGCGTTGACCGAAGGCACGTCGCGCAGCGCCTGGCACGCGGCCTTCACGAAGAAGCCCATGAAGCCGAGCCGCACATTGTGCTTCTTCTCGAACAGATCCTTGTACTTGGCCCGCGCCTCCATGACCGCCGACATATCGACGTCGTTGAAGGTGGTGAGCATCGCGGCGGTGTTCTGCGCCTCCTTGAGGCGGCTCGCCACCGTCTTGCGGAGGCGGGACATGCGCTGCCGCTCCTCGCGGCGCGCGCCGGCGGCGGGCGTCGCCGCGGCCGCGGCCGGCGCCGGGGCGGGACGGCTCTGCGCCGCCTTCACCACATCCTCCTTGGTCAGCCGGCCGCCCGGGCCGGTGCCGCTGAGGCCGGCGGGATCAAGGCCATGCTCGGCCACCGCGCGGCGCACCGAAGGCGACATGGGGAGCGTCTGGCCGCTCTGCGGATCGGCCTCGTGATTGCCATAAGCGGCGGCGGTCGCCTGGGTGCCGGGCTTAGGCGCCTCGGCGGCGGGCGGCGGCACCGTCTCCTCGGCCTTGGCGCGCGGCTCGGTACCGGTGCCGGTCGCGACCTGGCCCGCGCTGGTGCCGCCGCCGGCCTCGATCGTCGCGATCAGGGCGCCGACCTCGACCGTGTCGCCTTCCTGCACCACCAGCGTGCCGATCACGCCGTCGACCGGCGAAGGCACCTCGACCGCCACCTTGTCCGTCTCCAGGCTGGCGATGGGTTCGTCGGCCTTCACCGCCTCGCCCGGCTTCTTGAGCCACTGGCCGAGGGTCGCCTCGGTGATCGATTCGCCGAGCGTCGGCACCTTCACATCGGTGGTCATCTGCTGGTCCTTGTCCTGGATCTTGGTCTTAGCTGGCCTTGGCGAGCTGCGGGGCGGCATCGGTCAGGCCGAGCGCGGCGGCGATCAGCGCCTGCTGCTCGGCGGCATGGCGCTTGGCGAGCCCGGTGGCGGTCGCCGCCGAAGCCTTGCGCCCGGCATAGACCGGCCGCTTGGTCTTGGCGCCGGCCTCGCCCAGGCACTCCTCGATCAGCGATTCGACGAAGAACCAGGAGCCCGCATTTTTCGGCTCCTCCTGCGCCCACACCACCGTCTCGACATTGGGATAGGCGCGCAGCCGCTCCACGATCACGTCCGACGGGAAGGGATAGATCTGCTCGACGCGCAGGATGGCGACATCGCCCAGCCCCGCCTCGTCGCGCGCCTCCATCAGATCATAGGCGACCTTGCCCGAGCAGAGCACCAGCCGGCGCACCTCGGCCTCGGCCGGCGCCTTGGGATCGAACAGCACGCGGTGGAAGCGGCTGTCGCCGGTGAGATCGGCCAGGCTGGAGACCGCCGCCTTGTGCCGCAGCAGCGACTTGGGCGTCATGATGATCAGCGGCTTGCGGAAGTCGCGCGTCATCTGGCGCCGCAGGATGTGGAAATAATTGGCCGGCGTGGTGCAGTTGGCGACCTGGATATTATCCTCGGCGCAGAGCTGGAGATAGCGCTCCAGCCGGGCGGAGCTGTGCTCGGGGCCCTGCCCCTCATAGCCGTGCGGCAGCAGCATCACCAGGCCGTTGGCCCGCAGCCACTTGGCTTCGGACGCGGCGATGAACTGATCGATGATCACCTGCGCGCCGTTGGCGAAATCGCCGAACTGCGCCTCCCACAGCACCAGCGTCTTGGGGTCGGCGCCGGCATAGCCATATTCGAAGCCCAGCACGCCGAACTCGGACAGCGGGCTGTCCAGCACCTGGAACTTGCGGTCCACCTCGGACAGCGGGATATATTTGTGGCCGTCCTTCTGGTCGGTCCAGGCGGCGTGGCGCTGGCTGAAGGTGCCGCGCCCCGAATCCTGGCCCGAAAGCCGCACGCCATAGCCTTCCTGGAGCAGCGTGCCGAAGGCCAGCGCCTCGGCGGTCGCCCAGTCGAAGCCCTCGCCGGTCTCGAACATCTTCTTCTTGGCGTCGAGCACGCGGGCCAGCGTCTTGTGGATGGTGAAGCCATCGGGCACGCCGGTCAGGATCGGCACCAGCGCGTCGATCTGATCCTGCTTGACCGCCGTGGTGCCCGACGGGCCGACCACCGAGACCGGCGCCGAAAGCCCCGCCCAGGCGCCCTCGAACCAGTCCGCCTTGTTGGGACGGTAGCTCTTGCCCGCCTCGAACTCCTGCTCGAGTTCGGCGACGTAGCGCGCCTCCTCGGCCTCGATCCAGGCCTGGTCGACCACGCCCTCCTCCTTCAGCCGCGCGCCATAGACGGCGGACACGGGCGGATGCTTGCGGATCGCCTCGTACATCAGCGGCTGGGTGAAGCCCGGCTCATCGCCCTCATTGTGGCCGAAGCGGCGATAGCACCACATGTCGATCACCACGTCGCGCTTGAACGCCTGGCGGAAATCGGTCGCGAGCTTGGAGGCGAAGGTCACCGCCTCGGGATCGTCGCCATTCACGTGCAGGATCGGCGCCTGCACCGTCTTGGCCACGTCCGACGGATAGGGCGAGGACCGCGCGAATTGCGGGCTGGTGGTGAAGCCGACCTGATTGTTAACGATGAAGTGGATGGTGCCGCCGGTATTGTAGCCGCGCAGGCCGGAAAAGCCGAGGCACTCCGCCACGATGCCCTGGCCGGCAAAGGCCGCGTCGCCATGCATCAGGATCGGCAGCACCTTGTGGCGCTCATTGTCCTTGAGCTTGGTCTGCTTGGCGCGCGCCTTGCCGAGCACCACCGGGTCCACCGCCTCGAGATGCGAGGGATTGGCCGAGAGCGACATATGCACCTTCACGCCCTCGAACTCGCGATCGGTGGAGGTGCCGAGATGATATTTCACGTCGCCCGAGCCGCCGACATCCTCGGGATTGGCCGAGCCGCCCGCGAACTCGCTGAACACCGCGCGATAGGGCTTGCCCATGACGTTGACGAGCACGTTGAGCCGGCCGCGATGCGGCATGCCCAGCACGATCTCGTTCACGCCGGCGAGGCCGCCATATTTGATCACCGCTTCCAGCGCGGGCAGCGCGCTTTCGCCGCCGTCGAGTCCGAAGCGCTTGGTGCCCACATATTTGCGGCCCAGGAACTTCTCGTACTGCTCGCCCTGGATGACCTTGGACAGGATCGCCTTCTTCCCCTCGGGGGTGAACTGGATATCCTTGTCGCGGCCTTCCATCCGCTCCTGCAGGAAGCGGCGCTCCTCGACATCGCCGATATGCATATATTCGAGGCCGACGCTGCCGCAGTAGTTGCGCCGGAGCACCGCCACGATCTCGCGCACCGTGGCGCGCTCGAACCCGAGCGTGCCGCCGAGGAAGATCGGCCGGTCCAGATCCTGGTCGGTGAAGCCGTGATAGGAGGGCTCGAGATCGGCGGGAACGTCGCGCCGCGCCAGCCCCAGCGGATCGAGCGTCGCGGCAAGATGCCCGCGCACGCGATAGGTGCGGATCAGCATCATCGCGCGGATCGAGTCGAGCGTCGCGGCGGCGATCGCCGCCTCGTTCGCGGGGCCGGCGGCCGGCGCCGCCGGCGCGGCGGGCTTGCCGCCCTTGGCGGGCTTGGGCGCGGGCGCCATCTGGGTCGGATCGAGGCCGGCGGTGAGCGGATCGGTCTCGCTCGGCGGCCAGTTCGGACGGGCCCAGCTCGGCCCGGTGATCGCCGCCGCGATCTCGTCGAAATAGCGGGCCCAGGCCGGGTCCACATCGGCCTTGTCGGCCTGCCACTTCTTGTAGAGCCCTTCCACGAAGGAGGGGCTCACGCCCGCCAGTTCGATCTCGCCTTCAAAGCCCATGTCACCGTCCTTATCACCCGGGCGCCCGCCATGGATCACCCGGGTTTCTCACGTCCGCCGCGTCGGCCGCATGGTCGGCGCGCGCTGCTGCCTCAGCCCTTCAGCAGGGCCGAAAGCGTGGTGCCGAGCTCCGAGGGGCTCGCCGCCACCTTGATCCCGGCCGCTTCCATCGCCGCGATCTTGTCCTCGGCGCCGCCCTGGCCGCCCGACACGATCGCGCCCGCATGGCCCATGCGCCGGCCCGGAGGCGCGGTACGGCCCGCGATGAAGCCGACCATCGGCTTCTTGCGGCCGCGCTTGGCCTCGTCGCGCAGGAACTGCGCCGCCTCTTCCTCGGCCGAACCACCGATCTCGCCGATCATGATGATCGACTGGGTGGCCTCGTCGGCCAGGAACAGCTCTAGCACGTCGATGAAGTTGGTGCCGTTGACGGGGTCGCCGCCGATGCCCACCGCCGTGGTCTGGCCCAGGCCTTCGTTGCTGGTCTGAAACACGGCCTCATAGGTAAGCGTGCCGGAGCGCGAAACAACGCCCACCGAGCCCTTGGAGAAGATCGAGCCCGGCATGATGCCGATCTTGCACTCGCCCGGGGTCAGCACGCCGGGGCAGTTCGGCCCGATCAGCCGCGACTTGGAGCCCGACAGCGCGCGCTTCACGCGCACCATGTCCAGCACCGGAATGCCTTCGGTGATGCACACGATCAGCGGCACCTCGGCATCGATCGCCTCGAGGATCGAGTCGGCGGCGAAGGCGGGCGGCACATAGATGACCGAAGCCTCGGCCCCGGTGGTGGCCACGGCCTCCTTGACGGTGTCGAACACCGGCAGGCCGATATGGGTGGACCCGCCCTTGCCGGGCGTGACGCCGCCGACCATCTTGGTCCCGTAGGCGATCGCCTGCTCCGAGTGGAACGTGCCCTGGCTGCCGGTAAGACCCTGGCAGATCACCTTGGTGTTCGCGTTGACGAGGATGCTCATGCCTTGTTCTTCGCCCTTCTTTCGTCACTCCGGCGAAGGCCGGAGTCCAGTCCCTACGTCAGCGACGCGAACAGATCTTCCCAGCCGGGATTCATCTCTTCGATCACGCGCATCTTCCATGCGCGCCGCCACGCCTTGATCTGCTTCTCGCGTCGGATCGCATCCTCGATGCGATCATGAACCTCGAACCAAACCAGATTTGTGCAGCCATAGCGAGAAGTGAAGCCGGCGCCGAGGCCGGCCTTATGCTCGTAGGCACGCTTCACCAGGTCACTCGTTACGCCCACATACAAGGTGCCGTTGCGGCCGCTCGCCATGATATAGACAAAGCCGCGCCGGCCCACGCGCCGTCATCCCAAGCCAAGGCCGCGGGCCTGGACCCCGGCCTGCGCCGGGGTGACGACACCTAAGGATAATTCCCCCCTCACCCCAGCGATCCGTCGATCGCGCGGCAGGCCTGCTGCAGCTCCTTCACCGCATCCACCGACACCTGAAGATTCTGCTTGGCGTCCGCCGCCAGCTCGACCTCGAGGATCTTCTCGACGCCGCCCGCGCCGAGCACCACCGGCACGCCGACATAGAGGCCGGACACGCCATATTCGCCGTTCAGCTCCACCGCGCAGGGGAGGACGCGCTTCTTGTCGTGGAGATAGGCCTCGGCCATCTCGATCGCGCTGGTCGCCGGCGCATAATAGGCCGAGCCGGTCTTGAGCAGGCCGACGATCTCGCCGCCGCCCGAGCGCGTGCGCTGGACGATCGCGTCGATCTTCTCCTGGGTGGACAAGCCCATCTTGATGAGATCGGAGACGGGGATGCCCGAGACGGTCGAATATTCCAGCACCGGCACCATGGTGTCGCCGTGGCCGCCCAGCACGAAGGCGTTGACGTCCTTCACCGAGACGCCGAACTCCCAGGCGAGGAAGGTGCGGAAGCGCGCCGAATCGAGCACGCCCGCCATGCCCACCACCTTGTGCGCGGGCAGGCCGGAGAATTCGCGCAGCGCCCACACCATCGCGTCGAGCGGGTTGGTGATGCAGATCACGAAGGCGTCGGGCGCGTGGCTCTTGATGCCCTCGCCGACCGCCTTCATCACCTTCAGATTGATGCCGAGCAGATCGTCGCGGCTCATGCCGGGCTTGCGCGCGACGCCGGCGGTGACGATGATCACGTCCGCGCCGGCAATGTCCGCATAATCATTGGTGCCGGTGATCTTCGCATCAAAGCCTTCGACCGGGCCGCACTGGGCAAGATCCAGCGCCTTGCCCTGCGGCACGCCCTCGACCACGTCGAACAGCACGATATCGCCCAAGCCCTTGAGCGCCGCGAGATGCGCGAGCGTGCCGCCGATATTGCCCGCGCCGATGAGCGCGATCTTCTTGCGTGCCATTATGCCTCCACGAGTCAAAGTCGGGGCGCGGCCGCGCGAGAACCGGCGGCCAGCCGGAAAAGCGGGCTTCGCTTAGACCCATGGCGCGGGCGGTTCAACCGCTTTGCGGCGACCGCGAACAGGAAAGCATGAAAAGCCACAGGCCGGACCGGGGCGGGACAAAGCCCGGCTGTCGGGTCAGACGACGCCGTGGCCGCGCGCGAGATAATCGGCCGAGCGCATCTCCATCAGGCGCGAGACGGTGCGCTCGAATTCGAACCCGTCATCCCCGCCGACATAGAGGCGCTCGGGCTCGGCATCGGCGGCGGCGAGCAGCTTGACGCCATGCTCGTACAGCGCGTCGATCAGCAGCTTGAAGCGCGCCGCCTCATTCCGCCGCTCGGGCGTGAACAGCGGGATGCCGACCAGGATCACCGTGTGGTAGCGCCGCGCCACCGCGAGATAGTCGGCGGTGCCGCGCGCATCGCGGCACAGCCGGGCGAAGGAGAAGACGGCGACACCCTTGACGCTCTTGGGCACCAACAGCGTGCGGCCGCCCGGCACGGCGATCTCTTCCGAGGGCACATGCGCCCGGTCCTCCACCGGGAAATCGGTGAGGCGGAAAAAGGCGCGGCTCAGCGCCTCGGTGGCGGCGCGGCCATTGGGCACATACCAGGTCGGGAAGCCGCCCAGCCGCTGGAGCCGGTAATCGGTCGGGCCATCCAGCGCGCGCACGTCCAGCCGCTCCTCGAGCAGCGCGATGAAGGGCAGGAAATGCTCGCGATTGAGGCCGTTCCTGTACAGATCGGCGGGCGCGCGATTGGAGGTGGCGACCATCGTCACGTCATGGCTCATCAGCCGCGTGAAGAGCCGCGACAGGATCATCGCATCGGCGGCGTTGGTGACGATCAGCTCGTCGAAGGCGAGCAGCCGCACCTCGTCAGCCAGCGCGTCGGCCACCGGGAGAACCGGATCGGCCACGGCGCGTGCGCGCTCGGCGCGCAGCCGCTCATGCACATCGAGCATGAACTCGTGAAAATGCACGCGGCGCTTGTTGGGCATCGCGACGCAATCGAAGAACAGGTCCATCAGCATGGACTTGCCGCGGCCGACCCCGCCCCAGAGATAGACGCCTCGCACCGGCTCCGGCCGCCGGCCGAGCGCGCGCCACAGCACCGATCCGCGCCGTGGCCGGGCATCGAGCGCCACCGCCGCCTGGTCCAGCCGAGCCGCGATGGCGCGCTGCGCCGGATCGGGGCGCAGCTCGCCCCGGGCGACGAGCGCGTCGTAGCGACCGAGGACTCCCGTCATGCCTCAGCCGCGCGGGGCGCTGAACTTCCGCAGCGTGCCCTCGAAGCTCAGCAGCAGCCGGCCCTCCTGCTCCATCACGCCACGCAGGAAGAGCAGCCGCCCCGTCTCGCGCAAAATCTCCACCACCGCGTCGAGCGGCTGGTCGATCCGCCCCGCATCCAGAAACTGGCTGGACTGGGCGAGCGTCACCGCCTCGCCGATCCGCACGCGCCCCAGCGCCTGCGGCGCCACGAACAGCACCTGGTCGAGAAAGGCGAGCATGAATCCGCCATGGATCATGTCCATGCCATTGGCGCGGGCCGGGCCGGTCTCGACCCGGCACCGCACCCGCTCGCCTTCCACCCGCGCCCGGATCAGCCCGAACACCGCGTTGAAATCCTCGCGCGGGGAGCGCCAGCCGACAAAGCCCTCGCCGTCCGGCTCCAGCGCCGCGTCCGTCATGGTCAGACCGCGCGCTCCACTTCGAGCTTCTTGATCTCGGCGATCGCCTTGGCCGGGCTCAGCCCCTTGGGGCAGACATTGGCGCAGTTCATGATCGTGTGGCAGCGATAGAGGCGGAAGGGATCCTCCAGCTCGTCGAGCCGCTCGCCGGTCATCTCGTCGCGGCTGTCGGCCAGCCAGCGATAGGCCTGGAGCAGGATCGCCGGACCGAGGAACTTGTCCGAATTCCACCAATAGCTCGGGCACGAGGTCGAGCAGCAGGCGCACAGGATGCACTCGTAGAGCCCGTCGAGCTGGGCGCGATCCTCGGGCGACTGGAGCCGCTCCTTGCCCGCGGGGGCCGGCGTCACCGTCTGCAGCCACGGCTTGATCGAGGCATATTGCGCGTAGAAGTGCGTGAAGTCCGGCACCAGATCCTTGATCACGTCCATATGCGGCAGCGGCGTGATCTGCACCGTGGACTTGCAGTCCTCGATCGCGGTGGTGCAGGCGAGGCCGTTCTTCCCGTCGATGTTCATCGAGCAGGAGCCGCAAATCCCTTCCCGGCACGAACGGCGGAAGGTCAGGCTGGGATCGATCTCGTTCTTGATCTTCAGCAGCGCGTCCAACACCATCGGACCCGTCTCGGCGAGATCCAGCTCGAACGTGTCGTAGCGCGGATTTTCGCCGCTATCGGGATCGTAGCGGTAGATCTTGAAGGTGCGGGGTTTGGCCGCGCCATCCGCCTTGTGGACCTTGCCGGTCTTGCGGATCGTCGAGTTCTTGGGAAGTGCGAATTCGGCCATGGCTCGTCCTCAATACACCCGCGCCTTGGGCTTGATATACTCGACCTCGTCGGTCAGCGTATATTCGTGCACCGGGCGATAATCGATCGCCACCTTCTCGGCGGTGCCACCGTCGAACCAGGCGATCGTGTGCTTCATCCACTCGGCGTCGTTCCGCTCGGGGAAATCCTCGTGCATATGGGCGCCGCGGCTTTCCTTGCGGTTGGCGGCGGAATGCATGGTCACCACCGCCTGCGGGAGCATATTGTCCAGCTCCAGCGTCTCGATCAGATCGGTGTTCCAGATCATCGAGCGGTCGGCCACGCCGACATCGGCCAGGCCCTCATACACGGTGTCGATCCGGCCCTTGCCCTCCTCGAGCAGCGCGGTGTCGCGGAACACGGCGGCGTGCTTCTGCATCGTCCGCTGCATCTCCAGGCGGATCGCGGCGGTCGGCGTGGCGCCGCTGGCGTTGCGGAACCGGTCGAGCCGGGTCAGCGCCCGCTCGTCGGCCGCCGTCACCACCGCGCCATGTTTGGTGCCGGGCTTCAGGATATCGGCGATGCGCAGGCCGGTCGCGCGGCCGAACACCACCAGATCGATCAGCGAGTTGGACCCGAGCCGGTTGGCGCCGTGCACCGACACGCAGGCCGCCTCGCCCACCGCGAACAGGCCGGGCACCACGCTATCGGGATCGCCGTCGCGCAGCGTCACCACCTCGCCATGATAATTGGTCGGGATGCCGCCCATATTATAGTGCACCGTCGGGGTCACCGGCAGCGGCTGGCGGGTGAGATCGACGCCCGCGAAGATCTTGCCCGTCTCGGTGATGCCCGGCAGCCGCTCCGCCAGCACCTTGGGATCGATATGATCGAGGTGCAGGTAGATATGGTCCTTGTTGGCGCCGACGCCGCGACCCTCGCGGATCTCCATCGCCATCGACCGGCTCACCACATCGCGCGAGGCCAGATCCTTGGCGGACGGGGCATAGCGCTCCATGAAGCGCTCGCCCTCCGAATTGGTGAGATAGCCGCCCTCGCCGCGCGCACCCTCGGTGATGAGCACGCCCGCGCCATAGATGCCGGTCGGATGGAATTGCACGAATTCCATGTCCTGCAGCGGCAGGCCCGCGCGCAGCACCATGCCGCCGCCGTCGCCCGTGCAGGTATGCGCCGAGGTCGCCGAGAAATAGCAGCGGCCATAGCCGCCCGTTGCCAGCACCGTCGCATGGCTGCGGAAGCGGTGGATGGTGCCGTCTTCCATGCAGAGCGCGATCACGCCCTTGCACTCCCCGTCCTCCATGATGAGGTCGAGCGCGAAATATTCGATGTAGAAGTCGGCGTCGTACTTCAGGCTCTGCTGGTAGAGCGTGTGCAGCATGGCGTGGCCGGTGCGGTCGGCGGCGGCGCAGGTGCGCTGCGCGGCCGGACCGGCGCCCATATTCTGCATCATGCCGCCGAAGGGGCGCTGGTAGATGCGGCCCTCGGTGGTGCGGCTGAAGGGCATGCCGGCATGTTCCAGCTCGTACACCGCCGCCGGCGCCTCGCGCACCAGATATTCGATCGCATCCTGGTCGCCCAGCCAGTCCGATCCCTTGACGGTATCGTACATGTGCCAGGTCCAATGGTCCGGGCCCATATTGCCGAGGCTCGCGGCGATCCCGCCCTGCGCCGCCACCGTGTGGCTGCGGGTCGGGAAGACCTTGGTGATGCAGGCCGTCTTCAGCCGGCGCTCGGCGATGCCCATGGTGGCGCGAAGGCCCGAGCCGCCGGCGCCGACGACCACCGCGTCATAGACATGGTCGATGATCTGATAGGCGGACATCAGGCCTGCACCCCACCGAAAGCGATTTTGAGGATCGAGAAGATGCACAGCGCGCCGGCGGCCAGCGCATAGGCGTTGAACACCAGCGTCCAGAAGATCTTCACGCTCTCATGCGTGTAATCCTCGATGAACACCTGCAACCCGAGCCGAAAATGGTAGAAGACGGAGATCACCAGCAGCACCATCGGCACCGCCACCAGCGGCGATTTCAGCCACAGCACCAGCGCCTGATGGTCCAGCACTGGCAGGCGCGCCAGCGAAACGATGAACCAGGTGATCAGCAGCAGATTGCCCGCCGCCGTGACGCGCTGCATCCACCAATGGTGCGGCCCGGCATGGGCGGCGCCGAGGCCGCGCACGCGGCCGAGGCTGGTTCCGGTACCCATCAATATTTCCCCAAGATCACGGCCCAGAGGACAAGCGTCGCGACGAGCGAGACGAGGAAGGTGAGCAGGGCGCCCCGCTTGTTGGTGCGCAGCTCATAGCCCGCGCCCGTATCCAGCAGCAGATGCCGCACGCCCGAGGCCATATGCTGGAACAGCGCCCAGCTGAGCCCGATGCCGACCAGCCGCGCCAGCCAGTTGAACAGGGCCTGCGCGCCGCCGCGCGGGCTCGCCGCATCGGCTTCCACCACCCAGTGGTAGAAGCTGGCATAGGCCGCCGGGCTGATCGCGGCGGCGGTCAGCCACCAGGTGAAGATGGTGACCGCTCCCACGGCCAGGGTGAGGCCGGTCGCCCGATGGACGATGGAGACCAGCATGTGCGGGCCCCATTTCCAGATGGTCAGGTGGGGCGAGAGCGGTCGCGCAGGATTTCGCGCCATGATGCCTCCCGTTCGAATGCGCCGCCTCTGTAGACCATGTGGCACGCTATGCAAGAGTTGTGCAGCGCGGGCTAACCCACGCTTTACGCTTCTCTGGCAAGGAGGGCCGGCCGCAACCGGAGTAGGCACCATGCTGGGCATCCTCGATCTCCCGCTCGATACCGATCCCAAGGCGGTGGAGGCGCGACTCGCGCTCTTCGTCGATGCCGGGTTCGAGCGGGACCGCGCCGCCTTGTGGGCCGCCGCCGGCCCGGCGCTGGTCGCCGGGCTCGATGCCTTCGCCGCGAGCGCGAGCGCCCTGCCGCCGCCGCTCGCCGATGCCGCCCGCCTCGTCGTCGGCCACACCGCCGCCTTTTACGGCCGGCCGATCGACCGCGCCTGGGTGGACGAGGTGCTGCGCTTCGCCCGCACCCTGCCGCCCTATGAATGCAACGATCCCCGGCTGAGCCTCTATCAGGCGCGGCGCTTCGCCGCGATCGGCGCCGCGCTGCACGCCGCCCGCCCGGACGATGCCGGCTTCGCCCCCGCCGGCCTCGCGACCATCTTCGCGATCGACGAGCTGCGCCAGTCGATCCTGCGCAGCGATCGGCTGCACGCGATTGAGGCGGAGCGGATCGAGAGCCGCCGCGTCGATGCCGATGCGTTCGGCGGTCTTGTCGGCGCCGCGCTGCACGGCGCGCTGTCCAGTTCGGGGGCGCTGCGCGGCCAGACGGGCCGGGCCTCGGCCTCGGCGCGCGGCATGCTCGGCAAGACGTCCGAAGTGGCGGCGGCGGCCGAACAATCGGCGGTGGCGATGCGCGAGGCCGCGCAGACGGCGGCCGGCCTGATCCGCGCGATCGACCAGACCCGCGCCGAGGTAGAGACCGCCTCGTCGATCGTCGCCCGCGCCGCCGACCAGTCGACCCAGGCGGTCGCGGTGGCGGACGATCTCTCCGGCCATGCCCAGGCGATCGAATCCATCCTCGGCCTGATCCGCGACATCGCCGGCCAGACCAATTTGCTCGCGCTCAACGCCACGATCGAGGCCGCGCGCGCGGGCGATGCCGGGCGCGGCTTCGCCGTCGTCGCGCAGGAGGTGAAGAGCCTCGCCTCGCAGACCGCGCGCGCCACCGACGATATCGCCGCCAAGATCGCCGCCATCCAGTCCGCCAGCCGCCAGACGCTCGACGTCAACGGCTCGATCCGCGACATTGTCGGCGAAGTCCAGGCCTCCGCCCAGCGCATCCGCACCGTCATGGAAGCCCAGGCGCAGACCGTCACCATGATCACCGCCGCCGTCGACGAAACCGCGCTCGCCGCCGACTCCATGTCCGGCACCATCGCCGCGATCCGCACCGACACCGAGGCCGTCGCCTCCGACATCGATCGGCTCGATGCCGGCTTCCAGGATGTCGACCGCCAGCTCGCCGCGCTCGAGACCGCCACCTCCGATTTCGTCGCCCGCATCGCCGCCTGAGCGGGGCGCCGGATCACGGGTAAGCGGGCGTTTACCCTTTCTCCCTATGCCAGGGGTCGAACCTTGGCAGACGGAAGCGTGCAATGATGGATCTCGCGGTCAGCGACGTGCGGCTGAGCGAACGCGCCCTGAGCGATAGGGCGAAGGGGCTGACGGGAGACGGCCAGCTCGAACAGGCGATCGCGCGGCTCTGGGCGCGCTGCGGCGAGGCGCTGGTCGAGCGGGTGCAGCAGCATTGGACCGCGCACAGCGCCGAGATCGGCTTCTCCGCCCGCCCCGCGCTGGAGCAGGCCTATCTCGATCATGTCCGCCGCTGCTTCACCGAGCCGCTCGACATGGCATGGGCGCGCCGCGAGGCGGCGCTCGGCGCCGTGGTCCGCGAGAGCGGCACGCAGACTTCCGCCGTCGCCCGCTTCATGGCGGGGCGCACCGAGACGCTGCTCGCCTATCTCGGCGAGACCCAGGCCGACGATCTGCCCTTCCTGGTCGAGGCGATGGGCGCCATCCAGCGGCTCACCCTCGCCGAGATCGAGCTGATCTTCGCCGAGCTTACCAAGCGCAACCGCCTGGATTCGATCGAGCAACGCTCCAGCGAAGGCCATGCCTTCCGCACCGAGGTGGGCGGAATCCTGGCCCAGACACTGTCCAGTTCGGGGGCGCTGCGCGGCCAGACGGGCCGGGCCTCGGCCTCGGCGCGCGGCATGCTGGGCAAGACGTCCGAAGTGGCGGCAGCGGCCGAGCAGTCGGCGGTGGCGATGCGCGAGGCCGCGCAGACGGCGGCCGGCCTGATCCGCGCGATCGACCAGACCCGCGCCGAGGTGGAGACCGCCTCCTCGATCGTCGCCCGCGCCGCCGACCAGTCGACCCAGGCGGTCGCGGTGGCGGACGATCTCTCCGGCCATGCCCAGGCGATCGAATCCATCCTCGGCCTGATCCGCGACATCGCCGGCCAGACCAATTTGCTCGCGCTCAACGCCACGATCGAGGCCGCGCGCGCGGGCGATGCCGGGCGCGGCTTCGCCGTCGTCGCGCAGGAGGTGAAGAGCCTCGCCTCGCAGACCGCGCGCGCCACCGACGATATCGCCGCCAAGATCGCCGCCATCCAGTCCGCCAGCCGCCAGACGCTCGACGTCAACGGCTCGATCCGCGACATTGTCGGCGAAGTCCAGGCCTCCGCCCAGCGCATCCGCACCGTCATGGAAGCCCAGGCGCAGACCGTCACCATGATCACCGCCGCCGTCGACGAAACCGCGCTCGCCGCCGACTCCATGTCCGGCACCATCGCCGCGATCCGCACCGACACCGAGGCCGTCGCCTCCGACATCGATCGGCTCGATGCCGGCTTCCAGGATGTCGACCGCCAGCTCGCCGCGCTCGAGACCGCCACCTCCGATTTCGTCGCCCGCATCGCCGCCTGAGCGGGGCCGCGCCTCAGGCCGTGGCGAAGAGCTTGGCGGGATCGCGGAAGGCTTTGAACTCCAGGGCGTTGCCGGCGGGATCCCGGAAGAACATGGTGGCCTGCTCGCCCGGCTGGCCGACAAAGCGGATATGCGGTTCGATCCCGAAGGCGATGCCCGCCGCGACGAGGCGCGCGGCGAGCGCCTCCCATTCGTCCCAATCCAGCACAAGCCCGAAATGCGGCACGGGCACGTCATGGCCGTCGACGGGCGCCCGCACCGCGTCGCCACGCGGCGCGGGATCGAGATGCGCCACGATCTGGTGGCCATAGAGGTTGAAGTCGATCCAATGCGCCGCGCTGCGGCCCTCGGCGCATCCCAGCACGCCGCCGTAAAAGGCCCGCGCCGCGGCGAGGTCGTCAACCGGAAAGGCGAGGTGGAAGGGCCGCAAGTCTGTCATGCGAAAAGGCTAAACCAAGTCGCGCCCGATCGATAGGGGCGCGCGGAGAGCATCGGCACGAGGACGATGCACCGCAGCAAAAGCACGGGCCGACGCAGCGGCGCCGGGCGGCCATGTTTCAGCCCGCGCAACGGGTTCGGGCGGGAACCAGGCCGATCCTGGGGCTTTGACGCGCCATCATCGGCCCGGAGCATGACACTTTGTTTCGCACCAGCAATTGGGAAGCCTTGGAGAAGGCCTGTCCTGTTTTGGTGCGGTGCAAAAAGTGGCTGGTCCAAGCCATGTGATTCGCGGTAGAAACAGTCTCACCGTCCGGCTGACAGAGGTCCCGTCATGAAGCTCGAAGTCGGTAACGCCGCGCTTTTCAGCCGGGTTGAACCGTCCAATTTCGGATCGGTCCTGCCCATGAGCAAGGTCTCGACTCGCGTCCGCCTTTACGCGCTTCTGCTGGGGCTGGACTGTGTGGGCGTGGTGGCGGCGTTCGCGCTGGCCAATCTCTTGCGCTTCGGCCTGGCGGATCAAGCCGCCGGGGTGAACAATGCGGCGCTGCTGCTGCCGCTCTATCTGGCGGTGGCGATCAACCGCAATGTCTACTCGTCCGATCTGTTCAACCGCTGGCGCCATGCCGCGCACCGCGCGCTCACCTCGCTGGGCGGCGCGGTCGGCGCGATCCTGTTCGTCGCCTTCTATCTGCGCGCCGGCACGCATCTGTCGCGCGAGGTGTTCACCATCGGCACCGCGCTCGCGGCCTTGTGGATCTTCGCGCTGCGCTACGCGCTCCACCGCTTCGGGCCGATGCTGTTCGCGGGCGATCCCTTCGCCACGCTGCTCGTCACCGATGGCGTCGCGCTCGAGCCCGGCCCCCATGCCGTCGCCGTCGATGCCGCCGCGCTCGCGCTCAACCCCGATGTCGCCGATCCGCACGCGCTCGATCGCGTCGGCCGGCTCCTCAAGCGCGCCGACCGCGTCGTCGTCGCCTGCCCCGAACATCGCCGCGCCGCCTGGGCCGCCGTGCTCAAGGGCGCCAATATCCGCGGCGAGATCGTCACCCCCGAACTCAGCGGCCTCGGCTCGCTCGGCGCCAGCCGCTTCGCCAACGCGCCCACGCTGATCGTCTCGGTCGGCCCGCTCAGCCTGCGCCACCGCGCGCTCAAACGCGGCCTCGATCTCTTCCTCTCGATCGCAGCACTCACCGTGCTCGCGCCGCTGCTCGCGCTCACCGCGCTCGCCGTCAAGCTCGAGAGCAGCGGACCCATCTTCTTCGTCCAGCCCCGGCTCGGACGCGGCAACCGCCTCTTCCCCATGTACAAGTTCCGCTCGATGCGGGCCGAATTGTGCGATGTCGCCGGCGCCCAGTCGACCGCGCGCGGCGATGCCCGCGTCACCCGCGTCGGCCGCATCATCCGCGCCACCTCGATCGACGAACTCCCCCAGCTGCTCAACGTCCTCAAAGGCGACATGTCGATCGTCGGGCCCCGCCCCCACGCACTCGGCAGCCTCGCCGGCGACAAGCTCTTCTGGGAAGTCGATCAGCGCTACTGGCACCGCCACGCCACCAAGCCCGGCATCACCGGTCTCGCCCAGGTCCGCGGCTTCCGCGGCGCCACCCACCTCACCTCCGACCTCACCTACCGGCTCCAGGCCGATCTCGACTATCTCAACGGATGGACCCTCTGGCGCGACATCTCCATCCTGCTCGCGACCTTCAAGGTCGTGCTCCACAAGAACGCCTATTGAGCGGCGGGTCGGCGCGGCCGACCCGCTCGCCTCGGGGCGCCGTCGCGCGCGCCCCATGCGCCGGGCAAGGGCCGGCGCCCGCCGATGCCAAGATCGTCCGCCGCCGCGCGATCCGGCCGCATGAGCGCGAATCTCTAGCCTCGAATCCCTAGCGCCGGGCCGTAGCCGCGCCGCCGCTGCCGATCGACCGCGCACCGATCGTCTCGCCGCCCCCGAGCGCGAGGGGTGCCCTGCCGCCGATACCGTCATCGGAGCGGCCTGCGCGCCATCCCGTGGCTCCGGCGCGCGCGATCGGCGTTATCGATCCGGACCCATGGCCAGCAGGACCCGCCGCAGCGTGCATCAGCCCCGTCAGGATCGCCTTGTCGCCGGCCTGGGCTCGGTCCTCGTCACGGCCGCGCTCGGGGCGGCGCTGCTCTACGGCCTGGCGGTGGATCGCGGCCTGCCGCGCGACACGCCGCTGGTGCTGATCGGCCTCTCGCCCCCACCGCCCCCGCCACCGCCCAATCCGCCGCCCGCCCCGCGCCGGCCGAGCCCGGCGGCGCGCGGCGCGCCCGCGCCACCCGCGCCCCGCGCCCGCGCCACCCCCGTCGTCGCGCCGCCCCCGCTGGTGGTGATGCCGCCTCCGCCGCCGCCGCTTCCGGTCGCCACCATCCCCGATAGCGGCGCGGCAGCGCGCTCCGGCATCGCCGACCGCGCCGGCCAGGGCAGCGGCACGGGCGGGATCGGCACCGGCAATGGCGGGGGCGGCGAGGGCGATGGCGAGGGCGACGATCGTCCGCCGCGCCAGATCCGCGGCCGGCTGAGCTATCGCGACCTGCCGCCCGCGCTCCGCGCCAGCGGCGAGGGCGGTCGGGTCGGCGTGCGCTACCGCGTCGAGACGGACGGCCGGGTAAGCGGCTGCACCATCACCGAGCCGAGCGGACGCCCCGACCTCGACGCGCTGACCTGCCAGCTCATCACCGAACGCTTCCGCTTCCGACCCTCGCGCACCGCCGACGGCACGCCCGTGCGCGCGATCATCGTCGAGCGGCATGAATGGGTGGTGGAGCATGATCCCGACGAGGCGGACGATCCGCGCTGACGCGGCGCACAGCCCGCCACGCCGCCCCGCCCGTGCCCGATACGACAAGGCCCGCCGCCCGCCGGCGCGAAGCCGGAGGGCGGCGGGCCCGGCAGGCGGTACCTAGGTGGCTCAGCAGCCGTTGCGGCGATTCTGCGCGGCGTCGTGCTTCTTGTCGAGGTGACGACCGAGCAGCGCGCCGCCGCCCGCGCCGGCCAGCGTGCCGAGCGTGCCGCCGCCCAGCACATTGCCGAGCACCGCGCCGCCGACGCCGCCGGCGATGGTGCCGGTGGTGCCGCTGCTGCGCTTGCAGTCCACGGCATAACGGCCGTCGCGGCCGCGATATTCCCGATCGTCGCGATAATGGCGCCGGTCATAGTCCTGCGCCATGGCGGCGCTGGGGAGCGCGGCCGGCACCAGGGTCACGGCGGTGAACGCGGCGAGCGCGAGCTTGATCTTCATGTCGATCTCCTTCCGGCCTTCGTAACGAAAAAGCCTGCTCCGGGTTGCGCGCCCGCGCCACGCCCCGCTTGCTCCCGCCGCGCCGCGCGCTAAGCCTCGGCGCCATGGGGCACCGCATCGATCCGCGCATCCTGCGCCACTATGACATTCGCGGCCGCGTCGGCGACGGGCTGGACCGCGCCGATGCCTATGCCATCGGCCGCGGCTTCGCGACGCTGCTGCGCCGCGCGGGCGGGCGCCGCGTGGCGGTGGGCTATGACGGGCGGCTCAGCTCGCCCGCGCTCGAGGCGGCGCTGGTGGAGGGGCTGTGCGCCTCGGGCGCGGATGTCGTGCGGATCGGGCTCGGCCCCTCGCCCATGCTCTATTATGCCGAGGCGGAGCTTGGCGTGGATGCCGGCATCCAGGTGACGGGCAGCCATAATCCCGCCGATGAGAATGGCTTCAAGCTGGTCCGCGGCCATCGCGCCTTTTTCGGCGACGCGATCCGCGCCTGCGCCGCGCTCGCCGCCGAAGGGGATTGGGAGACGGGCCGGGGCGCGGTCGAGACGGTCGACGTGCGCGATGCCTATGTCACGCGGCTGCTGCGCGATCATCGCGGCCATGACGGCCGGATCGGCTGGGATGCGGGCAGCGGCGCGGTCGGCGCGGTGCTCGGGCGGCTCACCGCGCGCCTGCCCGGCACGCATCACCTGCTCCACGATCAGGTGGATGGCCGCTTTCCGTATCATCACCCCGATCCCACGGTCGAGGCCAATCTCGCGGATCTGCGCGCGCTGGTGGCGCGGGAGCGCCTCGATTGCGGCTTCGCCTTTGACGGCGACGGCGATCGCATCGGCGCGATCGACGGCGCCGGACGGATCCTGTGGGGCGATCAGATCCTGCTGCTGCTCGCCGGGCCGGTGCTGCGCGATCATCCGGGCGCGCCGATCATCGCGGACGTGAAGGCGAGCCAGACGCTGTTCGACGGCATCGCCGCGCGCGGCGGCCGCCCGATCCTGTGGAAGACGGGCCATGCCCTCATCAAGACGCGCATGGCCGAGCTGGGCGCGCCGCTGGCGGGCGAGATGTCGGGCCATATCTTCTTCGCGGACCGCTGGTACGGCTTCGACGATGCGCTCTACGCCGCGCTGCGCCTGCTCGCGCTGATCGCCGAGAGCGGCCGCTCGCTCGCCGAGCTGCACGCCGCGCTGCCCGCGCCGGTCAACACGCCGGAACTGCGCATCCCCGTGCCCGAGGCGGACAAGCAGGCGATCGTCAAGGCGGTCATCGATCGGCTCCTGGCCGCGGGCGCGCGGGTGGATCGCACCGATGGCGCGCGCGTCGCGACGGAGCGCGGCTGGTATCTGCTGCGCGCCTCCAACACCCAGGCGATGCTCACGCTGCGCGCCGAGGCGGAGGATGCGGCCGCCCTCTCCGCCCTGCTCGACACGCTCGCCGCCGAGCTGGCCGCCGCGGGTCTCGCGCCGGACTGGCGCGCCGCCCTGCCCGGCTGATCGGGCGGAGCGGCCCCCGCGGCCGCCCCGCCCGTCGGCAGCGGGCCGCGCCTCAGCCGAGCAGCGCCTCGTTCACCGCGCCGCCGGGATAGGCGACGAGCAGATCGATTCCCGGATCGGCGGCGAAGGGCGCGTCGCTGTCGACCAGCCAGACCCCGCCCGGCGCGATCCGCTCGTCGCCGGCCGTGGCGCTGCCGGCGAGCGGGATCAGCCAGAGCGGCCGTTCGCGCGTGCCGGCGAGCCGGCCCTGGTGCGGCGCGGTCCAGCGCTCGGTGACGAACTTGCCCTCGGCAGCGAGGATCCGCCGGCCCGGCGCCAGATCCACCGGCTGGAACGGCGCGACATAGGGCACGGGATTGGACACGGCGACGCCATCGTCGAGATGCAGCTCGCGCGGGCGGCTATAATCGTAGAGGCGATAGGTGAGATCCACATTCTGCTGGATTTCGATCAGCACCAGCCCCGGCCCGATGGCATGGACGGTGCCCGCCGGCGAATACCAGAATTCGCCCGGCTTGACCGCCTTCCAGTCGAGCAGATCCTCGATCGTGCCATCGAGCGCGGAGGCGCGCAGTTCCTCCTGGGTCATCGGCCGGGTCATGCCGAGGCCGATCGTGGCGTGCGGCTCGGCCGATAGGATCTGCCAGGCCTCGCTCTTGCCGCGCTCGAAACCGCGCGCCACAGCGTCGGCATCGTCGGGATGGACCTGGATCGAGAGCTTCTCGCTCGTGAAGAGATATTTGATGAGGAGATCGGGATCGCCCTCCCCGGCCTCGGGCGGCGCCTGGAACCAGATCTCGCCGATCGGCGCGCCGCCTTCGGGTACGGCCTCGAAGCCCGGCCAGAGATCGTGCCGGCCCCACGGCTTTTCCACGCGCTTGGTGATCAGACGGATGACGGGCATGACGATTGGCCTCCTGCTGCGCGCGGCCGCCACGGCGCGGCCGGCGCGGGGTGAAACTCTGGAGCAGAATTCACGGGCGCGGCGTCGGTGCCGTGCCGAGCGTGCGATCGAACCAGTCGAGCGTGCGCCTTCGTACATCCTCCACATGGTCGGCGCCGGCGATATGATGGCCCTCGTCCGGATAGATGACGAGCCTGGTGTCGACACCAAAGGCTTTCAACCCGTTCCAATATTCCACCGATTGGGTGGGCGGCACCTCGATGTCGCGCTCGCCCACCAGGATCAGGGTCGGCGTCTTGGCGCGCGCGATCTCGCGCACGGGCGACACCTTCCAATAGGCGTCGTGATCGGCATAGGCGCTGGCGCCGAAGAAGGGGATCATCCAGCTGTTGATGCCGTTGGTGCCATAATAGCTGATCCAGTCCGAAAGGCCGGCCGAGGCGACGATGCCCTTGAAGCGGTTGGTCTGAGTATTGGCCCACATCGCCATGAAGCCGCCATAGGAGCCGCCCATCAGACCCAGCCTCTCGCCGTCCACGGGCGCGGCGGCGATCGCGGCATCCACCCCGGCGAGAATGTCGCGCAGGTCGCCGCCGCCGAAATCGCGCTTGTTGGCGGCGGTGAAGGCCTCGCCCTGGCCATAGCTGCCGCGCGGATTGGGATAGAAGATCCAATAGCCCTTGGCGATGAGCGCGGCGTTGGTGCCCTGCCAGACATAGTTCGGCACCGTCGCCGCGGCGGGGCCGCCATGCACCACCGTCACCATCGGCGCCTTACCCGGCGCGGGGCTGGCGGGGCCGATCAGCCAGCCCTGCACGCGATGGCCCTCGCTCATCCAGCTCAGGCTGCGCGCCCGCACGCGCGGCGTCCAGGCGTCATTGTCGTGGGTGAGGCGGCGCGGCGCGCTGATTGGCCCGGCGGCGATATAGGGCGGCGTTTCCCAATCCTGCGCCACCATCGCCACGCGATCCCCGGCGAGCGCGACCTGGCCGTCGGCCGCCTGGAAGCGCGCCGGCGCGGCGTAGAGCGCGGTCACGCCGCGCGCCGCCGGATCGATCCGCACCACCTGGCTGTCGGCGCCCGCCAGCGCGGTGCCGCGCAGCCCGGCCTTGTCCCATGTCAGGCCGGTGACGCTGCCCTTGAAGCCCGGCGTCACGTTGCGCGGCGTGCCGCCGGCCAGCGGCACGACATAGACATCGCCGCCGATCGAGCCGAAATCGCTCATCAGCCCGCCGATAAAGGCCACCGAACGGCCATCGGGCGAGACGCGGGGCGCGTTCATCTGCACCTTGGGCGCGGCGATCGGCCGGCGCGCGCCGGTGGCGAGATCGAAGCCGTCCAGCGTCGCCACCCACCAATTGGCGTCGCCATTGCCTTCCGCGCTGGTCGCGACGAAGCCGCGGCCATCGGGCGTCCAATCATATTCGTAGACATAGCGGCCGGCGGGCGAGACGAGGCGGAGCGCGCCGCCCCCGGCGGGAACGACCGCGATCCGCTGCTCGTCATTCTCGACGCCGATCTCGCCGATCGCGCGGACGCCGGCCTGCACCGCGCCGGCTTCCTTGCGCGCGCCGGGGGTGACGAGCAGCGCGATGCTGCGGCCATCGGGCGACCAGCGCGGCGTCGCGGCCAGCCCCCGCACCTCGGCCAAGGTCCGCGCCTCGCCGCCCGCGAGCAGCATCAGCCGCGCCACGCCCGCGCCGGTGTCGCGCGCGATGAAGGCGATGCGTCCATCGGCGGCGAAGGCCGGGTCGCTGTAGCGGCAGCGCGGGCAGGGATCGCTGGTGGACAGGATATGGCCATCCTGCGCCGCGCGCACAACCAGCCGACCATGGCCCGCCCCGACCGGCGCGGGCGCTTCCTCGCCCTCGATCGTCACGATCCGGTCGCCCGCCGGCGCCAGTGCGAGCGCCTGGAAGACATGGAGGGGCTTGGCGGGGGTCTGCCCGGTCTGGGCGAGAACCGGCGTCGCGACACCGGCGAGCGCCGCCACAGAGAGGGCGGATCTGGAAAGACGCACGGGCAAACCCTTCTAGCGATGATCGTCGGTCGATACCATGTCGTCGCGCGGGCGCAATCTCGGTGCTACCAAGCGCGGAAACTTCGCGAAGGAGGGGACAGATGAGCGGACAATGGACGATCGATCCGGCCGAGCGCGCGGCGCTCCATGCCCGATCGCTGGCCGATCCCGATGGCTTCTGGCTGGAACAGGCGCGCCGGCTGGACTGGATCACGCCGCCCCGCACGGCGGGCGACTGGTCCTTCGCCGAGGAGGATTTCCATGTCCGCTGGTTCGCCGACGGCACGCTGAACGTGGCCGCCAACTGCCTCGACCGGCACCTCGCCACCCGCGCCGACCAGACCGCGATCCTGTGGGAGCCGGATGATCCCGCGCACGCGCCGCGCCGCCTCAGCTATGCCGAACTCCACGCGGAGACGTGCCGCTTCGCCAATGTGCTGAAGGGCCTGGGCGCGGGCAAGGGCGATCGCATCACCATCTACATGCCAATGATCCCGGAGGCGGCGGTGGCGCTGCTGGCCTGCGCGCGGATCGGCGCCATCCATTCGGTGGTGTTCGGCGGCTTCTCGGCGGATGCGCTGGCCGGACGCATGGCGGATTGCGGCTCGACGCTGCTCATCACCGCCGACGAGGGCCGGCGCGGCGGCAAGCGCGTGCCGCTCAAGACCTGCGCCGACGAGGCCGCGCAGATCTATGACGGGCTGAAGACGATCCTGGTCGTCCGCGCCACCGGCGCCGAGGTGCCGATGCAGCCGGGCCGCGATGTCTGGTATGACGAGGCGGTGGCGGGCGTGGCGGCGGAGTGCCCGGCCGAGCCGATGGCGGCCGAGGATCCGCTCTTCATCCTCTACACCTCGGGCTCCACCGGCAAGCCCAAGGGCGTGCTGCACAGCAGCGCCGGCTATCTGCTCTGGGCGGCGCTGACGCACCAGGTCGTGTTCGATCACCGGCCGCCCGAAACCTATTGGTGCGCCGCCGATATCGGCTGGGTGACGGGTCATAGCTACATTGTCTACGGACCGCTCGCGAACGGCGCCACGACGCTGATGTTCGAGGGCGTGCCCAATTGGCCCACGCCCAGCCGCATCTGGGAAGTGGTGGATCGCCACCAGGTGAGCATTCTCTACACCGCGCCGACCGCCCTGCGCGCGCTGATGAAGGAGGGCGACGGCCCGGTCCGCGCCACCTCGCGCGCCTCGCTGCGCCTGCTCGGCTCGGTCGGCGAGCCGATCAACCCGGAGGCGTGGCGCTGGTATCACGATGTCGTCGGGGAGGGCCGGTGCCCGATCCTCGATACATGGTGGCAGACCGAGACCGGCGGCCACATGATCACCCCGCTCCCCGGCATGCCGCTCAAGCCCGGCTCGGCCACCCTGCCCTTTTTCGGCGTGGAACCGCGGCTGCTGGATGGCGAGGGCCGGACGCTGACCGGCGAGGCGGAGGGCAATCTCGTCATCGCCCGCTCCTGGCCCGGCCAGATGCGCGGCGTCTGGGGTGACGAGACGCGCTTCTTCGAAACCTATTTCCGCACCTTCCCGGGGGTCTACACGACGGGCGACGGCGCCCGCCGCGATGCCGACGGCTATTATTGGATCACCGGCCGCGTCGATGACGTGATCAACGTGTCCGGGCACCGCATGGGAACGGCCGAGGTGGAAAGCGCGCTGGTGCTGCACGAAAGCGTCGCCGAGGCGGCGGTGGTTGGGTTTCCGCACGATGTGAAGGGCCAGGGCATCTACGCCTATGTGACGCTCAATGCCGGGGTCGAGGCGAGCGACGCGCTGCGGCGCGGCCTGCGGGATTGGGTGCGCCACGAGATCGGCCCGATCGCCACGCCCGACGCCATCCAGTTCGCCCCCGGTCTGCCCAAGACCCGCTCGGGCAAGATCATGCGCCGCATCCTGCGCAAGATCGCCGAGGGCGAGACCGGCGGCCTCGGCGATGTCTCGACGCTCGCCGATCCGGCCGTGGTCGAGGATCTGGTCGCCAACCGGGTGGGATGAGCCGGTTCATCGCCGGGCCAGCCGGCGGGGTGGAGATGGGGCGGGATCTGGGGAGAGTGCGCGTGGATCCGAGGATTGCCCTGTTCGCCCTGGCGCTGGCCGCGCCGGCCGTGGCGCAGCCGCCCGACGAGGCGCCGGCGGCGGCGCGGCCGATGCCGGTCTATCGCGAGAGCGAGGAGGCGGTGCCCCCGGCCGAGAGCCGCACCGACAGCCTGGATGCGCGGACCGACGCCTGGGAGGATGCCGCACACCGCGCCGATCGCGCGCGGACGCGGGCGCTGAACCAGCGGGCCGCGCGCGCGCCGTCCGCGCCGCGCGTCAGCGGTGCCGCGCAGCGGCGCTACCAGGCCTCGCTCGATCGCTATGAGCAGGGGCTGGCCGGCTATGAGGCGGCGCAGCGCGATTACGCCGCGCGCATGGCCGATTGGCGCGCGCGCAGCGCGGCCTGCGCGCGGGGCTCTGTCGAGGCGTGCGACTAGCCGCCGGCAGCGGCGCTCAATTGTCGTTGGGCGCCGGCCGAATATCGAGCGAGATCATCTTCGCCGCGATGGCGCGCTCGTCGATCGGGAAGCGTCCCGATGCGATCAGCGCGCGGATCGCCTCCACCTTCTTGGAGTCGATCGGCGGCGGTGCCTTGGCCAGCAGGGTGATGAGATTGGCCACCCCGGCCTGCGCGCTCGTGGCGCTGGCGCTGGGCGCCGTCGCCTGCGTCTCAGTGGTCGCCCGCACGACCGATGACGTCGCAGTCGAACGGATCAGCGCATAGTCTGCGGTGCTCCCCGTCCTATCGATCCCGTCCATCGTCTTTCATCCTGGTCGTACGCTTCCCCACAGCCGATTACGACCGGGCGGCGGGAAGGTTTAGCCACAGGCGCGAAGTTTTTTTCAGGCCCGCGGATGGGCCGCGCGGTACACGTCCAGCAGATGCGCGGTATCGACGCCGGTATAGATCTGCGTGGAGGAGAGGCTGGCATGGCCGAGCAGCTCCTGCAATTGCCGCAGATCGGCGCCGCGCCCGAGCAAATGGGTGGCGAAGCTGTGGCGCAGCGCGTGCGGCGTGGTACGCTCCCCCAGTCCCAGCCGCCGCCGGGCGTGGCGCACCGCGCGGCGGATCATGTCCGGCGCCAGCGGGCCGCCGCGCGCGCCCCGGAACAGCGCCATGCCCGGGCGCAGCGGATAGGGGCAGGCCGCGGCATAATCGGCGATCGCGCGGGCGACGGCGGGCAGGATCGGCACCATCCGCGTGCGATTGCCCTTGCCGGTGACGCGGATCGTCTCGCCGATCGGCAGCAGCGCGGCATCCAGCCCCAGCGCCTCGCCGATGCGCAGACCGGCGCCGTACAGCAGCAGCAGCACCGCCCAGTCGCGCGCGGCGATCCAGGGCTGGGTGGCGGCGATGGCGGCATCCTCGGCCAGCGCCACCGCCTCCTCGGGCGCGATCGGGCGCGGCACGCCGCGTTTGACGCGCGGCCCGCGCAGGCGCGGCGGCGCCACCCCGGCGAAGCTCAGAAAGCCGCGCACCGCCGTCAGCTCGCGCGCCGCCGAGGCATTGGTGAGGCCGGCATCGGCGCGGCGCTGGGCGAGGAAGGCGCGGAGCGCGGCGGCGTCGGTCTCGGCGAGCGCGGCGGCATCCACCGGCCCGCCGCGATAGCCGCCGAGAAAGGCGATCAGCCGATGCGCCGCCGCGACATAGGCGCGCACCGTGTGCGGCGAGCGCAGCCGATCGCGGCGGAGATGATCGCCAAAGGCGGCCGCGAGCGCGCGCGCGGGATGATCGGCCAGGCTCATCGCCTCACAGCCACCGCGCCACGCCATGGGCCAGCATCTCGCCCAGAAAGACCAGCGGCTCGGCGCCGTGTCCGCCCTCGATCGCGCCGGCAGGCGCGCGCTGGCCCAGCACCAGCAGCCCGGCGGGCAAGGGCGCGACATGATCGAGCCGGATCAGCGCCTCGGCGCGGATCAGCGACGCGGCCGGCCCGAACAGCGGATGCCCGCGCGTCACGCCCCGCATACGCGCGCCATCCACCCGCATCGCCATCCGCGCCACCACGCGGGGATGGACATATTGCAGGCCATTGGCATCGGCGCGAACGCCGCGCCCGCCCAGCGCCAGCGCGATCGCCACCGCATCGACGCCGAGCAGATCGGGCCATTCCTGCGTGGCGATGTGGATCAGATGCTCGAGCCCCGTCGCCGCCGCCGCCGCCAATACGGCGCGATGGATCGCCGCCACCGCGCCCGAGCGGTTCCGCGCATAGGCGAGCAGATCGCGATTGGCCTCCTCGACCGCCGCGACACGCGCGCGCAGCGTCGCCACCGCGTGATCCTGGAAGTCGATGATCCGGCCCATTCGGCCAGTGTAGCCGGGGCGGGTTAAAAGGAAATGGCGGCCGGTCGGGCGCGGGCCGGCTCAGGCGAGACGGAAGAGCCGGCTGAGGCCGCCGCCGGCGGGCAGGCGCATCAGCCCCTGTTCGACAAAGCCGAGCTTGGCGAGCAGCGCGGCCGAGGCGCGGTTGTGCGGCGCGGCGATGGCGAGCAGCGGCCGCAGATCGGGCCGGCTGGCGAGCAGCCCCGAGGCCGCCTCGAAGCCATAGCCCTGCCGCGTCTCCCGCGCGAACAGGGCGAAGCCGAGATCGGGCGCCTCCAGCCCGGGGCGACGGTAGAAGCCGGCGGTGCCGATCGCGGCGCCGTCCGATCGACGCACTAGCTTGAGCCCGCCAAAGCCATGCTCCGCATAGGAGGCCAGAATGCGGGTGCGGACATAGTCCGCCGCCTCGGCGATTGTACGCACCCCACGATCCCCTATGTTGGCGCGGAAACCGGGATCGTTGAGCATCGCCAGCACGAAACCGGCATCCTCGATCCCGATCCGCCTGATTGTGAGCCGCTCCGTCTCGAACTCCATGCAACACCCCCTGCCGCCGATCCTATGCGCTTCGGCGCGCCTGTCACCTCCTCCCTTGGGCGTAGGCCGATGAGCCGCGCGCGCGTGCTGCTGCTCAACGCGGCGCTCGGCCCGCTCGATTATCGCGTCCCGCGCGAGATGCATGTCGCGCCGGGCTCGATCGTCCTCGCCCCGCTCGGCCCGCGCCAGCTCGCCGGCGTGGTGTGGGAGGCGGACCGCATGCCCTCGGACGCGGAAGTGGGGGATAACCGCCTGCGCAACCTCGTGGCCCCCTATGATCTGCCGCCGATCGCCGCGCCGCTGCGTCGGCTGATCGAGTGGACCGCCGACTATTATCTGGCGCCGCCTGCCGCCGTGCTGCGCATGGCGCTCGCCTCGGCCAGCGCGCTGGATGGCGGCCGCACCGCGATCGAATATCGCGCCACCGGCCGCGTGCCCGAGCGGCTCACCCCCCAGCGCGCCCAGGCGCTGGAGCGGATCGGCGAGCGCCAGGGTCTGGTCCGCGAACTCGCCGCCATCGCCGACGTGTCGGACGGCGTGATCCGCGGGCTGGTGAAGCTCGGCGCGATCGAGGCGGTGAAGGTGGCGGTGGACGATCCCTTCCTGCCGCCCGATCCCGATCATGCGCCGCCTGCGCTCTCGGCCGATCAGCGCGCCGCGGCCGAGGCGATGAGCGCGGCGGTGACCGCCGCCGCCTTCCAGCCCTTTCTGCTCGACGGCGTCACCGGATCGGGCAAGACCGAAACCTATTTCGAGGCGATCGCCACTGCGCTGCGGCACGATCGCCAGGCGCTGGTGCTGCTCCCCGAAATCGCGCTGACCGAGCCTTTCCTCAAGCGGTTCGAGGCCCGGTTCGGGCATTTGCCCGTGGCCTGGCATTCCGATCTGCGCTCCACCCAGCGGCGCCGCGCCTGGCGGGCGATCGCGAGCGGCGAGGCCCGGGTGGTGGTGGGCGCGCGCTCGGCGCTGTTCCTGCCCTATGCCCGGCTCGGGCTGATCGTGGTCGACGAGGCGCACGAGACCAGCTTCAAGCAGGAAGAAGGCGTGATGTACCACGCCCGCGACGTGGCGGTGATGCGCGCCCGCTTCGAGGATGTGCCCGTGATCCTCGCCTCGGCCACCCCCGCCATCGAGACCCGGCAGATGGTGGAGATCGGCAAATATCGCGAGCTGAAGCTCGCCAGCCGCTATGGCGCCGCGCAAATGCCGACGATCGAGACGATCGACATGACGCGCGATCCGCCGCCGCGCGGGCGCTGGCTCGCGCCTTCGCTGGTGGCGGCGCTGACCGATACGGTGGCGCGGGGCGAACAGGCGCTGCTCTTCCTCAACCGGCGGGGCTATGCGCCGCTCACCCTCTGCCGCAATTGCGGCCATCGCTTCCGCTGCCCCAATTGCACCGCCTGGATGGTGGAGCACCGCCTCACCGCGCGGCTCGCCTGCCACCATTGCGGCCATGTCATGCCGCCGCCCGCCGCCTGCCCGGAATGCCATGAGGAGGATGTGCTGGTCGCCTGCGGGCCCGGCGTGGAGCGGATCGCCGACGAGGTGGCGGCGCTCCTGCCCGAAGCGCGGGTGGCGATCGTCACCTCCGACACGCTCTGGTCGCCCGCCAAGGCGGCCGAGTTCGTGGCGCGAATGGAGGCGGGCGCGATCGACGTGGTGGTGGGCACGCAGCTCGTCACCAAAGGCTACCACTTCCCCAATCTCACGCTGGTGGGCGTGGTGGATGCCGATCTCGGGCTGCAGGGCGGCGATCTTCGCGCCGCCGAGCGCAGTTTCCAGCAGATCGCGCAGGTGGCGGGGCGCGCGGGGCGCGGCGAGAAGCCCGGCCGCGTGCTGGTCCAGACGCGCGAGCCCGGCGCGCCGGTGATCGAGGCCCTGGTGACGGGCGATGCCGAAAGCTTCTACCAGGCCGAAACCGAGAGCCGGCGCGAGGCCGGGGCGCCCCCCTTTGGCCGCTATGCGGCGATCATCGTCTCGTCCGAGGATCAGGGCGAGGCGCTGCTCGCCGCGCAGACGATCGGCCGCGCCGCGCCCGAGATCGATGGCATGATGGTGTTCGGTCCCGCCCCCGCGCCGCTCGCCATGCTGCGCGGGCGCCACCGCCAGCGGCTGCTCGTCCATGCGCGGCGCGCGCTCGACGTGCAGACCGTGATCCGCGATTGGCTGGGCGCGCTCAGCTGGCCGCGCGGCGTGCGCGTGGCGGTGGATGTGGATCCGTACAGCTTTCTCTGAGCCGCCGCGCCGCCCATGCAGAAAGGGGCGTGCAACCCGCCGGCCGCGCGCGCCCCTAATGCCGGCTCGGTGCCGCTTACTGGTTGTTCTGGCGGTTGAGGAAGCCCGGCAGATCCAGCGAGTCGCGGCGCTTCTCGGTGCCGCGATCCTCTTCCGGCGCGGCCTTGGCGGCGCCCCGCGCGATCGACGACATGCGCTCGAACAGCGTTCCGCCGCTGGCCGGCTGGGCCGCGCGCGCGGCGCGGGCGGGCACCGGCGCGGGCGGCTCGGCCTCGCCGGCCAGCCAGCGGCGGCCGCTCTCGCTGCCCTCGCCCGCGCGCACCGGCGGCGCCTGGGGCGGCAGCGGATTGGGCGAAACCGGCGGGGTGAGGATCGTATCCTGGTCGAGCAGCAGCTCATCCTCCTGCGGCGCGGGCGCGGCGGGCGCCTCGGCGACGGGCGGCGGCGGCGGCGCGGCCGGGGTGGCCGGCGCGACGGGCGCGGCGGCCGGCGCCTGGCTCACCGGCGCGGGCTTGGCGGCGGCGGGGAAGCTGAACACCTTGGCGGGCTCGGGCTGGCTGCCGACCTCGGCCTCGATCCCGGTGGCGACCACCGAAACGCGGATCTTGCCCTCGAGATCATTGTTGAAGGCCGAGCCCCAGATGATGTTGGCGTCGGGATCGACAAGTTCGCGAATATGGTTCGCGGCCTCGTCCACCTCCATCAGGCGCATGTCCTCGCCGCCGGTGATCGAGACGATCACGCCCTTGGCGCCCTTCATGCTCACGCCGTCGAGCAGCGGATTGGCGATCGCCTTCTCGGCCGCCTCGATCGCGCGATTGTCGCCCGAGGCTTCGCCCGTGCCCATCATCGCCTTGCCCATCTCGCCCATCACCGAGCGGACATCGGCGAAATCGAGGTTGATGAGGCCGGGCATGACCATCAGATCGGTGATGCCGCGCACGCCCTGCTGGAGCACCTCGTCCGCCATCTTGAACGCCTCCTTGAAGGTGGTGTTCGGATTGGCGATCAGGAAGAGATTTTGGTTGGGGATGACGATCAGCGTATCGACGTGCTTCTGCAGCTCCTCGATCCCCGCCTCGGCCGAGCGCATGCGGCGCGCGCCCTCGAAGCTGAACGGCTTGGTGACCACGCCCACGGTGAGGATGCCGCGATCCCGCGCCGCCTTGGCGATCACCGGCGCGGCGCCCGTGCCGGTGCCGCCGCCCATGCCCGCGGCGATGAAGCACATATGCGCGCCTTCCAGCGCCTTCTCGACCGCGTCGAGCGTCTCCTCGGCGGCGGCGCGGCCGATTTCGGGCCGCGAGCCCGCGCCCAGCCCCTGGGTGATGCGCAGGCCCAGCTGGATCCGCCGCTCGGCCGGCGAATGGTTGAGCGCCTGCGCATCGGTGTTGGCGACGAGGAAGTCGACACCCTGCACTTCGGCCGCGATCATGTTGGCGATGGCATTGCCACCCGCTCCACCGACACCGATAACGCTGATGCGGGGTCGAAGCTCGTCGACTTCGGGTCGAACGAATTCGATGCTCATCCAGTACACTCCAATGGGGCGGCGCCGGCCGCGGCGCTCCTACACCGGCCGATTTTTGCAAAAACAACGCCCGGACGCACGCGAAAATTCCCGGCATCCACAGTTTTTACGATCGGCCGGTCAATAGCTGCTCCGAAAGGCGGCGATCAGCCGGCTGATGAGCCCGCCGCCGCTCGACCGGCCCACCCGCACCGCCGCCGGGTCGGGCGCGCGCAGGTCGGTGGGGTTGGAGGCGGCATAGAGGGCGAGCCCCGCCAGAGTCGCGAAGGCAGGGCCGGCATGCGCCTCGGGCAGCCCGGCCAGCCCGCGCGGGCGGCCCACCCGCACGGCGCGGCCAAGCACGCCCTGGATATAGTCCGCAATGCCCTTCAGCTCGGCGCCGCCGCCGGTCAGCACCACCTGCCGGCCGACCGGCCCGGTGAAGCCGAGCGCCTTGAGCGCCGCCGCGATCTCGCCCGAGAGCATGTCCAGCCGCTGGCGGATCACTGCGATCAGCTGCGCGCGGGTGATGCGCTGCGGCTCGGCGCCCTCCTCGCTGCCCGCCATCGGCGCCACGTCGATCATGTCGTGATTGTCGCGCGGGCTGTTGGTGGCGGAGCCGTAGAAGCATTTCATCCGCTCGGCCTGGCTGCGGCGGGTGCCGAAGGCGGAGGCGATGTCGTCGGTGATGTCCTGGCCGCCGAGCGGGATCGCGGCCAGGCCGACCAGCATGCCGCCCGCGAACAGCGAGACATTGGTCACCCCGGCGCCCAGCTCCACCAGCGCCACGCCCAGCTCCCGCTCCTCCTCCGAGAGGCACGCGAGGCCGGTGGCGATCGGCGCGGCGACGATCGCCCGCACCGCGAGATGGGCGGAGCGGACCGAGAGATCCAGATTGCGCACGGGCGAGGCGTCGGCCGCGACGACATGGATGTCGACGCCCAGCTTGTCCGCATAGAGGCCGAGCGGCTTCTTGACGCCGCGCACATCGTCCAGCGTGTAGAGCGTCGGCTGCGCGTGCAGCACCATCCGCCCCTCGGGATCGATCGAGTTGCGCCCGGCATCGAGCAGATCGTCGATATCGTTCTGCTCGATCCGCACGCCGCCCAGCTCGACCTCGACCGCCGCGACGCGGCTGACCAGGCCGCCGGCGGAAAAGCCGACCCAGACATCCTCGATATTGACGCCGGCGATCCGCTCGGCCTGCTCCACCGCCTCGCGGATCGCCACTTCGGTGCGTTCCATATCGGCGATGAAGCCGCGCCGCACGCCGCGGCTCTCGCGCTGGCCGGTGCCGAGCACCGTCAATTCGCCGCCCTCGCCGCGCTCGGCGATCAGCGCGCACACTTTGGACGAGCCGATATCGAGCGCGGTGATCAGCTTGTCGGGTCGACGCTCCGCCATGTCAGATCGCGTCGGTGCCGGCCGGCGCCGGCGGCACCAGCGGCGCCGCGCCCGCATCGGCCCCCGGCTCGCGGCTCACCCGCACCACGAACTTGCCCGGCACGCGCATGTCGAACCGCACAAAGCCCTGGCCCAGCAGCCGCGCCGCCTGATCCATGCGATCGAACTTGGCCAGGGCCTGGCGCTCCGCCTCGGCGCCCTCGGGCAGCGCCAGCGTCTCGCCGGATTGAAAGCGCATGTCCCAGCGCCGGCCGCCGACCCAGGTGGCGCCCGCGATCAGCGGCTTGAGCCGGGGCGCGGCGGCGAACAATTGAGCGAGATCCTGGGTCTGGAAATTGGCGCCGGGGCCGACGATCACCGGCAGGTCCGGCATCGCCTGGGGCTGGACCGGGGCCAGCACCACGCCGCTGCGGTCGATCAGCGACAGCCGGCCATTGGTCTGCCAGATCGCCGCCGGCTCGCGCTCGACAATGTCGACCAGCAGCGTGTCGGGCAGCCGGCGCGACACGCGGGCATCGGCCACCCAGCCGAATTTGAGCAGCTTGGCCCGGATCTCGGCGAGATCGACCAGCGGCATCGCGGTCGAGGTCTGGTCGAGCGCGACCGAATAGACGGGCAGCCGGTCCATATGGTGAATGCCCTGGATCTCGACGCGCTTCACCGACAGCCCGGCCGCGCCGGCCAGCTCGCCAAGCTCGGTGCCGACCAGCGCGGGCACGCCCAGCGCCCAGGCGATGCCGGCGATGCCGATCGCGCCCAGCGCCAGCACGGTGCGCCGCCACCAGCGCTCCAGCCGCTCGGCCGGGATCGGCAGCGTCGCCACCGCGCGGCTCGCCACCGCCTTGCGCGTCGCCTTGGCGGCGGAGGCGCCGCGCCGCGCGATCGCGGGCGCCTTGACGCCACGCGGGGTCGCGCCGCGTCGGATCTTGGCGCGTTCGCTCATGTCGGCCTCCGGCTCAGCGCCTCGTCGAGCAGCATCTGCACCAGCGCTTCATAGCTGATGCCGGCATGGCGCGCCTGTTCGGGCACCAGGCTCAGCGGCGTCATACCCGGCTGGGTGTTCACCTCGAGCAGGAACAGCCCCTGCTCGCCCTGCGCCTCGTCCCAGCGGAAATCGGATCGCGAGGTGCCCCGGCAGCCGAGCAGCCGGTGCGCCTCCTCGGCCATGCGCATCGCTGCGGCGGCGATCGCCTCCGGGATCTCGGCGGGGCAGACATGGGTGGTCAGCCCCTCGGTATATTTCGCGTCATAATCGTAGAAGCCATTGGCGGTGCGCAACTCGGTCACGCCCAGCGCGGCATCGCCGAGCACCGCCACGGTCAGCTCGCGGCCCGGGATGAAGGGCTCGGCCAGCAGCCGGTCGAACCGACGCCACGGCCCCTCGCTGTCCCGGCTGATCGGATCGCCATGATTGCCGCCCTCGGTGATGATCGCGACGCCGACCGACGAGCCCTCGTTCACGGGCTTCAGCACATAGGGACGCGGCAGCGGATCGCCCGCGTACAGGCTTTCGCTCGCCACGATCCGCCCCACCGGCATGCGGATGCCGTGCGGCACCAGCGCCTGCTTGGTAAGCTCCTTGTCGATCGCGATCACCGAGGTGACGAGGCCCGAATGGGTATAGGGCAGGCCCATCAGATCGAGCAGGCCCTGCACCGTACCATCCTCGCCGGGCGTGCCGTGGAGCGCGTTGAACACCACATCGGGCGCGGCCAGCGCCAGCGCCTGGCCGACGCTGCGATCCATGTCGATCGCCACCACCTCATGCCCGAGCGCGCGCGCCGCCGCCGCGACGCCGCGCCCGGAGGTGAGCGACACCTCGCGCTCGGCCGACCAGCCACCCATCAGCACGGCCACCCTCAGCGGCGTCATCGCGTCTCTCCCTCTGGCGCGGCGGCGCGGCCGATCCGCTGTATCTCCCATTCCAGCGTCACGCCCGCATGGGCGAGCACGCGGCCGCGCACCTCCTCGCCCAGCGCCTCGATGTCGGCGCTGCTGGCGCCGCCCAGATTGAGGAGGAAGTTGCAGTGCTTCTCCGAAACCTGCGCATCGCCCCGGCGCAGGCCGCGACAGCCGGCGGCGTCGATCAGCGCCCAGGCCTTGGCGCCGGGCGGATTCTTGAAGGTCGAGCCGCCGGTGCGCGCGCGCAGCGGCTGGCTCGCCTCGCGCTCGGCGGCGATACGGTCCATCTCGGCGGCGATCGCGGCGACCGTGCCCGCCCCGCCCTGGAGCAGCGCCTCCACCACCACCGCGCCCTCGGGCAGCGCCGAATGGCGGTAGGAATAGCCGAGCCGCGCCGCCGGCCAGGTCTCGATCGCGCCCGCGCGCGTCACCACCGTCGCCTCGATCAGCAGATCGGCCATGTCGCGGCCATAGGCCCCGCCGTTCATCCGCACCGCGCCGCCGATCGTGCCGGGAATGCCGCGCAGAAATTCGAGCCCGGCAATGCCCGCGTCGCGCGCCGCGCTGGCCACGGTGATGCCCATCGCCGCCGCGCCGGCGCGCAGCCGCAGCCCCGGCTCCACCGTCACCGTGGCGAAGCTCTTGGGCAGGCGGATCACCACGCCCGGAACGCCGCCATCGCGCACGATCAGGTTGGAGCCCACGCCCACCGCCATCACCGGCATGTCCGCCGGAAGCGCGCCGAGAAAGCCGGCCAGATCGGCGCGGTCGCGCGGGCGCGCCAGCCACTCGGCCGGGCCGCCGGTGCGGAACCAGATGAAATCGGCGAGCGCGGCGCCCGCCTCCAGGCTGCCCGCGAGCGGCGCCGGCCCGGCCGGCGCCGCCGGCGCGCGGGGCGCGGCCTGGCTCATGCCGCGGGCTCCACGACGCGCGCCTTCTCGATCGCCGGGGCGAGGCCCGCCGCCCATTTGGTGATGTCGCCCGCGCCGAGGCAGATCACCATGTCGCCCGGGCGCACCTGCCGCGCGAGATCGGCGGCGAGCGCGTCGGGTCCGGCGATTTCCTGCGCGGCGCGATGGCCGCGCCGCCGCAGCCCGGCGACCAGCGCCGCCGCGTCGACCTCGGCGATCGGCGCCTCGCCCGCCGCATAGACCGGCGCGACATAGACCATGTCGGCATCGTTGAACGCCTGCTGGAACTCCTCCATCAGGTCGCGCAGCCGGGTGTAGCGGTGCGGCTGCACCACCGCGATCACGCGACCCCGCGCGCCTTCGCGCGCGGCCGAAAGCACGGCGCGGATTTCCACCGGGTGATGGCCATAATCGTCGATCACCGTGGCCCCGGCGACCTCGCCCACCTTGGTGAAGCGGCGCTTGACCCCGCCGAACTTGGCGAAGCCGGTGCGGATCACCTCGTCCGGCACGCCCAGCTCCAGCGCCACCCCGATCGCGGCGAGCGCGTTGGAGACATTGTGGCGGCCGGGCATGGGCAGCTCGATCCCCTCGATCGAGCGGCTGGTGCCGTCGCGATGGCGGATGATCGCCTCGAAGCGGTTGCCGCCCGGCACCGGCGTGACATTGACGCCGCGGACATCGGCCTGCGCCGAAAATCCATAGGTGACGATGCGGCGGTCGCGCACGCGCGGCAGGATCGCCTGCACCTCGGGATGATCGAGGCAGAGCAGGGCGGCGCCATAGAAGGGAACATTCTCGACGAACTCGACAAAGGCGTCCTTCACCGCCTCGAAGCTGCCGTAATGATCGAGATGCTCGGGATCGATGTTGGTGACGATGGCGTAGGTGCCGTCCAGCCGCAGGAAGGAGCCGTCGCTCTCGTCCGCCTCCACCACCATCCAGTCGCTCGCGCCGAGCCGGGCGTTGGAGCCGTAGCTGTTGATGATGCCGCCGTTGATGACGGTGGGATCGACCCCGCCCGCGTCGAGCAGCGCCGCGACCATCGAGGTGGTGGTCGTCTTGCCATGGGTGCCGGCGACGGCGACCGTGGATTTGAGCCGCATCAGCTCGGCCAGCATCTCGGCGCGGCGCACCACCGGCACGCGCGTCTCCAGCGCCAGCTCGACCTCCGGATTGCCGCGCTTGATCGCGGTGGAGGTGACGACCACCGCCGCATCGCCGAGATTGGCCGCGTCATGGCCGATCATCACCTTGATGCCGCGCTGCCGGAGATGCTCGATCACATAGCTCTCGGCCATGTCGGAGCCCTGCACCCGATAGCCCAGATTGTGCATCACCTCGGCGATGCCGGACATGCCGATCCCGCCGATGCCGATGAAATGGATGGTCCCGATATCGGTGGCGACACCTTTCACGCAAACGCTTCCTTCAACTTGGGCCGGCCCCGGCCGGCACGGGCCGGCACACCCTCCACGGGCGGCGCCAGCGTCTCGACCAGGTCCGCGAGATCCCGCGTCGCCGTGGGATAGCCGGCCTGTTTGGCGCGGCGCGCGGCATTTTCAAGCGCGCCGGGCTCCAGCGCCATCTTCTGCATCTGCTTGGCGAGCCGCGCCGCGGTGAACTGGCCCTGCGGGATCGATGCCGCGCCGCCGGTCGCCGCCATCTCGCGGGCATTGGCGGTCTGGTGATCGTCCGTCGCCGAGGGCAGCGGCACGAGGATGGCGGGGCGGCCGGCGGCGGTCAGCTCGGCGATGGTCGAGGCGCCGGAGCGGCCGATGAACAGATGCGCCCAGCCCAGCCGCTCGGGCAGATCGGCCAGATAGGTGGCGAGATCGGCCGGAATGTCCAGCTCGGCATAGCGGGCGCGGACCTGCTCGATATCCTCGGGCCGGCATTGCTGCGTCACCTGCAGCCGCTCGCGCAGCGACACGGGCAACAGGCCGAGCGCATCGGGCACCACGCCCGACAGCACCGCAGCGCCCTGGCTGCCGCCCGTCACCAGCAGCCGGAAAATGCCCTCCTCGCTGAGCGGCGGATAGGGCTGGTCGCGCAGCGCCAGCACCTCGGCGCGCACCGGATTGCCCACCACCACGGGCGCCACGCCGCGCGGCAGGCGATCGACCTGGCGATAGGCGGTCGCGACCCGATCGACGCGCCGCGCGAGCAGCCGGTTGACGCGCCCCAGCACCGCATTCTGTTCATGCACCAGCGTCGGCATGCGCAGCGACAGCGCGGCCAGCAGCGTGGGCAGCGCCGGATAGCCGCCAAAGCCGATCACCGCCGCCGCGCCATAGCGGCCGAGCAGCCGCCGCGCCTCGGCGCGCCCGCGCCAGATCGCGCGGCCGGCGCGCAGCCAGCCGCGCACGCCGCCGCCGAGGCGGCCGGCGGGCAGCACATGCACCGGCACATCCTCGAACAGGCCGGGAATGCGGGCGCCGCGCGCATCGGTGACGAGCACCACGCGATGGCCGCGCCGCAGCAGCTCCTCGGCCAGCGCATGGGCGGGAATCATGTGGCCGCCGGTGCCCCCGGCGGCGAGAATGAAGCAGCGTTGCGCGGTCGCGGGATGGGCGCTCACCGATGGGTATTCCAGGTCACGACATAGGGCGAGCGGGTGAGATACGGGTTTCGGCGGGTGAATGCCAGCAGCAGGCCGAACCCCATCGACAGCGCGATCAGCGACGATCCGCCATAGGAGATGAAGGGCAGCGTCATCCCCTTGGACGGGGCGAGCTGGACATTGACCGCCATGTTGATCAGCGCCTGCGCGCCGAACTGGGTGGCGAGCCCGGCCGCCGCCAGCGTCAGGAACATATCCTCCTCGTCCAGCAGCTTGACGAAGACCCGCACGACGATCGCCATGTAGATCAGCGCGATCGCGATACAGGCGATGAGCCCGAACTCCTCGCCGATGACCGAGAAGATATAGTCGGTATGCGGCTCGGGCAGGTGGAATTTGGCGGTGCCGCCGCCCGGCCCCGTGCCGAGCAGGCCGCCATGCAGCAGCGTCCGCCGCGCGCTGTCCACCTGATAGGTATCGCCCGACTGGAAGAGGAAATTATTGATGCGCAGCGTCGCCACCGGATAGAAGAGATAGGCGGCCACCACGGCGCCGATCCCGGCCAGGCCCAGCGTCACCAGCCCCTTCATCGGCGCGCCGGTCAGCGTCAGCAGCGCGGTCCACATCAGCAGGAACATGATCGTCTGGCCGAAATCCGGCTGCTTCATCAGGATGCCGGCGATCGCGGCGGTGATCACGCCCGAGATCAGCGTCACCGGCAGCGTGCGGTCCTTCTGCTTGATCGAGAACAGCCATGCCATCGCCACCACATAGAGCGGCTTGAGAAACTCGGAGGGCTGGAACTGCGCCATGCCGGAGCCGATCCAGCGCCGCGCGCCGTTCACCTGATGACCGACCAGCGGCGTGGCGGCGAGCGCGAGGAAGCAGAGCATCGCGCCGATCAGGCACAGCCGCCGCGCCACGTCCTTGGGCGTCATCGACACCACGAACATCACCGGCACGCCCACCATCAGCCACACGCATTGGCGGTAGAAATAATAGAGGGGCGGAAACTGCACCGCGCCGCCCGAGTAGCGCACGCCGGCGGCGGGCGAGGCGGCGGCGACCGCGATCAGCCCGATGCCGATCAGCACCGTGACGAGCGCGAGCAGCACGAGATCGATTTCCCAGAACCAGCGGCCCAGCGCCGAGCGATCGGCGCGGCCGAGCCGCTGCGCGCGCTGCCCACGCAGCCGGTCGCGCGCGGCCCGCTGCTTCGTCGCGCTATCCATCTTCATGGCCTCGCCTCCATCGCCCGCACCGCCTGGACAAAGGCGCGGCCGCGCGCCTCATAGTCGCTGAACTGGTCATAGGAGGCGCAGGCCGGCGACAGCAGCACCACATCGCCCGGCCGCGCCGCCGCCGCCGCCGCCGCCACCGCCGCGTCCAGCGTACCGGCGCGCGTCACCGCCACGCCCGCCGTGCCGAGCAGCGCCGCGAACAGCTCGGTCGCCTCGCCGATCGTGTAGGCGGCGGCGACATGGCCGAGAAAGGGGCGGCAGGCATCAAGCTCGTCGGTCTTGCGGCGACCGCCCGCGATCCAGTGGATGCGCTGATAGGCGCCCAGCGCGGGCGCCGTGGAGGTGGCGTTGGTGGCCTTGCTGTCGTTCACCCACAGCACCCCGTTGATCGTCGCCACCCGCTCCATGCGGTGCGGCAGCCCGGGATAGGAGCGCAGCCCCGCCTCGATCGCCGCGGGGTCGATGCCGAGCGCCTCCGCGATGGCGCACGCCACCGCGACATTCTGCGCATTGTGCGGCCCCTGCAGCGCGGGCCAGCGGCTCTGGTCGGCAATATCGGCGGCCGATACGGTCACCAGCAGCGGCCGCTCCGCCGGCGCGGGCAGCGCCGCCTGCGCGCCGAACAGCGCGGCGTCGCCCGGCGCCGGATCGGCCGGGTCCGCCAGCAGCGCGGCGATCGCGCGGGTCTCGTCATCGTCGGTGGCGATCACCGCCACCTGCCCGCCGCCCTGCAGCTGGAAGAGCCGCCGCTTGGCGGCCGCATAGGCGGCGAAATCGGCATAGCGATCGAGATGATCGGGGGTGATGTTGGTCAGCGCCGCGACATCGCAGGCGAGACTGTGGGTGAGATCGATCTGGAAGCTCGACAGCTCGAGCACATAGACCCCGCCGGCCGGCAGCGGCGTCTGGCCCAGAATGGGCAGGCCGATATTGCCGCCCATCAGCGTCGGCACCCCGGCGCCCTCGAGAATGTGGTGGACCAGCGCGGTGGTGGTGGACTTGCCGTTGGTGCCGGTGATGCCCACCACGCGGTGCGGCGGCAGCGTCGGGCGCGCCAGGGCGAACAGCTCGATATCGCCGATCACCGGCACCCCCGCCGCCGCCGCGCGCGCGGCGATCGGGTGGGTGTTGAGCGGCACGCCGGGCGACACCACGATCCCGTCCATCCCGTCGAGCGGCAGCGTCATGGGATCGGCGAGCGTGAGGCCGGGCGCGTCCGCCAGTTCGGGCGCGGCGCGGCGCGCGGCGTCTGCGTCCCACGCCGTGACGCGCGCGCCCCCGGCGAGCAGCGCGGCGACGCTCGCCAGGCCCGAGCGGGCGAGCCCCAGCACCGCATAATGGCGGCCGGCAAAGGCGGGCGAGCGGATCATCGCAGCTTCAGCGTGGCGAGGCCGGCCAGCGCCAGCACGAAGGAGATGATCCAGAAGCGGATCACCACGGTCGGCTCGGACCAGCCGATCTGCTCGAAATGATGGTGGATGGGCGCCATCTTGAACACCCGCCGCCCGGTCCGCTTGTAGAAGAAGACCTGGATGATCACCGACAGCGCCTCGACCACGAACAGCCCGCCGACGATGCCGAGCACGATCTCATGATGCGCCACCACCGCGATCGAGCCCAGCGCGCCGCCCAGAGCGAGGCTGCCCGTATCGCCCATGAAGACGGCGGCCGGCGGCGCGTTGAACCACAAAAAGGCGAGGCAGGCGCCGATCATCGCGGCGCAGATGATCGTCAGATTGCCGGCGCCCGGCACGTGCGGCACGCCCAGATAGGTGGCGAACTTCACGTTGCCAACGACATAGGCGATCACGAAGAAGGCGAGGCAGGCGATCACCACCGGCATCGTCGCCAGCCCGTCCAGCCCGTCGGTGAGGTTCACCGAATTGCCGAAGGCGACGATGGTGAAGGCGGCGAAGGGCACGTAGAGCGGCCCGAGATCGATCACCGGCCCGTTGTAGAAGGGCACGTAGAGTTCGGTGCCGTTGAAGTGGACGATCAGCGCCGAGGCAATGCCCGCGATCAGGAACTCGAACAGCAGCCGCACCCGGCCGGACACGCCCGCCGTGCTGCGCTTCTTCACCTTGTCGTAATCGTCGAGAAAGCCGATCAGCCCGAAGCCCAGCGTCACGAACAGCACCGCCCAGGTGTAGCGGTTGGACAGATCCATCCAGAGCAGCATCGAGACGACCAGCGCGGTCAGGATCATCAGCCCGCCCATGGTGGGCGTGCCGCGCTTGGCGAGATGCGATTGCGGCCCGTCGAGCCGGATCGGCTGGCCCTTGCCCTGGCGGATGCGCAGCCAGCCGATGAAGCGCGGGCCGATGATGAGCCCGAGGAACAAAGCCGTCAGCGCCGCCGCTCCGGCGCGGAAGGTGATGTAGCGCACCAGGTTGAAGACGTGTGGGAAGCCGAGCGACTCGGCGAGCAGATACAGCATTAGCCGATTTCCCCCGCCAGCGCCGAGACGACGCGGGCGAGCCCGATAGCATTGGATCCCTTGACCAGCACCGCATCGCCCGGACGGATATGCTCCGCCAGCATCCGCTCGGCGGCGCCCGCATCGGCCACATGCGCGACCGCGATCCGCCCTTCAAGCGATTCGGCCAGCGGCGCCATCGCGGGGCCGACCAGGATCGCCAGCGCCACCCCCGCCTCGATGAGCGGCGCGTCCAGCGCGCGATGATAGTCGGCGCTGCCCTCGCCCAGCTCGCGCATCTCGCCCAGCACCACCAGATGCCGCCCCGGCGCATGGCCAAGCTCCCGGATCGTCGCCGCCATCGAGGCCGGGTTGGCGTTGTAGCTCTCGTCGATCAGCAGCGCCTCGCCATCGGGCAGCGGCACGCGGCGGCGCGCGCCGCGCCCCGGCAGCCCGGCCAGTTCGGCCAAGGCGACGCCGGCGGCGGGCAGATCGCCGCCCGCCGCCTCGACCGCCGCCAGCACGGCCAGCGCGTTCGACACCCAATGCGCGCCGGGCAGGCCGATCTGGAAGGTGAGCGCGGCCTTCGGCAGCACCGCGTTCACCAGCGTCCCCTCGGCGATCCGCACGCTTTCCGTGGCGCGCACATCAGCGCCGGTGCCGAGCCCGAAGGTGAGGATATCGTCCGCATAGGGCCGCGCGGCGGCGCGCAGGCGATCGCGATGCGGGCTGTCGAACGGCAGGATCGCCACCCCGCCCGGCTCGAGCCCGCGGAAGATCTCGCCCTTGGCGTCCGCGATCTCCGCCTCGCTCGCGAAGAAGGCGGCATGCGCCGGCGCGATCGCGGTGACGAGCGCGACATGCGGGCGCACCAGCCGGGTCAGCGCATCCAGCTCGCCGGCATGGTTCATGCCCATCTCGAACACGGCGAAGGCGGCGTCGCGCGGCATGCGGGCGAGGCTGAGCGGCACGCCGACATGGTTGTTGTAGCTCTTCACCGAGCGGTGCACGCGACCGGGCATGAAGCGATCGAGCGCGGCGAACAGCGCCTCCTTGGTGCCCGTCTTGCCGACCGAACCGGTGACCCCGATGATCCGCGCCCCGCTGCGCGCGCGTGCCGCCGCGCCGAGCGCCTGGAGCGCGGCGGCGCTGTCCGCCACGCGCACATGCGGCGCCGCGACCGGCGAGGAGACGAGCAGGCCCGCCGCGCCCTGCGCCAGCGCCTGATCGATGAAGCGGTGGCCGTCGGTGGTCTCGCCGGTCAGCGCCACGAACAGGTCGCCCGGCCCCACCTCGCGCGAATCGAAGGCGACGCCGGTGACGGTGAAGGGCGCCGAGGCGGTGCCGCCGGTGGCGGCGGCGATCTCGTCGGCGGTCCACAGGCCGGTCATGCCGCGACCTCGCGCGCCACCTGCACATCGTCGAAGGCGAGCACGCGATCGCCGACGATCTGCCCGGTCTCATGGCCCTTGCCGGCGACGAGCACGATGTCGCCCGCGCCGGCCTGCCCCACCGCCTCGGCGATGGCGGCGCGGCGATCGCCGATCTCGGTCGCGCCGGGGGCGGCGGCGAGGATCGCGGCGCGGATCGCGGCCGGCGGCTCGCTGCGCGGATTATCGTCGGTGACGATGGCGATATCGGCCTGCTCGGCCGCGATCGCGCCCATTTCCGGCCGCTTGCCGGTGTCGCGATCGCCGCCCGCGCCGAACACCAGGATCAGCCGCCCCGAGACGTGCGGACGCAGGGCCGCGATGGCGGCGCGCAGTCCGTCGGGGGTATGGGCGTAATCGACATAGACGGGCGCGCCGCGCGCGGTGATCACCGCGCGCTCGAGCCGGCCGCGCACCGGCTGCAGGCGGCCGAGCCCCGCCAGCACGTCCGCTGCCGGCACGCCCGTGGCCATCGCCAGGCCCGCGGCGACGAGCGCGTTGGCCGCCTGATAGGCGCCGATCAGCGGCAGGGTGCAGCGATGCTCGCGCCCGTCCACCGCGATCGTCAGCGTCTGGCCGAGCTGGGTCGGCACGCGCTCGATCAGACGCAGCGCGTCGCCGCGCGTGCCGACGCTGAGCAGCCGGGCGCCGCGCTCGCGCACCAGCTCCTCCACCCGCGTCGAGGCGGGATCGTCCGCCCACACCACGGCGGCGCCATCGGCATCCACCACCTCCGAGAAGAGCCGCAGCTTGGCCTCGAGATAGGCCTCCATCGTGCCGTGATAATCGAGGTGATCGCGGCTGAGATTGGTGAAGGCGGCGGCGCGCACCGGCAGGCCTTCGGTGCGGAACTGGGCGAGGCCGTGGCTCGAGGCCTCGAACGCGGCATGGCTCACCCCCTCGCGCGCCAGCCCCGCCATATTGGCGAGGAAGGTCACGATGTCGGGCGTGGTCAGCCCGGTCGAGACCTGGCTGATCTTGCCCTCGCCATCGGTGGTGGTGACGCCGAGCGTGCCGATCGAGGCGGCGGCATGGCCCGCCATGCGCCACAGCTGACGGGTCAGCTCCACCGTGCTGGTCTTGCCGTTGGTGCCCGTCACCGCCACCGTGGTGGCCGGAAAGGGCGCGAAGAAGCGCGCCGCGATCCGCGCGAAGGCGCGGCGCGGCTCGGCATCGGCGATGTGGACGACATGCTCGGGCACCGCCGCCTCGGGCCGCGCCACCACCGCGATCGCGCCCGCCGCCACCGCCGCCGGGATGAATTCCTCGCCGTTGCGCGCCAGCCCGCGAAAGGCGCCGAAGATGGTGCCCGGCGCCACCTTGCGATGATCGATCGCGCACCCCGTCACGCGCGCCCCGGCCCCGCCGCCGCGCGTCGAAAATCCGGCGATCAGGCTGTCGAGCTGCATCTCAATCCTTGTCCTGGGCGGCGGCGGCGGGGCCGCTGGGCGCCGGCGTCTTGTTCTTGTCGGGGCGCCACAGCAGCGGCATCAGCTCGCTGAGATCGACATCGTGGCGCTCGTCGGGGATCACGCCCAACAACGGGCCGATCCGCGCCACGGTGTGCGCGATCGCCGGTCCCACCACCCAGGCGGCGGTGGTGAAGCCATAGGTGTCGGCGGTGCCGTGCGGGCTGTCGAGCGTCATCATGATGACGTAGCGCGGATCGTCCATCGGGAAGACGCCGGCGAAGGTGGAGACGTTGACCTTGCGGTTATAGCCGCCGGCCTGCGCCTTCTCCGCGGTGCCCGTCTTGCCGCCCAGGCGGAAGCCGGGCACGTCGGCCTTCTTGCCGGTGCCGTCGGCGGCGGGCAGCACCACCAGCCGCAGCAACTGGCGCACGCGCGCGCTGGTCGCCTCGGAGATCACGCGGCGGCCCGCCGGCACGGGATTGTCCGCGCCGCGCTTGAGCAGCGTGGCGGGGCGGTAGACGCCGCCATTGACCAGCGCGGCATAGGCGATGGCGAGGTTGAGCGGCGACACCGCGATGCCGTGGCCGAAGCCCACCGTCATCACCGTCGTCTTGCCCCAATAGCTCGGCCAGAGCGGGCGCGCCGCCGCGCCCAGCTCGATCGCCGCCGGCTTGTCGAGCCCGAGCTGCTGGAAGAAGCGCGTCTCGCGCTGCTGGCCCAGCTCCTCGGCGATGCGCGCGGTGACGATGTTGGAGGAATGCACCATCATCTCCGGCACGTTCAGCCAGCGATTCTCGGCATGTTCGTCATGGATCTTGAAGCGGCCGATCTGCAGCGGCTTGGTGGCATCGTAGCGCTTGGTCATCGAGGTGACGACGCCGCTCTCGATCGCATTGGCGATGGTGATGGCCTTGAAGGTGGAGCCGAGTTCGTAGACCGACTGAGTGGTGTTGTTGCGCAGCGCCTCGAGCCCGGTCTTGCCGGGATCATTGGGATTGAAGCTGGGCAGCGAGACCATCGCCACCACCTCGCCGGTGCGCACGTCCAGCACCAGGCCGCAGCCGCCGGCGGCCGAAAATTTGACGAGCGCGGCGTTAAGCTCGCTCTCCATCGCCGCCTGGACGCGGCTGTCGATCGAAAGCGCCGCCGGGGTGCCGCGCGTCGCAGGATCGGACAGGCGCTGGTTGAGCACCTTCTCCATCCCGAACACGCCATGGCCATCGGTGTCGGTCCAGCCGAGCACATGCGCGGCAAGGCCCGTCTGCGGGTAGAGGCGCTCGGGTTCCTGGGCAAGCGCGATCGCCGGCTCGCCGATCGCGTTGACCGCGCTCACCACATCGGGCGTGGCGCGGCGGCGCAGATAGATGAACGGCTTGCCCGAGCGCAGCATCGCCAGATAGGTGGCCGCGCTTTTCTCGGGCAGCACCCGCGCCAGCTTTTCGGCGACCTCGCGCGGATCGTTGACGAGCTTGGGCGGCTGTAGCGCGATCGACCAGGCCATGATCGTCTGCGCCAGCGGCACGCCGTTGCGATCGACGATATCGCCGCGCGCGGGCAGGCCGCTCGCGGTGGCGCCGGACGCATTGCTATCGTTGAAGGCGGTGAGCCAGATCAGCCGCAGCGCGATCAGCGACGCCAGGCCCAGGAACAGCAGCATCACCAGCATCAGCCGGAAATGCGTAAGCGCCAGCGATTGCTGGCGCTGTCCGGCGAGACGGACGCGATCCGGCCGCGCGGCGGTCCCGCTCACGGCCGGTCAGTCTTGCCCAGATAGGCGACCCGCTGCGGCGCCACCAGCGCCGCGCCGCGCGGCCGGACCAGCGCGGCATGACGCAGCACCGGCTGCGCGCCCTCATCCAGATCGAGCGAGACGGAATGGAGCAGGCCGCTGGCCGGCTTCTCGACCGGCGTATAGGCCACCTGCGCCACCGCCGGCGGCGCCTGGAGCGCGGCGGCGGCCGGGGTCGTCGGCACGCCCTGATCGGCGCCCGGCGCGGCGAGGCTGGCAAGCTGCATTTCGCCGTTGAGATACTGGGCCGCCTTGGGCGCGGTCAACGCCAGCACGTCCGCATTCCACCGCTCAAGCTGCACGAGCCGGCTCCGCGTGCCGAGTTCGGTGGAGAGCTGGCGGATATCGGACTGGGCGAGCATGAGGTGCCGGTCCAGCCGCGCCATCTGCGCGCGCTCGGCCGCGACCTTCAGCGACACGAGATAACAGCCGAGCGCCGCGACCGCGACACAGGCCACCCAGACGATGGTTTTGAAACGGGCGGCGATCATCATCGGCGAATTCCTCGGGCGGCGGCGGCGGGGATGGCGGGGGCAGGAGCGGAGGCGGCGGCGCGGCCCCAGGGCGGGGCGGGGGACCGGCGGGCGGCGCGCAGCGTGGCGGAGCGCGCGCGCGGGTTTCGGGCAAGCTCGGCGGGGCCGGCCTTGACCGGCTTGGCCACGGCCTCGAAGCTGGGCGGCGGCGCCGCGCCGGCATCGGGCCGGTGGCGCGATCCCGCCGGCCGCGGGCGCCCGCGCTCGACCAGGAAGCGCTTGACGATCCGGTCCTCAAGGCTGTGGAAGCTCACCACCGCGAGCCGGCCGCCGGGCACCAGCAGCGCCTCGGCGGCGATCAGCGCCTCGTCCAGCTCGTCCAGCTCGCCATTCACATGGATGCGAAGCGCCTGAAAGCTGCGCGTGGCGGGATCCTTGGGCATGCCGGGGTGATGGCCGGTGGCGCGGCGCACCAGCTCGGCCAGCTCGCCGGTGCGTGCCAAAGGCCGCGCCGCCACGATCGCGCGAGCGATCCGCCGCGCGCGCGGCTCCTCGCCATAATGGAAGAGGATGTCGGCGATCTCCGCCTCGTCGGCGCGGTTGAGGAAATCGGCCGCGCTCTCGCCGGCCTGGCTCATCCGCATGTCGAGCGGACCGTCCGCCTGGAAGGAGAAGCCGCGCGCCGCCTGATCGAACTGCATCGACGAGACGCCGATATCCAGCACCACGCCGTCCACCGCCGAGACACCGCGCGCCGCGAGCGCGGCCGCCATGGTCGCGAAACGCTCGGGCACCAGCACCAGCCGGCCCGCGCTCGCCGCTTCCAGCGCGCGACCGGCGGCGATGGCGTCGGGATCGCGATCGAAGGCGAAGACCCGCCCAGCCCCCGCCGCAAGCAGCGCGCGCGTATAGCCGCCGGCGCCGAACGTGCCGTCCACCAGCGTATCGCCGGGGCGCACCGCCAGCGCGGCCACCACCTCGTCGAGCAGCACCGGCACGTGCGGCGCTTCGGCGGCCGCGCTCACAGCGCCACCCCGCGCTCGCGCAGAAGGAATTGCAGCGGCTTGCGCGCGCGCGACGTGGCCGGCAGCCGATCCAGCGCGACGAGCGGGTTCCAGATCTGGAAGCTGGAGCCGGCGCCGATGAAGAAGGCGAGATCCTCGATCTGGCCGAGCATGCGCAGCATCGGCGTCAGCACCATGCGGCCCGCGCCGTCGAACTTGACCGGCTCGAGGCTGCCGAAGCTGTCGAGGCGCGCCGCCTCCAGCGCCGCCATCTGCTCGATCGCGGGCAGCTCGGCGACCGACGCCTGGAGCTGGCGGTCCATCTCGGCCGAGGCGACGGGATCGAGCGCGGTCAGGCAGTCGCCGCTGGCATGTTCGCCGATCGACAGGGTGTTGTCGGGATCGAGCCCGGCGCCGAGCGCCCGCTTCTCGATCAGCGCGCGAAAGCCCGCCGGCACGGATACCCGTCCCTTCGCATCCACGGCGTTCAGCGCATGGCCTTGAAAGAGATGGCCGAGTTCCACCGATACCCCGTTCGACGACGCGCGCCCCCGCCGCCACTCCGCGATCGACAGACCTGGCCCCTCGCCGGTCTGCCTCGCGGACGACGTGGGAGTATCATGGGTAGGGCATGGGTTTCAATACCACTGCATGGGTAGACTTGTGTATGAAATGCCACGGGCTGGTCGGGGGCAAAAATCGAAAAGCCCCGCAAAACAGCCACTATTCACGCTTCGTTCTTGTCGTCAGCCCTGTGGATAACTGTGTTGATGCGCGCACCCCGACTGGGGCAGGCATGGGCCGGCATGGATCGGCATGGCGCGCGGCGACGCACCGCGGCGGGCGCGCGCACGGCGAATCATCCGCGTCGCCGGCGGCGCGCGAGCGGAGCGGATCAGCGCTGGACGGGTGCGATCAGCGCGCGGGCGTGGCGGCGGCGCTGCCGGCGGGCGGCGCGGCGGCATGGCCGGCGGGTAGCGGCGGCCCGGCCATGGCGGCGGGCGGCGCGGCGGGCACGGCGGTGATCGATCCCGGCGCCGGCGGCGCGGGGTTGAGCGTCACGATCGGCGGCGACGGCTTGGGCGCGTTGCCCGGCGCCACACCCAGTTCGGCCAGCGGCTCCTTGGGCGCCTCCTCGGCCGCCGCGTTGGCGGGGCCGCCGCCATTATGGTGCGGGGCGGGATGCGGATCCTGGCCGAGAAAGGCGAACAGCGCGGCGGCGAGCAGCGTGAGCAGGAACACCGCGGCGAGCCCGGTGACGCCGACGCGGATCCTCTGCAGCGCGGGATCGCGCCCCGCCTCCTCGCGGCGCCTATCGCTGGGCCGGCGTCGCGCCATCGCTTAGCGCGCGAGCCAATCCGGCACCGGCAGGCCCTTGGCGGCGAGCCAGACGGGATTGGAGAGGGTGGAGAGGTAGCGCATGCCTGAATCGCAGAGGATGGTGACGATCGTCTTGCCTGGTCCCAACGCCTTGCCCAGCGCGACCGCGCCGGCGACGTTGATACCGGAAGACAGGCCGACGCACAGCCCCTCCTCCATCAGCAACTGGCGCACCCAGCGCAACCCCTCCTCGTCGGCGACGCGGAACTGGGTGTCGATCGGCGCCCCGTCGAGATTGGCGGTGATCCGGCTCTGGCCGATCCCCTCCGCCACCGAGCTGCCCTCGGCGGCGAGTTCGCCCTGCGCATAATAGCTGTAGAGCGCTGCGCCGTGCGGATCGGTGAGCGCGATGGTGATGCGCTCGTCCTGCTCCTTCAGCCCCAGCCCCACCCCGGCCAGCGTGCCGCCGGTGCCGCAGGCGCATGTGAAGCCGTCGATCCGGCCGCCCGTCTGCGCCCAGATCTCGGGCGCGGTCGTGCGGATATGGGCCATGCGGTTGGCGGTGTTGTCGAACTGGTTGGACCAGAAGCCGCCCGGCGTCTCCTCGGCGATGCGACGCGAGGTGTGCACATAATGGGCGGGGTTGGAGTAGCTGGTGGGCGGCACCTCCACCAGCTCGGCGCCCAGCGCGCGCAGCGTGTCCTTCTTTTCCTGGCTCTGCGTCTCGGGAATGACGATGATGGTGCGATAGCCCTTGGCATTGCCCACCAGCGCCAGGCCGATGCCGGTGTTGCCGGCGGTGCCCTCCACGATCACCCCGTCGGGGCCGAGCGCGCCGCGCGCCTCGCCATCCTCGATGATGAAGCGGGCGGCGCGGTCCTTCACCGAGCCCCCGGGGTTCATGAACTCGCACTTGGCGAGGATTTCGCATCCGCTCTCGGCGCTGGCGCCGGCGAGACGGACAAGGGGTGTGTTGCCGATGAGCGAAAGGGCACCGGGCACGATGCGGCTGGCCATGGTGCATGGATAGGATGCCCGGGCGCGAACGGCAACGCACCTTTGCACGGCCATCGCCAAGCGCAGCTTCGTCGGCCTGTCCCGAAAGCGGGCCAATGTGGCGCGCCGCAATGCACAATGCATCTTGACGCGGCGCACCCTGTTAACGATCACTTATGATCGTTATGCACATCCTCCCCCGCATCCGTCTCGCCGCGCCGGCCGCCGCCGGCCTTCTCCTGTTCGCGCTCGGCGCCTGCAACATGCAGCCCGAGAATATCGAGGTCGGCCCCAACGACGATCAGAAGGAAGCCCTCGCCCACGCCAAGCCGGTCGAGCTGCCGCCCGCCATCGAGGCGAGCAAGAGCTACCGCTGCAAGGACAACAGCGTCGTCTATATCGATTGGTTCGCCGGCGGCAAAAGCGCCACCGTGCGCCCCAAGAAGGACGATTCGCCCGTGATGCTCAAGGCCGATCAGGCCGGCCAGCCGCTCACTGCCGAGGGCGGCTACGCCATCTCCGGCACGTCCAAGGCCTCCAATGTCGATGTCACCTTGCCCGGCAAGGGCAAGCAGAGCTGCAAGGGCTGATCTCCCGGCCTTGAACCATGTCCGGCCGGCGACCTTGTCGCCGGCCTTTTTCATGCTCGGCGCCGCGCGGCGCCATCTTCCATCCCCCCCGCGATGCGGCGGGCGGCCAAGCCATTTTCTTTTGTCTGCGTCGCGCGGCTCGGCTATCGGCTGCGGCCATGACCGACAGCCCCGCCATCACCCCCGAGATCGTCGCCAGCCACGGCTTTACGCCGGAGGAATATGAGCGGGTGCTCATCGCGCTCGGCCGCGTGCCCAATCTTACCGAGCTGGGCATCTTCTCGGTAATGTGGTCGGAGCATTGCTCCTACAAGTCGAGCCGGGTCCATCTCCGCACGCTGCCGACCACCGGGCCGCAGGTGATCTGCGGGCCGGGCGAGAATGCCGGCGTCGTCGATATCGGCGACGGTCAGGCCGCCATCTTCAAGATGGAGAGCCATAACCACCCCTCCTATATCGAGCCCTATCAGGGCGCGGCGACGGGCGTGGGCGGCATCCTGCGCGACGTGTTCACCATGGGCGCGCGCCCGGTCGCCAATCTGAACGCGCTGCGCTTCGGCCGGCCCGATCATCCCAAGACCCGCCACCTCATCGCCGGCGTGGTCCATGGAATTGGCGGCTATGGCAATTGCGTGGGCGTGCCGACGGTGGGCGGCGAGGTGAACTTCCACCCGGCCTATGATGGCAACATCCTTGTCAACGCCATGACGGTGGGCGTGGCCGAGACCGACAAGATCTTCTACTCGGCGGCGAGCGGCATCGGCAATCCGATCGTCTATGTCGGCTCCAAGACGGGCCGCGACGGCATCCACGGCGCCACCATGGCGTCGGCCGATTTCACCGAGGAGAGCGAGGAGAAGCGCCCCACCGTCCAGGTCGGCGATCCCTTCACCGAGAAGCTGCTGATCGAAGCCTGTCTCGAGCTGATGGCCTCGGACGCGATCGTCGCCATCCAGGATATGGGCGCGGCGGGCCTCACCTCCTCCTCGGTGGAGATGGCCTCCAAGGGCGGCGTCGGCATCGAGCTGGTCATGGATCAGGTGCCGCAGCGCGAAACCGGCATGACCCCCTATGAGATGATGCTCTCCGAAAGCCAGGAGCGCATGCTGATGGTGCTGAAGCCGGGCCGCGAGGCCTTTGCCGAGGCCATTTTCCGCAAATGGGAGTTGGATTTCGCGGTGATCGGCCGGGTCACCGACACCGGCCGCATGGTGCTGACCTGGCATGGCGAGGTGGTGTGCGACATTCCGCTCGGCCCGCTCGCCGACGAGGCGCCCTGCTATCAGCGGCCCTTTGTCCGCACCACGCCGCCCGCGCCGCTCTCGGCGGTGCCGGAAAGCGCCGATCTCGGCCGCGATCTGCTGACGCTGATGGGCTCGCCCGACATCGCCTCGCGGCGCTGGATCTGGGAGCAATATGATCACATGGTCGGCGGCGACACGGTGCAGCGCCCGGGCGGCGATGCCGCCGTGGTGCGCGTGCACGGCACCGCCAAGGGCCTCGCCCTGTCGACCGATTGCACCCCGCGCTACTGCCAGGCCGACCCCTTCGAGGGCGGCAAGCAGGCGATCGCCGAATGCTATCGCAACCTCTCGGCGGTGGGCGCGACCCCGCTCGCCACCACCGACTGCATGAATTTCGGCAATCCGCAGCGGCCCGAAATCATGGGCCAGTTCGTCGGCTGCATCGAGGGCATGGGCGAAGCCTGCCGCGCGCTCGACTTCCCGATCGTGTCCGGCAATGTCTCGCTCTACAACGAGACCAAGGCCGAGGATGGCAGCGGCTCGGCGATCCTGCCCACGCCCGCCATCGGCGGCGTCGGCCTGCTGGCGGACTGGTCGCGCTCGGCCACCATCGGCTTCAAGGCCGAGGGCGAGGAGGTCGTGCTGATCGGGGCGCCGGGCCGGCATCTCGGCCAGTCCTTGTGGCTGCGCGAATGCCATGGCCGCGAGGAAGGGCCGCCGCCGCCCGTCGATCTCGCGGCGGAAAAGGCGCATGGCACGCTGGTGCGCACGCTGATCACCGAGGGCCGCGTCACCGCAGTGCACGATATCTCCGATGGCGGGCTGCTGGTCGCCATCGCCGAGATGGCGCTGGCGGGCGGCATCGGCGCGACGCTGGACGATGTGCGCGACGCCGCCACCGCCTTTGGCGAGGATCAGGCGCGCTACATCGTCACCGCGCCGCCGGGCACGCTCACCTGCGGAACGGTGATCGGCCGCACCGGCGGCCGCAGCGTGGCGGGGGTGGCGCTGGCCGATCTCGCCCGCGCGCATCAGGGCTTCTTCCCCGCGCTGATGGGCGCCGACGGCGCGCTCGCCTGATCGCGGCCGGCGCGCCTCCGCCCGCGCCGGCGCCCGATCCCGCGCCGGCGCCGCGCCTGGCCGCGCTGGATGGCCTGCGCGGGCTTGCGGTGCTGGGCATCGTGCTGATGAACATCAGCGGCTTCGCCCTGCCCTCCGGCGCCTATTTTAACCCGCGCGCGCTGGGGCCAGCCGGGCCGGCGGACCTCCTCCTCTGGTCCTGCGGCTTCATCGCCGTGGACGGCAAGATGCGCGCGCTCTTCTCGATCCTGTTCGGCGCCTCGACCGCGCTGGTGCTGGCCCGCGCCGAGGCCGCCGGGGAGGATGCGGGGGCGGTTCATCGGGCGCGGATGATCAGCCTGGGCCTGTTCGGCATCGCCCATTGGGTGCTGCTCTGGCCCGGCGACATCCTGCTCCATTACGCGCTGATCGGCCTGCTCGCCGCGCCCTTCGCCGCGCTGGACGGGCGCCGCCTCTGGCGGCTCGCGCTCGGCCTGCTGCTGTTACAGGCGCTCGCCCAGGCCTGGGTGCTGCTCGGCAATGTCGCGCTGCGGGCCGAGGCGCTCGCGCCCCATGCCGATCCCGCGCGCCTCGCGCAGTGGCGGGATTTCGCCGCCAATGTCGGCATCGGCGATCCGGCGCGCATCGCCGCCGAGATCGCGCGCCAGCGCGGCGCGTGGGGCGGCATCGTGGCCGCCAACCTCGCCACCCTGGCCGCCGGCGCGCCCTTTCTGCTGCTGTTCAACGGGCCCGAGACGCTCGCCTATATGCTGATCGGCATGGCGCTCCAGCAGTCGGGCTTCTTCGCCGGCGCCTGGCCGCGCGCGCGCTATCGGCGGCTCGGCGCCTGGGGCGTTGGGCTCGGCCTGCCGCTCTCGGCGCTGCTCTGCCTGCTGTGCTGGCGATCGGACTTCGCGACCCTGCCCGTCTTCGCGGCGGCGACGCTCGGCGGCGTGCCGCTGCGCCCGCTGCTGGCGCTGGGCTATGCCGGCTGGGCCGTGCCCCGCCTGGGCGGGAGCGGCCGCTGGGCACGGCGGCTGCAGGCGGCCGGGCGCATGGCCTTCAGCAACTATCTGCTCACCACGCTGCTGATGTGCGCGCTGTTCCAGGGCTGGGGGCTGGGGCTGTTCGCGCGGCTCGATCGCGGCCAGCTCTATGCGCTGGTGCCGATGGTCTGGGCGCTCATGCTGCTCTGGAGCCCCGCCTGGCTGCGCCGCTTCCGCTACGGTCCGCTGGAATGGATGTGGCGCAGCCTGGCGCGCGGGGAACTGCAAGTCTTTCGCAGAAGCATTGCAACTGGATCGCATTAGCCCTATAGGCCGGGCGTCCAACGCCGGGGAGCCCGATGGTCGTCTGCGTCTGCAATGTGATCCGCGAAGCGCAATTGCGCGAGGCCGCCCGCCAAGGCGCCAATGATCCCGCCACCGCCTATGCCAAGCTCGGCTGCCGCGCCAAATGCGGCAAATGCCTGCCCTTCGCGCGCGCGCTGATCGCAGAGGAGCGCAACGTCGCCTGAGAATCGCTTGCGCGAGTCGTTCGCGATGGGCTTTGCCCGGAGGCGGCCCTACGGTGTTGCAGCCGCGCAACGGAGACGAGCATGAAGGGCGACCCCAAGATCCTGGAAATCCTGAACACGGCGCTCAAGAATGAGCTGACCGCGATCAACCAGTATTTCCTGCATTATCGCATGCTCGAACATTGGGGCGTCGAGAAGCTCGCCGATTTCGAATATCATGAATCGATCGACGAGATGCGCCACGCCGATTGGCTGGCGGCGCGCATCCTCTTCCTCGAGGGCCTGCCCAATTTCCAGCTGCTCGGCCGGCTGCGCGTGGGCGAGACGGTGGAGGAGATTCTCCGCGCCGACATGGCGCTGGAAGAGGAGGCCATCCCCACGCTGCGCGAAGGCATCGCCCATGCCGAGGCGGTGCGCGATTATGTGAGCCGGGACCTCTTCCTCAAGATCCTCGCCAACGAGGAAGAGCATGTCGATTATCTGGAGAAGCAGTTCGATCTGATCCGCCTGATGGGGATCGGCAATTATGTGCAGCTCCAGTCCAAGCCCGCCAACGAGGAAAGCGCCGCCACCGGCGATTGAGCCGGGTGGGCCCCGGCCGCGCGCCGGGGCCGCTGCCGCTCAGCGTTGCGCCACGCCGAAGCCGGCGCCCGGACGCCGGCCGAAGCCGCTCGGCGCGCGCCGCTCCGCCATCTGGCCGAGCTCGCGATCGAACAGGGCGAGCGTCGCCTCGAAGCGCGGCCGGAGATCGATCACGCGCTGGATAAGCTCGTCCGGCGCGGTGCGCATCTCCACGCAATGGCGCGCGGTCATCTCGATGTCCTCGGCCAGCGCCGCGAGCGGCAGCGCGCCGAACTGCCGCGCCTCGCCCTTCAGCGTGTGCGCGGGCAGCACCAGCGCCGCTGCCGAACGCAGCCGCATCGCCTGCTCGATCGCCCCGACCGCCTTGGTGCCGTCCTCCCGGAAATATCCCAGGATGCGGACAAAGGCGGTCCCCAGCTCGGCCCGCGCCCGCGCGAAGACCGCCCAGTCGACCAGCTCCCCCGCTGCCATCGTCACTGCCGCTTCCTTTGCTTACCTCAGGCTCCGGCTTATCGCCGCCCAACGTAAACAGAGGCTTACTTTCCACCTTCGTCGATGGTCTGAGGTCCGAGATGGACCCAATCGTCGACGGTCCGCACGCTGCGCCCCTGCGCGGCGGCGAGCGCGTGGATCTCGCTGACGGCGCGCTCGTCATCCAGCCGCACCGCCAGCCCCGCCCCGCCGCCTTCGCGCAGCGCCCGCGCCGCGCGCAGCACCGGCCAGGGGCAGCGGAGCCCGCGCAGATCGAGCGCCGCGCCGGTCACTCCGCCGTCTTGAACGGATTTTTGGGGGCGCGCAGCGTCAGCCGCACCGGCACCGCGCCAAAGCCAAGCTCGCGACGGATGCCGTTGATGAGATAGCGCTGATAGCTGGTGGGCAGCTGATCCACGCGCGTGCCGAACAGCACGAAGCTCGGCGGCCGCGTCTTCACCTGGGTGACGAAGCGCAGCTTGATCCGCTTGCCGCCCGGGGCGGGAGGCGGATTCTTTTCCACCGCCGCCTCGAACCAGCGGTTGAGCTGGCCGGTCGAGACGCGCCGCGACCAGGCCTCGCGCGTCTCGAACGCCGCGCCGAGCAGCTGGTCCAAACCCTTGCCCGTCGCCGCCGAGACCGCCAGCACCGGCACGCCGCGCACCTGCGACAGCCCCTCGTCCAGCGCCGCCTTGACGCCGTTGAACAGCGAGGACTGATTCTCCGCGACATCCCATTTGTTGAGCGCGATCAGCAGCGCGCGCCCCTCTTCCAGGACGCGGTCGGCGATGCGCAGATCCTGCGCCTCCAGCCCGCGCGTGGCGTCCAGCAGCAGCACCACCACCTCGGCGAAATCCACCGCGCGCATCGTATCGGAGGCGGAGAGTTTCTCGAGCTTGTCCTCGATCTTGGCGCGCTTGCGGAGCCCGGCGGTATCGATCAGCCGCACCTTGCGGCCCTGCCACTCCCAATCCACCGCGATCGAATCGCGGGTGATGCCCGCTTCGGGCCCGGTGATCAGCCGGTCCTCGCCCAGCAGCTGGTTGACGAGCGTGGACTTGCCGGCATTGGGACGGCCGACGATGGCGAGCTTGAGCGGCGCATCGGGCTGGGCCTCCTCCTCGCTCTCCGCCTCCGCCGCTTCGGCCTCCAGCTCGGCGCGCTCGATATGCGGCAGCAGCGCCTGGAAGAGATCGCCCATGCCCTCGCCATGTTCGGCGGAGATCGGCACCGGATCGCCCAGGCCGAGCGCGAAGCTTTCGAAGATGCCCGGCTCGGCGGCGCGGCCTTCGGCCTTGTTGGCGGCGAGGATGACGGGCGTGTCGCTGCCCCGAAGCCAGCGCGCCACCTCCTCGTCCAGCGGGGTCACGCCGGCGCGGGCATCGAAGACGAACAGGGCGACATCCGCCTGGCGCACCGCCGCCTCGGTCTGCACCCGCATCCGCCCGGGCAGCGACTGGGGATCCTCATCCTCGAACCCGGCGGTATCGAACAGGCGGAAACTGAGGCCGAGCAGCTGGCCCTCGCCCTCGCGCCGATCGCGGGTGACGCCGGGCCGATCATCGACCAGCGCGATGCGCTTGCCGACCAGGCGGTTGAACAGCGTCGACTTGCCGACATTGGGGCGGCCGACGATTGCGACGGTAGGGAGACGGGACATGCCCGCGCGCTACCCTATTCCCGCGCCAAACTAAATGGGCTTGCGCGGCGCGGGCCGCCAAGACGCCCGCGCCGCGCCGAGACGGCGGCTCAGCGCCAGGCGGACAGCGTGCCGTCGCTCGCCAGCGTGTAGAGCATGGAATTGGCCACCACCGGCGGCAGATTCACCGGCTTCTTCGAAATCCGCACCTGCGCCGAGACCTTGCCCGTTTCCGGCGCGACATAGGCGAGATCGCCGTCGGTGCTGGTGAGCAGCAGCCGGCCGCCGGCCAGCACCGGCCCGCTCCAGGTGATCTGCTTGGTCTTCTTCTTCGGGTTCTTCCAGCGATCGAGCTGGGTCGTCCAGCGGATCTTGCCCGTGGTGCGCTGGATGCAATAGAGCTGCGCCGTATCGCTCACCACGAACAGCCAGTCCCCGCCCAGCGCCGGGGTGGAGATGCCGCCGATGTTGAGCTCCCACAGCCGCTGGCCGGTGACGAGATCGAGCGCGATGGTGCGGCCGCCCGCGCCCACCGCATAGACGCGCGTATCGTCCACCACCGGGCTCGCATCGACATCGGAGACATCGCCCACCGTCGTCGAGACGCTGGTGCGCGTCAGCGCGTCCTGCCACACGACGCGGCCATTCTCGTAGCGATAGGCATCGAGATCGCCCGAGGAGAAGCCCGCGATCACCGTGCCGCGCGCGATCGCCGGGGCGCCCGCGCCGAACACGCCGGCCGATTGCAGCGGGCCGCTCGCGGTCCATTGCGTGGCGCCATCGGCCTCGTTGAGCGCGTAGAGCTGATTGTCCTGCGTCATCGCATAGACGGCGCCATTGCCGATCGCCGGGGCGCCGCGCATCGGGCCCGCCGGCGTCACCTTCCACTCGATCTTGCCGCTCGCGGCATCGAGTTGCGCCACCTCGCCCAGGCCGTTGGTGGCGTAGAGCTTGCCATTGTCGTAGCTGACACCGCCGCCGAACAGCGACTTGCGGAAGCTCTTGCGCTTCTTGCCGAGCACCAGCCCGACCGGGCCGCCGCGCTTCAGCGCCGGGCCCTCGCGTCCGGCCAGCTGCGCCTTCCACAGCAGTTCGCCGGTGGCGGCGTTGAAGGCGCGCACCGTGGCGGTGGTATCCATGACATAGAGCTTGCCGTCGGCGATCACCGGCGCCGCGCCCAGTCGCGCGCCCGCCTTGGCGCCCTCGAGCCGCGCCGTCCAGACCCGCGCCGGCTGCGCGCCCAGCGCGACATTGCCCATCGCCTTTTGCGGATTGCCGCCCGGCTGCGGCCAGCCGCTATTCACCTCGGCCGGGGGCACCTGCACCGGCGTGTTGGCGAGACCGGGATCGGAGCTTGCGCCCTCCTCCACCGTCAGCACCGGCACACGCTCGCCCAGCACCGCCGTCTTGGGCTTGCCGTCGCCATGGCCCTTGAAGATACCGCATCCCGACAGCAGCAGCACCGCCGTCATCGCCGCCAAAGGCTTTCGCATCGCCCGCCCGCTCATCATCATCGGTTTAAAATCCTTAGCCCCTGTCAGGACCGGCCGCTGTCGGCAGGCTGAACGTCCCGGCCGAGATCGGCGGCAAGCTGGGCGACGCGGCCGCGCAGCGATTGCGGCACGCTCCGGTCCTTGGCCACTTCCGCGAAGCTTTGCGCGGCCTCTTTGGTCTGGCCGAGCTTCATCTGCGCCAGCCCGGTCAGCTCGCCCGCCGATCCGAACCAGGCGGTGCCAGGCACCATCAGCGGCTTGAGCCGGGCGATCACCGTGCCCGGCGGCAGCGTATCGAAGGCGAGCGCGGTGGCGCGGACCAGCGCCAGATCGCGCACCGGCTGCGGCGCGCCGGCATCGTTGGCGACGGCCATGAATTTGGTCGCGGCGTCGCCATTCTTGCCGTCGCGGATCAGCGCATCGGCCTGCAACACGCCGGCGAGCGCGGCATAGCCGGCGCTGCCATCCTGCTCCAGCGTGGCGAGCTTGGTCTTGGCGGCGGCGCTGTTGCCGGCGCCGAGCGCGGTCATCGCCGCGGTCAGCACCTCGCCATTCTCGCCCGCGCGCACGTCGCGATGATGCTGCCAGAACAACCAGCCGCCAAAGGCGATCAGGCCGATCACCACCAGCGCCGCGGCGATCAGGCCGTAGCGGCGCGCGGCGACCGTCATCTTCTCGCGGCGGACCTCATCGTCCACCTCGCGGAAAAACGCCTCGTTACTGTGCGGCGATCGGGCCAAAACCAACTCTCCAGGGATCAGGGACGCGGACCTTAGCCGGGCCGGCCGGCGGAAACAAATGGCCTATGGCTTGGGCGCGTAGATATGTGCCGTCTCGGGGAAGGCGCGGGCGCGCACCTCGGCCGCATAGCGGGCCGCCGCCGCATCGATCCGCCCGGCGAATTCGTCGTACCGCTTCACGAACCGCGCGGTGCGTTCGAACATGCCGAGCATGTCGTCGATCACCAGCACCTGGCCGTCGCACGCCGCCGAGGCGCCGATGCCGATCACCGGGCAGGGCACCGCGCCGGTGATCGCCACCGCCAGGGGCTCCATCACGCCTTCCACCACCAGCGCGAAGCAGCCGGCCTCGGCGATCGCGCGCGCATCGGCGAGGATCTTCGCCTCCTCGGCGGGCTCGCGCCCGCGCGCGCCATAGCCGCCCAGCGCGTTCACCGCCTGCGGCGTCAGCCCGACATGGCCGACCACCGGAATGCCCCGCGCCGCCAGAAAGGCCACGGTCGGCGCCATCGCCTCGCCGCCTTCCAGCTTGACCGCCGCCGCGCCGCTTTCCTTGAGCAGCCGCGCCGCCGCGGCGAAGGCCTGTTCGGGCGAGGCCTCGTAGCTGCCGAACGGCATGTCGATCACCACCACGCTGTGCCAGGAGCCGCGCACCACGGCGGCGCCATGCGCGGCCATCATGTCCAGGCTCACCGGCAGCGTCGAGGGCAGGCCGTAGATCACCTGGGCGAGGCTGTCGCCCACGAGCAGCATGTCGCAATGCGGATCGAGGATCTGCGCCATGCGCGCGGTATAGGCGGTGAGCATCACGATCGGCTCCGCCACCGGGCGCATGTCCGGCTTGCGCGCGCGGATGGCGGGCACCGTCAGCCGCTTCATCGGAGTCGGCGTGGGCGTGGCGCGGCTGGTCGCGGCATCGAGCGTGAAGCTGGTCGACATGGCGGCGCTGTAGAGCCTTGGGCCGCGCGGGGGAAGCGCTTCGCTCAGCCGGCCAGCGCGTCCGCGTAGAGATCGGGCTTGAAGCCGACGATCCGCGCCGCGCCCATATCCAGCACCGGCCGCTTGATCATCGAGGGCTGGGCCAGCATCAGTGCCACCGCGCGCGGCGCGTCGAGCCCCTGCTTGTCCGCCTCGGGCAGGCGGCGAAAGCTGGTGCCGGCGCGGTTGAGCAGCGTTTCCCAGCCCATCTCGGCCACCCAGGACTCCAGCCGCGCGCGATCGATGCCGGCGGTCTTGTAATCGTGGAAGGCATAGGCGACGCCGTGCGCGTCCAGCCAGGCGCGCGCCTTCTTCATCGTGTCGCACGCCTTGATGCCATACAGGGTGATCATCGCCGCTCCGCCTCAGCCCGGGTCTCGCCGCCGCCTAGCCGAGCCGGGCGGCGCGGGCCAGTCCCAGGCCTGCGGCAAGCCCGGATGGGCCTTTGCCGCGCCGCCCGCTACTTTTGGGGCGAAGGGAGCATGGCATGACGACGGCGTGGGCCATCATCGACGTTCAGCAGGATTATTTCCCCGGCGGCGCGCTGCCCCTGTGGCGCGCCATTGAAACCGAGGCCGCGATCGTCGCGGCGATCGCCGACGCGCGCGCGGCAGGCGAGCGCATCCTCCTCGTCCGCCACCGCAACCCGGCCGATGCCGCGCTGTTCGCCGCCGACAGCGCGGGCGCGGCGCTGCGCCCGGCGGTGCTGGCGGCGGCGGGGCCCGAGGCGCCGATCGTGACGAAGAGCGTCGCCGATGCCTTTCAGGGCACCGATCTCGCCCGCCATCTCGACGGGATCGATACGCTGCGCCTGTGCGGGATGATGACGCAGAACTGCATCGTCTTCACCGCCCTGTCCCGCGCGACCGACGGGCTGCGGGTCCAGGTCGCCCCCGATCTCTGCACCGCGCCCACCGAGCAGATCCACCGCATCGCGCTCCGCGCCCTGGCGAGCAAGGTGGAGCTGGTCGAGGGCTAATGGGCGCCCGGCGCCGGATCAGAAGATGTGACGATCGGCGAGCGACCGGACGAGGGCGAAGGCTTCGCGCGCGCCGGCGCCGGCCCGCGCATCGTCGACCACGCTCAGCGGCGCGGCGTCGAGCGCCTCGACGAAGCGGCGCCACTGCTCGGCCGGCCCTTCCCGGGCCGGCGCCAGGTGCCGCGCGCCGAAATCGTCCGAAAGCCCGATCTTCGCCACCTGCTTGCGGAGCAGACTGGCGCCGAGGTTCGATCCTTCGGCGACATAGAGCCAGCCCAGCGCGGTGGCGACCTCGATCGGCGCCGCTTCCGCGAAGACCGGCGGCTGAACCGGCGGCGGCGCGCTCAGGCCAAGATCCGACAGGTCGAGCGCGACGAGCGGCAGGCGTCGGCGCTCCACCAGCTGCGGGATCAGCGCTTGCAGCCGGGGATGCCGGTAGAGCGCGTCCACCGCCCGGTGGAACTGCAGCTGCATAACGAGGAAGCGGCCATAGGCTTCGACACTCGCGAAGGTGTCTGCCTGGCTGAGCGCGGAGTCGAGCTGCGCGTGCTGCTCGCAGGTCAGGGCCTTGAGCCGCTTGGCGCGGCTTTCCTCGTGCAGGAGGGGCGCGCCTTCGACGATCAGTTTGGTCATGGGCAATGGCCTTTCGGAAGCGGGTTGCGGGCAGAAAGGGGCGATGGCTAGGAGCGGTGCGCGTCCAGCGAGAACCGCACCGGCACCTCGACGCGCACCGGATCGCCCCGGATCGCGGCATCGGGCGGCGGCAGGGGCGCGGCGCGGCGGACGGTGGCGAGCGCCTCCATGTCGAGCAGCGGATATCCGGAAGGCCGGCGCAGCTCGACGCCGAGCACCGAACCCTCGCGGCTCACCAGGATCGCGACGGTGACAACGCCTTGCTGGCCGGCGCTCTCGGCGGCGCGCGGGTAGCGGCGAAATTGCTGGAGGCGGCCGAGCAGCCTTGCCAGCCACGCGGCCTCGGCGGCGTCCGCCTGCGCGGCGGCGCCGTCCTGCGCGGCCGCCGTGCCGGTTTCGGGCGCCACGGCCGGCGGTGCCGTCGCCGGCGCACCGGGCTCGCGCGCCGGACCGCTCGAGAAGGCCGGAGGCGCGCCGGTCGTGGCGGCGGCCTGGGCGGGCGCCGGTTGCGCGACGGGGGCCGGCGCCGCGGCATCGGACGTGCGCGCCGCCTCCGGCCTGCCCTCGCGCCGAGGCGGGTCCGGCCTCGCTGGCGCGTTGCGGGAAGAAGGCGGCGCCGCGCCGGGGAGATCGAAGCGGAGCAGGCGTGTCGCGCGCGCCGGCGGCGCCGCCGGGATCAGGCGGGCGCGCGCGGTCCAGAAGATCAACGCCAGCGCGACCGCGACGATCGCCAGCGCGCCCAGCGCGCCCGCCGGCCGGGCGGCGCGCGGCGGCGCATAGGATGATCGCGCGCGCCACCCGCCCTCGCCAAGAACAGGCGCGTCGCCGCCGCCCGCGGCGGTCTGCCGCAGAAATTTGGCGGCGGCGTGCGGATCGTCGAGGCGAGCCAGTTCAGAGTACATGATCGATCCTGACGCTGAGGCTGGTGCGGCGATAGGCGTAGAGCCAATCGACCGTGCTGGCGGTGCGGCCATGCTGGGCGAGCAGGCTGGGGCTGAAGCCGGCCAGGCGCAGGCCGGGCCATCGCGCGAGCAGGCTGTAAGTCTGCTCGGTATCGCGCCGAGTCGCGTCGAGCAGCGCGCTATAGGCCGCATAGTCGCGCTGCCGCACCGAGGCCGTCAGCAGCAGCTCGGCCGCCGCGCCGATTGTCTTCACCAGGCCGACGCGCCCGCCATATTGCCGATAGGCGTTGACCGCATCGCGCGCGCTTTTGTCGACCAGGTCCGGGCCGGCGAACAGCGTCCAGCCATGCGGCAGCGTGTACCAGCCGGTGAGCGCGAGATCGGCCTGGCGCCCGCTGAAATCCTGGTAGTCATCGCGGCGATAGGCGAAGTGGCGCAGATTGGCCTCGAGCCGCACCAAAGCGCGCGGGCCGATCGCCACGCCGAATTCGCCATGGCCGCCCCAGGCCTCGTACAGCCGCGCCGCCCCGAGCGTGCCAAGATCATAGGACGGCGCCAGCACCAGCCCCGTCCGCGCCGAGCGCCGGTCATAGCCGGCGTAGAGCGACAGCGATGTCTGGCTATAGGCATGGTTGCCCGGATAGACATCGCCGAACAGCAGCGCGCGCGCGGCGATGCCGCTCCGCCCGCCGAGCGGGCGGCGCCAGGCGGCATTGGCTTCGATGTTGATCCCCGCCGCCGCGATCGGCGCGGGCACCTTGCGGTCGATCAGGCAGCCGCCATCGTCTCCGGCGAGCAGACAGGTGGCGCTGGCCGAGGATTGGTTGAGGTTGGAGCTATAGCCCGGCCCGATCGAGAGCATGGCTTGCACGCCGCGTCTTTTGCGCAGCGCGCCCCGGAATAGCTCGACCGTCCGCAGCACGCCCGCCGCCTTGTCCCCCTGGGTGGCGAGTTCGCGCCGGAGATCGTCGAACAGCCGCGCCGCCTCCCGGTCGCGATGATCCAGAAAGAGCGCGCGCGCGAGTTCGAGCCGCGCCGGCAGCAAGTCCGGCTGGCGCGCGAGCAGCGCACGATAGGTGTCGGTCGCCCGCGCCAGATCGCCCTGCGCGCGCGCCAGCGCCGCCTCGGCATAGAGCAGCAACGCCGCGTCGCGATCGGGCAGCGTGCGATAGGCGTCGAGAAGGCGGCGCGCCTCCGCCCAGCGCTGCCGGACCAGCGAGAGATAGAGCGCTGCGCCGAGATCATTGGCGTTGGAGCCTCCGTCCTGGGGCGCGCCGTCGATCGCGATCGCGGCGGTATCGGCCGCCGCCGCGGCGGCGCGCGCGTCGGCCGCGGCCTTGCGGCGCTCGGCCGCTTCGCCGAGCCGCAGCCCCGTGTCGAGAGGAGCCGTCGGCTGCGCCCGCGCACCGCCCGGCGTCGCGATCATGCAGAGCATGGCCGACGCCAGGCACGCGCCGCGAAGGACAAGGGTCGCGAAGACCCTTGCCCCCCGACGCACAGGCTCAGTTCCTGGTGCCACCGAAGGCCGTGTCATTCTGGCGTGCACCGGCGAAGGTGACGATCCCGGCCAGCGCGGCCGCGCCGGCGCCGAAGAAGCGGCCGTTGACCGAGCCTCCGGTGTTGCCGGCCGAGTTGCTGGCGTTGCCGCTGCTGATTACGCCGCCGTTCGTGATCGTCGCGTTGCCGATATTGACGCTGTAGGCCGCGTTCGCGATGCTGCCGGTCAGCGTCTTGGCGGTGAAGTTGGCGTTGAACGTGCCGCTCAACAAACCGCTTGCGGCGGCATAATTGTTGATGCCCTTGACCGAGTAGCTGGCGGTTCCGCTCGTGGGAACGGTCGTGCCCGTGCTTGTCCCGGCATAATAGACCGTATGATCGGTGCTGCCGGAGGTGGCATTGCCGGCCCATTCGCCGAACCAGACATCGTTGTTGGCCACCTGGGCGAAGTGGAACAGGCCGAGATTGCGATGATCGTTCGGGCCGCTGGTCGGATTGTTGATCGTGGTGACGCGGTTGCCGTCGGTCACGCCGTCATTCTTCAGATCCTGGAAGGCGACATAGTAATCTATGCCGGTCGCTTGCGCGCTGAGCCCAGCCTTTTTCGCACTCGGATGCATCGGCCCGAAGCTCGCGCTCAGACCGACCTTGTTGTGCGAGGCGTCGCTGCTGCCGCCATCCACCACCTGCGCCTGGGCGGCGCCGGCAAGGGCAATCATCGTCACGACAGAGGTGGCAAGACGCTTGAGATTGACGATTTTCACAGTACTTCTCCTGCTTGGTGAAGCACCCGATGCTTCGGGCGCCGTCATCCGGCAGTCGCCGCTCGGCCGAGCTTTGGACGTGAGGCATGGTGGCGGCTGCCGAATTGCGTGATTTCATAAGCGGCCGGTCAGGCTGAACCGGAGCGTCCGACCCGGCGCGGGGTTGAGCGAGCGGGTCAGCGGATCGCCGTAATAGCGATCGGTGAGATTGGTGCCGTTGATCTCCGCGGTGAAGCGCGGGCTGATCCGGAAGCGCACATAGGCGTCCACGGTCAGGTTGGCGCCCCAGGCATAGGGCACGTTCAAGGCATAGCCATTGATCGGGTCTGCGGGATCCAGCAGACGCTCAAGGAGCGCGTTCTTGTAGCGGCTGTACCAGACGAAGCGGGGGCCGAATTCGAGCCGCCGCTGCAGCATCCGGGCGCCGAGCGTGACGTTGAGCGAATTGTCGGGCGCGGCCTGGGTGAGCAGATATCCACGGTAGAAGCCGTATTTGACGCAGTCGGGTACGCGAAATTTGATGATGTCGGTCGTGATGGCCCGGGTGGCGTCGCACGCCTTGTTGGTCAGCACATGCGCATAGCCGAAATCGCCGAACAGCCAGCCATTGTCATAGCGGGCCTGCACCTCAAGCCCCGAAAGGATCTGCTTGGCGATGTTGGACGCCTTAAGGTGGGTGTCGCGTTCGATGACATCCGTGGTGACGTTGCGGTAGAAGACGAGCTTGAGATCGGCCTTGTGCTGATCCTGGAGGTGAAGCAGCGGCCGCAAATCCTGGATGAACGCCGCCTCGAAAGCGTGAGCATGTTCCGGCCGCAGCCTGACCGACGGATTCAAGGATTGCGAGAAGCCGATGGTGCTCTCGAAGAGGCTGGGATAGCGAGAGGCCTCGGCATAGCGGACATAGGCGCGGCTGGACTCGGTGATGTACAGGGTGGCCGATGCCGTCGGCGCCCAGTTGCGACTGGAAAGCTGCGTATCCGCGAGATTGAGCTGACGGAAAATCGTGATGGGGGATAGCGTGCAGCCGCGCGCCAGATCATATTTTGATCGGTCGTTATAGCTGCCGTTCAGGCACGGTATGTCGGCGCGACTATAGCGACCGTTCGCGTCGGCGAAGACCGGGTCCAGATAGACCGGGAAAAGGCTCCAGCCATTGTCGGACGCCTCATAGCCCTGCGCGATCCGATCGGCTTCAGCGGCCACCGCGGCAAGCAAATCGGGGGTCGCGTCTGCGTCAGCGCCTCCATTAAGTATTCTCGCGTAGACACGCCGGCGGTAATCGGCCTGATTCTGCGTGTTGAAGTAAATGTAGGAAACATACCCGATCGTGGATTGCACCGAAGGTAGACTGCCGTCCTTTACGGCGTTGCGGAGGCGGTCATCATCCGAGCGGAAGCCGGCGTAGGTCGCGCCGGCGTTGAGTTTGAGGAAGCGGAACGGCCGCCATTCGCTCTTGAGATCGATACGATATTCCTCGCGGCGCCCGGATCGGTAATTGCCGCAGAAGAAGGACGCACAGGTCGTCGCGGCCTCTATCGCGGAGGCGCTCCGCGGCCGCAGCACTTCCCGCTGCCAATTGCCCTGCACCAGCAGGTCCAGGCGTGATCCCAGCTTGAACTGGTTGCTGGCGATGAACCCGAACCGATCGTTGCGCGCGCTCGCGACAGCCGTGTTGCGCAGGATCGGGTCGGTATAGGTGGCGGCGTTGGGATAGCCGCCATTGCTGTTTGTCTCGCTGAGCGTGTGCGTGTCCCACAGACCCGCTTTCAGATCGAGCCACCATAGACCGGGCTGAAGCCGGTAATCGAGATTATAGGCTTGGGCCCGGACATGGCTGGCCGGCCACTGGATTGATCCGATCGTTCCACCCCAGCCGACGATGCGCGACGGCATGATGTCGCCATAGCTGGCGCGCGTGTCGCGGAAGCCCGCCTTGAGATCGGACACGCCGTTGATATGCCAGGCGAGCTTCGCCAGCCAGGACGAGGTTCGCGACGAGGTGTTGGTGACCTCGTTGCCCGGCAGATAGTTGAACGCCATCCGCTGAATGAAGGTACCGGGCGAGTCCGGATTGGCGTCGGCCTGCGCATAATAGCCGAAGCCGTTCTCGCCCGCGAAATAATTGCCATGGGTGCGGTAGGCATAGGCGCCGAACAGATCGAGCCTGCCAAGCCGGCCCGCCATCGCGATCCGCGCGGCCCTGTCGCCCAGCGACAGCAGGTCATTGTCCTCGCGGGTCCGCGCCTTCACCAGGACGGCCGGGTCATTGGCGGGATAGACGAAGGAGCCCGGTGTTCCGTCCGAGCCCGGAAAGCCGGGCACCTCGTGATAATCCTTGCCCGTGAGCAGGGTCGGCCAGCGCGGCGCGGTGGAGTTGTTGCCGCCCTCGAGCTTGGCCTCGATGCCGAACGCCTGGCCCGTGCGCAGGATGTCGTCCGCGTCGAGCGTGCGGATGATCACCGCGCCGCCGATCGCGCCATCCACCCCGCGCTCGGAGACGGGGCCTTTTTGCACCTGGATGCCCGAGATCAGATTGGGATCGATATAGGCGCGGTTGCTCGCGCCGTTATAGCCGCGCCACACGGTCAGCGCCTGTTCGGTCCCGTCGACGATCACGGGCACGCGGCCGGGGCCGGAGATGCCGCGCACGCTGGGGTCGATCGCACCGCCATTGCGCGCGTCGCCGCTATAGACGCCGAGCATGCCCTTGAGCACGTCCGACGAGGTCACGCCCTTGTAGCGCTCGACCTCGTCCTTTCCCATATAGGTCGTGGTGGTGTCGCGATCGTAGATATCGTCGTGGCCGCGTGCGTCGCGCGCCGCTCCGGCGGTTGCCGCGCCCGGCTCGCCGCCCTCGATATGCAGCGGACCCGTGCTGATCGTGCCGGCGGCGGCCGGTCTCTCGGGCGCGACGGTGACGATCCCGCCCTTGATGCGGCCTGCATAGCCCGTGCCGGCAAGCAGCCGGGCGAGCGCTTGCGGCGCCGAAAGCAGGCCGGACACCTTGCCGCTCCGCGCGTCGGCCGGCACGGCCGCATCGATGCTGACCTGAAGACCCGATTGCGCGCCGAACGCGGCGAGCGCGCTTTCCAGCCGCTGGGCCGGAATTGCGAACCGGCTTTGCCCCGCCTCGCCCGGCGCGGTCGCGGCGAGCGACGGCAGCGCCCATCCCGCCAGCGCCACGGCAGCCAGCATCCGCGTGCGCCGCCGGCGATTACCCCCTGTTCGAAAAGCCTTTGCCCCCTTGTCCACCAGTGATCGCCCCCTTTGTCACGCCGTGATGACCGAAACTGCTATTGCAATTCAATCGCACGTCTATGACGAGCCGGGCCGGAGGTTTTCCGGGAGAAAATGCGCAGCCGCCAGGGCCGCGCAGTGGACGCTGACGATCCTCAGCCAGGGTGTGGGCGGCCGCACGTCGAGCGTGTCGGCTCGGCCACGGCCCGGCACGACGCGGGTGCCAAGCGCCACGAGCCGGACCATTTCCGGCCTTCTCGCGCCGGGCGTCCATACGCCCTTTCCGGCGCCATCAAGGCGCGCGCCGTAGGGCGCGCCGGCACCGCTCGAGCCCTTCGACCACCAGTTCGTGCGCCCTGCTCTTCGAGATCGACAGGCGCGCCCCGATCTCGACCAGCGTGACGCCCTGGATGCGGTGCATCTCGACCGCCCGGCGCATGCGCTCCGGCATGGCCGCCATCGTCTGCCGCACGAGGTCCAGCTCCTCGCGGGCGACGATGGCCGCCAGCGCGCTCGGATCGCCGCTTGGCGACGCCTCGGCAGCGCCACCAGGATCCGCCTGAAAGAGCCGCTGCTCGACGGCTGTGCGGCGGCTGCGGTCGATGACGAGGTTCCGGACGATGCGGCGCAGATATCGTTCGGGTTCGGCAAGCGGCCGCGTGCCGGAGACGGCGTTGAAGAGCAGCCAGGCTTCCTGGATCAGGTCTTCGGCCTCGGCGCGGTCGCCCATCCGCGCGGCGGCATAACGGATCAACCCGGGTCGCTGATGGAGGAAGATCTGCGTCAAGTCCCGGCGCCGCGCCACCACCGAAACGCCCCCTATCGCCTCGACCCCGTCTCGATGGACAATGCCGTTCTGCGAACGAGTCGCAATCCGCCATTTCCACAGTGTCGGGCTTAAGGGGAGGAGCGCTGCTCTCCCGTGCGCGGTTCAGGCCGTCGGACGGGCGGCAGGTGGCGCCTGCTCGCCCGCTCTCCGGTCGATCGATCGCGCGGGATCGGCCGGCAAACGCCGCCCGGGCGCCTCGCCCCCGCTATCGCGCGAACAAGACCCGGTCCTTGAAGTGCAGATCCTCGGGATCGAAGAATTTATGCGCCCATGCATCGGATGTTCCGAGGAACCAGCCTGCGGACACCGCCGCCTGCTGCTTCAGCGCGGGCGGCCGCACATTGGCCTTGGCCTTCGGGCCCTTCGCCGTACTGTCGAGAAAGTTGAAATGATCGATCAGCCCGATCGCCTCGATGGCGAAGACCGTCGCAACATCGCTGTCCCGGATCGCGAGCAGATTGTCGCCGTTCACCTGTTCGCCCTTCAGCGCCAGGTTGGATGATCCGCAATACACCACGGGATCGGCACCGTTGAAGCCACAGACCACGAACTTGTGGTGGATCTGATGGCCCACACCGGAGATATTGCGCACCTGGTTGAAGGGCGGCGGAAGCTGGGTGTTGACCGGCTTGCCCGTGACGATCACCCCGGTCGCGCTGCCGATGGGGTAGAGGGCGATGCCTTTCGGATCGTCGGAAATGCCGAAGCTGAAGACCGATTGGCTTTCATGCAGCGCGGTCAGCGCATCATAGACGGGGTTCTCGGACCCGCCGTCCAGCTCCATGACCGCGAACAGCACATTGCCGAGTCCGTCCGCGACCGTCTCCTCCGCCTTGATCCGCGTCACCAGCCCGTCGAGGATGGACCGCGCCTCGGCCTCGTCATGCGGCGAGAAGGTGATCGTGGTCTTCGGCAGATCGGTTGCTTCGAACGCATAGGGCCGGGTGGCGAAGGCCGATTTGGCGAAGGCCGCGGCGTGCACCCCATCAGTCCACGCCTCCTCGAACACGGCCGCATAGGTTTTGGCGACATCATCGTCGGTAAAGACGAGCACATGATTGGAATTCACGTAGAGGCCCGTCACCGAGAAGTTGGTCGATCCGGTGAGAACCTTGAAGGGCACGCCACCGCGCGCGAGAATGAACACCTTGTCGTGCGCGTACCGGCCGAAATGGCCGCGTTTGATCCGCTCGTCCCCGGCGCGCGCAGCGAACAGGGCGGCGAATTGATCCTCGGGCTTCGAGCCGTTTTTGTCGTGATGCAGGGCAGCGTCGTCGAGGATGATCCGGACCCGGCCCTTGGCGCCAAGATCGAGCAGCGCGCTTACCAGATCGGGCTCGTTCAGATCATAGGCGAAGATATCGAGCGAGAGGCTCTCGTCCTTGCCGACATCCTGCAAAAGATCGAAAATCAGCGTTCGTGCCGTGAACCCCGACCAGGCATATTGCTGCGCATAGGTGAAAGTCTCACCCTTGGCATTCGCGCCACAGACCTGGCTGGTGTCGAACTGAAGCGCGGCATTCTTCGGGCGGATGAGCGCGCTCAGCCCGAAATGGCGGACGAACGCCTGCGATTGGGTGAAGCCGCGCGTGAAGCCGAGCGCGAGCTTGCCCTTCACGAAGGGCGCGACCTCGATCTCCGCGCTCGCCGTGAGGCCGGCGTCGAGCGGCTGGAGCGACCCGCGGCCGTCGAAATAGCGCGGCGTCACCGCGTAGCGATAGGTGCCGAAGGCCGGCTCCAGCCCCTGATGCACCTGCCCCGGAACGTGGATCCAGCGGAACTTGTGGATGGGCGCGTTGATCGTCGAGAAGGCCGACTCGGTTGGCTCCTGCGCGTGATCGCCCGGTTGCTCGAAGCGGAGGTTGTTCTGGAGATAGTAAGAGGGCTGACCGGGCGGCGTGACCTGAATGGTGAAGCCGGCGAGATTGTGCTGAGCCGCTTCGGACGCAAGATCGAAGGCGAGAAGCGTCTTGGCGTCACCGCGATGGGCCACCAATATCGTAGGGCCGTTTTGCGCACGAACCTTCATGGCTTCCTCCTCTCCACCTCGATCATCTTCACGAGGTCCAGGATGGCGACGGGACCGGACGATGGATCAGCCATATGTCAGGGACATGACAGCCACTGAAGGCGAGCTTGGCGCTGCGGCATCGCCCGGTTCGGCGGAGTTGGATTGGCCCGTCAATCAGAACAAGCGTTACGCTCCGCTGCCCGCTACAAGGCTCACGCTTGGCGCCCGGAAAGCCCGTCAGCTATTAGGCTCCCCCAAGCAGCGTCTCTGTCGAACGCCGGCGTATTTTCCGAGAGGCGCACACGCCAAGATCATTCCCACTCGATCGTGCCCGGCGGCTTCGAGGTATAGTCGTAGGTGACGCGGTTGATGCCCTGCACCTCGTTGACGATGCGCGTCGCGACGCGGGCGAGGAAGCCGGCGTCGAAGGGGTAGATGTCGGCGGTCATGCCGTCGGTCGAGGTGACGGCGCGGAGCGCGCAGACCGATTCATAGGTGCGGCCATCGCCCATCACGCCGACGGTGCGCACCGGCAGCAGCACCGCGAACGCCTGCCAGATCGCGTCGTACAGGCCATTGGCGCGGATTTCCTCGAGATAGATGGCGTCCGCCTTGCGCAGAATGTCGCAGCGCTCCTTGGTCACCTCGCCGGGGATGCGGATGGCGAGGCCCGGCCCCGGGAAGGGGTGGCGGCCGACAAAGGCTTCGGGCAGGCCCAGCTCGCGGCCGAGCACGCGCACCTCGTCCTTGAACAATTCGCGCAGCGGCTCGACCAGCCGCATGTTCATGCGCTCGGGCAGGCCGCCCACATTATGATGGCTCTTGATCGTCACCGAGGGGCCGCCGGTGAAGCTGACGCTCTCGATCACATCGGGATAAAGCGTGCCCTGCGCCAGGAATTCCGCGCCGCCCAGCTTGCGCGCCTCGTCCTCGAACACGTCGATGAAGGTCTTGCCGATGAATTTGCGCTTGGCCTCGGGATCGGTGACGCCCGCCAGCCCGCCCAGGAACAGCGCCTCGGCCTCCACATGCACGAGCGGGATATTGTAATGGCCGCGGAACAGGCTCACCACCTCGTCCGCCTCGCCCGCGCGCATCAGGCCATGGTCGACGAACACGCAGGTCAGCTGGTCGCCGATCGCCTCGTGGATCAGCACCGCCGCCACCGCCGAATCCACGCCGCCCGACAGGCCGCAGATCACCCGACGCTCGCCCACCTGCGCACGGATTTCGGCGATCTTGGCCTCGCGGAACTCGGCCATCGACCAATCGCCGGCCAGCCCGCACACATGGCGCGCGAAATTGGCGATCAGCCGGGCGCCGTCGGGGGTGTGGACGACTTCCGGGTGGAACTGCACGCCGTAGAAGCGCCGCGCCTCGTCCGCGACGATGGCATAGGGCGCGCCTTCGGACACGGCGACGGGGGTGAAGCCGGGCGGCAGGGCATCCACCTTGTCGCCATGGCTCATCCACACCTGATGCCGCTCGCCCACCGACCAGAGCCCGTCGAACAGCGCGCAGGGCTGCTTCACCTCGACATAGGCGCGGCCAAACTCGCCGCCATCGCCCGAAATCACCACCGAGCCGCCGAGCTGCGCGCTCATCAGCTGCTGGCCGTAGCAGATGCCGAGGATCGGTATGCCCGCCTCGAACAGCGCCTGCGGCGCGCGCGGGCTGGCCTCGGCCGTCACCGAGGCGGGGCCGCCCGAAAGGATCACGCCCTTCGGTCGCATGCGCGCGAAGGCCGCCTCGGCCGATTGGAAGGGCGCGATCTCGCTATAGACCCCGGCCTCGCGCACGCGACGCGCGATCAGCTGCGTCACCTGGCTGCCGAAATCGACGATGAGGATGCTGTCGGAGGGGGTGACCGTCATGCCGCAGCGCCTAATCGCCCGTCGCGCCGCTGTCCAGCGGCGGCCATTGTGCTGCGATGCCGCATGTGCAACCCTTCCTTTACCCTATTCCCCTAATCTCCCCAAAATCCTTTGAAAAACGGATATTTGCCAGCATGCCACGCCGCATCCGATCGCTGCTCTCCACCCTGCGCGAGGAGGTGCAGCATTATGCGGCGGAAACCCAGGCGATCGCGGGGCGTACCAATTTGCTGGCGCTCAATGCCACCATCGAGGCGGCGCGCTCGGGCGAGGCGGGGCGCGGCTTTTCGGTGGTCGCGCAGGAGGTGAAGGCGCTGGCCGGCCAAGCGCGCACCAGCGCCGCCACCTTCCGGGCCGAAGTGCTCGATCGGCTGGCGCTCGGCGCGCGCATCGCCGAGGAGCTGGTCGGCGAGGTGGAAGGCGCGCGGCTGGCGGAACTGGCGCAGTCGATCATGCAGACGATCAGCCGCGCCATCCATGACCGCTCGATCGACCTGCGGATGATGGCGAGCGATCCCGCCGTTGTCACCGGCGTCGCCCATGGCCTGACCGATGACGAGGCCGCCGCCGGCGCGCTGGAGCGGCTGCGCGCGCTGCTCCGCTTCTCGCCCTATTTCCTCAACGCCTTTCTGTGCGACGATCAGGGCCGGGTGGTCGTGTCCGCGCACGAGAATGCGCAGGTCCGGCACCATAATTTCAAGGGCGAGCCGCAATATACGCGCACCTTGTCGAGCACCGTCGCGGATGAATGGTTCACCGACGAACCCTGGGAAAATCCCTTTTCGGGCGATCGCCAGGTGCTGATCTTCGTGGCGCCGGTGCGGCGGAACGGACGGGTGATCGGCGCCTGCTATCTCGAATATGACTGGCAGGGCCAGATCGGCGCGATCATCGGCGGCGAGCAGCCGGGCGGCGCGACGATCACGATCATCGACGAACGCAACCAGATCTTCGCCAGCACCGGCGCGCATGAGTTTGGCAGCATGCTGGCGATCGGCGCGCTTCCCGAGGACAGCTACCGATCGGTCGAGACGCGCGACGAATCGGTCGTCGCCCAGGCCATGGCCATGCCTGTCCACGGCTTCGACGGGCTTCGCCTGCGCTGCGTGATCGAGCAGCGCGTGCCCGGCGAACGCGAGCTGGCCGCCGCCGTGCGCGGCTGAAGGGCGGCCTCTCGGCGGCGCTACTTCAGCAGCACCAGTTCCTCCGCCATGGTGGGGTGGAGCGCGACGGTTTCGTCGAAGGCCTGTTTGGTCAGCCCCGCCTTCACCGCCACCGCCGCGGCCTGGAGGATTTCGGGCGCGTCGGGGCCGATCATGTGCAGGCCCAGCACGCGGCCGTTCACGGGGTGGCAGATCATCTTGTAGAGCGCGCGCTCGTTGCGGCCGGCGAGCACATTCTTCATCGGCCGGAAATCGGACTGATAGACCTTGACGCTGCCATAGCGGTTGCGCGCCTGCGCCTCGGTGAGGCCGACGGCGGCGATCGGCGGATGGCTGAACACCGCGCTCGGGATGCAATCATAGTCGACGCGCCGCGGCGTGCCGCCGAACTGCGTGTCGGCAAAGGCATGGCCCTCGCGGATCGCGACGGGGGTGAGCTGGACGCGGTTGGTGACATCGCCGATCGCGAAGATGGAGGGCACGGCGGTGCGCTGGTCCTCATCCACCCGGATCGCGCCGATCGCATCCAGCTCGACGCCGAGCGCCTCCAGCCCGAGATCGGCGCTGTTGGGCGCGCGGCCGGTGGCGAACAGCACGCAATCCGCCACCATCGGATCCTGGCCACGCGCATGGACGCAGAGCTGGCCATCCTCCATCCGCGCGACGCGCTCGATCTCGGCCGAGAAGCGGAAGTCGATCCCCTTTTCGGCGGAGATGCTGAGCAGCCGGTCGCGGATCGTCTCGTCATAGCCGCGCAGCAGGTCCGCCGATCGGTTGAGCAGCGTGACGCGCACACCGAACTCGTTGAAGATGCCGGCAAACTCATTGGCGATATAGCCGCCGCCGATGATCACGATGCGGCGCGGCAGCGCCGGCAGATGGAACACCTCGTTGGACGTGATGCCCAGCTCCTTGCCGGGCACGTCGGGAATGGCGGGGCGCGCGCCGGTGGCGATCAGGATCAGCCGCGCGGTGTGCCGGCTGCCATCGGCGAGCGCCACCTCATGCGGGCCGACCACCGTCGCGCGCTGGCGGAAGATGGTGACCTCGTGGGTGGCGAGCGTGTTGCCATACAGGCCCTCGAGCCGATCGACCTCGGCGGCGACGGTGTCGCGCAGCCTCGGCCAGTCAAAATCGCAGGCGGGCACCTCCCAGCCGAAGCGCCGCGCATCGCGAAGATCCTCGGCGAAATGCGCGCCATAGACGAGCAGCTTCTTGGGCACGCAGCCGCGAATCACGCAGGTGCCGCCCAGCCGATATTCCTCCGCCACCGCAACCCGCGCGCCATGCGCCGCCGAGATGCGCGAGGCGCGCACCCCGCCCGAACCTCCGCCGATGACGAACAGGTCGAAATCATACTGCATGGCGGCGCGCCTCCTGATGGTGGCGCGGCATGTAAGCGCCCGCGACGCTTTGGCCAATCCTTGCCGCAGCGGTGCCGCGCAGCCTTGACGAGCCGGGCCGCCCGGTCGCAAGGCGAGGCCGTGCCCAGTTCCTCGTCCGCGCTTCGACGCCCCGCCCCCGCCCGCGCCGGCGGCTGGCGCGAGAGCGTGCAGTCCCTGCTGCTGTTCCTGCTGCTGGCGCTCGTGCTGCGCACCTTCGTGGTGATGCCGCGCTCGATCCCATCCGAATCGATGATGCCGCGCCTGCTCGTCGGCGATTATGTGCTGGTCGCGAAATGGCCCTATGGCTTTTCGCGGTTCAGCCTGCCCTTCGCGCCGGCGGCGCCCGCCGGGCGGCTGTTCGGCCGCCTGCCCCGGCGCGGCGACGTTGTGGTGTTCCGCGCGCCGCCCGATGATCGGCACGATTACATCAAGCGCCTGATCGGCCTGCCCGGCGATCGCGTGCAGATGCGCGCGGGCCGGCTCTGGCTCAACGGGCGCATCGTGCCGCGCGCGCGGATCGCGGATTTCGTGGTGCCGCTTGCGGCCAATACCGAATGCCGCTCGATCGCGCTCACCCCCTATGGCCTGTCGGCCGATGCCGAGGGGCGGCCGCTCTGCCGCCTGCCGCGCTATCGCGAGACGCTGCCGGACGGGCGCAGCTACACGATCATCGATCAGGGCGTGACGCCGCAGGACGATACGCCGCCCGTCACCGTGCCGCCCGGCCATTTCTTCCTGATGGGCGACAATCGCGACATCTCCGCCGACAGCCGCTTCCCCGCCACGCCCGGCGGCGGCATCGGCCTTGTTCCCTTCGACAATCTGGAGGGCCGCGCGCTGATCACCTTCTTTTCCTCGGGCGCGGCCTTTGACTGGCGGCACCCGATCGCCTGGCTGGCCGCGATCCGCGCGGACCGCATCGGACAGGGCTTCTCCTCATGAGCGACACCGGCCTCGCCGCCTGGCTCGAAACCGCGCTGGGCCAGGCGCCGCAGCGGCTCGACCGGTTCGAGACCGCGCTCACGCATAGCAGCCATGCGGGCGAGAGCTATCAGCGGCTCGAATTCCTGGGCGATCGCGTGCTCGGGCTGGTGATGGCCGAATGGCTCTTCACCCTCTTCCCCGACGAGCCCGAGGGCAAGCTGTCACGCCGGCTCAACGCGCTGGTGGCGGGCGACACCTGCGCCGAGATCGCGCGCGAGATCGGCGTGGCGGCGCATCTGCGGCTCGGCAAGCAGGCGCGCGACGATGGCGCGACGCATTCGGTCTATGTGCTGGGCGACGTGATCGAGGCGCTGATCGGCGCGCTCTTCCTCGAGGCGGGGTTCGAAGGCGCGCGCGCCGCCATCCGCCGGCTCTGGGGCGATCGCGTCCAGCATCAGGACAAGGCGCCCAAACATCCCAAGGCCGAGCTGCAGGAGCTGGCCGCCGCGCGCCAGTGGCGGCCGCCGGTCTATACGCTGGGCCATCGGTCCGGCCCGCATCATGCGCCCACCTTCACCGTGCGGGTGGAGATTGCCGGCCGCGCCGGCGCCGAGGGGCGCGGATCGTCCAAGCAGGAGGCCGAGACGGCGGCGGCGCGCGCGCTATTGGAGCAAGTGAAATGACGGAGAAATGCGGCCTGGTGGCGGTGGTGGGCGCGCCCAATGCGGGCAAGTCCACGCTGGTCAACGCGCTGGTCGGACAGAAGGTGGCGATCGTCAGCCCCAAGGCGCAGACGACACGGGTGCGGCTGATGGGGATCGCGCTCGCCGGCCCGGCGCAGCTGCTGCTGGTGGACACGCCGGGCATTTTCGATCCCAAGCGCCGGCTGGACCGGGCGATGGTCGCCGCCGCCTGGGAGGGGACGAGCGACGCCGATCTGATCGCTCTGGTCATCGACGCCAAGACCGGGCTCACCGCGCGGCTGGCGCCGCTGATCGAAGCGCTGGCCAAGCGGCGCGAGCCCACATGCGTGATCCTCAACAAGGTGGACGTGACGCCCAAGGAGAAGCTGCTGGCGCTCGCCGCCGAGCTGCACGCGCGGCTGGCGCCCGAGGCGATCCTGATGGTGTCCGCCGCGACCGGCGACGGCATCGCCGATCTCAAGCAATGGCTGGCCGATCGCATGCCCGAGGGGCCCTGGCATTTCCCCGAGGATCAGGTGTCCGACGCCACCGACCGAATGCTCGCCGCCGAGGTGACGCGCGAGCAGCTCTATCTCCAGCTCCATGCCGAGCTGCCCTATGCCTGCGCGGTCGAGACCGAGAAATATGAGGAGCGCGGCGATGGCTCGGTGGCGATCCACCAGCAGATCCTCGTCGCGCGCGACAGCCAGAAGGCGATCGTGCTCGGCGCGCGCGGCGCGCGGCTGAAGGAGATCGGCAGCCGCGCCCGGGCCGAGCTGGCGCCGCTGCTCGGCCGGACGGTGCATCTCTTCCTGCACGTCAAGGTGAAGCCCGACTGGGAGGAGGATCGCGGCCTCTATCGCGAGATCGGGCTCGACTGGGTGGAGTGAGCGACCGGCTCAGCGGCTAGCCAGCATCGCCTCCACCCAGGCGGGCACCAACTGCGTCGCCGGGCCGAGCCGCGTCTCCTCGAACCAGGCGCTGCCCGCCGACGCCTCGAGATTAAGCTCCAGCGTGGCCGCGCCCGCGGCGGCGGCGAGGCGGACAAAGCCCGCGGCGGGATAGACCGCGCCCGAGGTGCCGATCGAGACGAACAGATCGGCGCCCTCCAGCGCCGCCTCGATCTCGGCCATGTGATAGGGCATCTCGCCGAAGAAGACGATGTCGGGCCGCAGCCGCGCCGCGCCGCAGGCGGGACAGGCGGGCGCATCGGCGAGATCGCCGGTCCAGGGCTGGCGGGTCTCGCACCCCTCGCACAGCGCCGAGCGCAGCGCGCCATGCATGTGGATCAGCTGGCGGCTGCCCGCGCGGGCATGGAGATCGTCGACATTCTGGGTGACGAGCAGGAAGGGGCCCGGCCAGCAGGCCTCGAGCCGGGCGAGCGCGGCGTGCGCGGCATTGGGTGCGACGGTGGCGAGCGCGCGGCGGCGCTGGTCGTAAAAGTCGAGCACCAGCGCGCGATCGGCGGCCAATGCCTCGGGCGTGCAGATCGTCTCGATCCGGTGCCCCTCCCACAGACCGTCCGGCCCGCGAAAGGTGGCGAGTCCGCTTTCGGCGGAAATGCCGGCGCCGGTCAGCACGACCAGGCTCTGCGGCGGTGTTTCGGCGGCCATGCGCGGCTCCCTCGGGAGAATGGCCGGAAGACTAGCAGCGCCGCGCGCGGCGCCGCCAGCCGGTTCCGCCCGCCCGGGCCGCACGCCCGGGCGAACGGAGGCGTCGCTTACTTGAAGCGGACGCCGATGCCACCCATCACGCGCTGGCGCGAGGTGTGGTCCTGATAGTTCGAATAGACGTACTGGGCGTTCACATAGACCGGCACCGGCACGAAGCTCTGGGTGAGCGTGTATTCCACGCCGCCGCCGACCTGATAGCCGGTGGTGCGGCCGTGATTATAGTAGCTCGTCTCGCCGACCGGCGCGTCGAAGCGCTTGCGCTGCTCGTTCACCGCATAGCCGCCCTTGCCGAACACGAGCAGGTTGGGGGTGACGAGATAGCCGGCGCGCACCGCGACCGCCCATTCCTCGAACGACTTCTGGCAGACGCTGCCGCCATTCACGCCGCCCGAGCAATTCTCGTTCCACTTGTTGGAACGCCAGAACGAGCCCTCGGGGCCGATCACGATCTTGTCGCCGAGCTGGCCGTCGAAGCCGATCGTGCCGCCATAGCCGAACTTGTCGTTGTGCTGGCCCTGCGACTGGAAGCGATCGCCACCGGCATTGCCCTCGAGGCGGAAGCCGCGGAAGGAGGTGGTGGTCCAGTCGGTGCTCTGGGCCGAAGCGGCCTGGGCCCCGAACACGGTCGCCGTGGCCAGAGCGGCCATGATCATCTTACGCATCGCAACATCCTTCTACTGGGGAGGTACATCCCTGTCGGCCGCAGAACCGGCGCTTGGGGCGCGGGTTCCCGGCGGGACGCGCTCCGTAGGCCGCATGTTGCAACACAGCAACACCAACTTGCGTCAGCCCCCCTGAGCGCCCATGCGCCCGCGCGGCTTGTGTCGCCGCCGCCGATCGCCTATGCAGGGCGGGTCCGTCGGCGCGAGTCCGGCGGGGTAGGCGCGTCTGGGCAGGCCGGTGGTCGTGTCCTCACGCGCCCTTTTCGCATGGTTGCGGCGCCGATGGCGCGTCTCGATCGACCTGCGCGAAGCGCCCCCGCCCGCTTGTGCCACCGGATGCCGCGCCGGCATGGGGCCGTCGCGGCGGTTCTGGCCAAAGACCTCCGGATACAACCGGATGGCCGGAAAGATCGAACGAACAGGACAACCGCTCCTTATGGCGACTGCTGCCAACCCGACGCGCGACGATTTCGCCGCGCTGCTCGACCAGACCCTGGGTGCCACGGACGGCTTCGAAGGCCGCGTGGTGAAGGGCACCGTGACCGGGATCGAGAACGACATGGTCGTGATCGATGTCGGCCTGAAGTCCGAAGGCCGCGTGCCGCTGCGCGAATTCGCGCCCGCGCCGGGCCAGAAGGCCGATCTCAAGATCGGGGACGAGGTCGAGGTCTATGTCGATCGCGTCGAGAATATCCATGGCGAGGCGATGCTCAGCCGCGACCGCGCGCGCCGCGAGGCCGCCTGGGACAAGCTGGAGCAGGAATTCGCCAAGACCGCGCGCGTCGAGGGCGTGATCTTCGGCCGCGTGAAGGGCGGCTTCACCGTCGATCTCAACGGCGCCGTGGCCTTCCTGCCGGGCAGCCAGGTGGACATCCGCCCGGTGCGCGACGTCACCCCGCTGATGGACCTGCCGCAGCCCTTCCAGATCCTCAAGATGGACCGTCGCCGCGGCAATATCGTGGTGTCGCGCCGCGCCGTGCTGGAAGAGACCCGCGCCGAGCAGCGCACCGGCCTCATCCAGTCGCTGCATGAGGGCCAGGTGATCGACGGCGTGGTGAAGAACATCACCGATTACGGCGCCTTCGTGGATCTCGGCGGGATCGACGGCCTGCTCCATGTCACCGACATGAGCTACAAGCGCGTCAACCACCCGTCCGAGGTGATCAATATCGGCGACACGGTGCGCGTGCAGATCATCCGCATCAACCGCGAGACGCAGCGCATCAGCCTCGGCATGAAGCAGCTCGAGAGCGATCCGTGGGAGGGCGCGGGCGCCAAATATCCGGTCGGCGCCAAATTCTCGGGCCGCGTGACGAACATCACCGAATATGGCGCGTTCGTCGAGCTGGAGCCGGGCATCGAGGGCCTGGTCCATGTCTCCGAGATGAGCTGGACCAAGAAGAACGTCCATCCCGGCAAGATCGTCTCGACCTCGCAGGAGGTGGAAGTCGTCATCCTCGAGGTGGATCAGGACAAGCGCCGCATCTCGCTCGGCCTCAAGCAGGCCCAGCAGAATCCGTGGGAGGCCTTTGTCGAGAAGCACCCGGTGGGCTCGACCGTCGAGGGCGAAGTCAAGAACGCGACCGAGTTCGGCCTGTTCATCGGCCTGGACGGCGATGTGGACGGCATGGTCCATATGTCGGACATCGCCTGGGGCGTGACCGGCGAGGAAGCGCTGGCGCTGCACCACAAGGGCGAGACCGTGCAGGCGGTGGTGCTCGACGTGGACGCCGAGAAGGAGCGCATCTCGCTCGGCATCAAGCAGCTCGAGCGCGGCGGCGTCGCCACCGGCACCACCTCCAGCGCGGGCGTATCGCGCGGGCAGACCGTCACCGTGTCCGTTCTGTCGGTCGGTGACGCCGGCCTCGACGTGCAGATCGGCGACGATGGCGCGACCGGCTTCATCCGTCGCGGCGATCTCGGCCGCGATCGCGACGAGCAGCGTCCGGAGCGGTTCCAGGTCGGGCAGAAGTTCGACGCGATGGTCACCGGCTTCGACCGGTCCAAGAAGCCGACCTTCTCGATCAAGGCGATGCAGCTCGCCGAAGAGAAGCAGGCCGTGGCGCAATATGGCTCGTCCGACTCGGGCGCGTCGCTGGGCGACATTCTCGGCGAGGCCCTCAAGGCGCGTCAGGAAAACAACTAATCCCGGATCGGGCGGCGCCGACGCCGCCCGCCACCGGCGCTCGACCCCTTCCCGCCCCGGCGGGGAGGGGTTTTTCGTTGCCCCTGTGCGGTTTACCGGTGCACACCGAGGGTAATCCACAGGGTGACATTGATCCAAATTTATGGGATTGCCCCTTGTCTACAGCCAGTGGCGCTCGCGGGGAGCGACCGAGGTAAGGGCAAGGCGATGATTCGATCGGAACTGGTTCAATCGATTGCGGCGGAGAATCCGACGCTGGGCCAGAAGGATGTCGAACGCATCGTCACGACGGTGTTCGATGCGATCGCCGATCGGCTGGTGGATGGCGGCCGGGTGGAGCTGCGCGGGTTCGGTGCCTTTTCCACCCGCGCGCGCGACGCCCGGGTGGGCCGCAACCCCCGCACGGGTGAGTCGGTGGAGGTGGATGCCAAGCGCGTTCCCTATTTCAAGCCGGGCAAGGAAATGCGGGAGCGTCTCAACGTCTGAGCCGGAGGGGGCGGCGCTCGGCGCGGAAGCGCCGCCTCCGGTTCAAGGCCATCGCAGCCGCCGGCTTGACCCGCGGCCCGCCATGGTCTTTGTCGCGAACCGATGCGGACGTGGCGAAATCGGTAGACGCAGCAGACTTTACAATTGGAGTGCCCGTGGGGAAATCCACGGAGTAGAACCGCTCAAAGTCGGGGAACGCTGTCGGGGCTCCGGCCCCATGCCAATCCCGAGCCAAGCCCGCACCGGCCACCGGTGCGGGACGGTGTAGAGACTGGACGGGCGGCGCCTAAAGCCTGCGGGCCAGGGCGAAGGGACAGTCCAGACCACGAACGCCCTGTGGCGGCGGCGAAAGCCGAAGTGGTAAGAAAATCTGCTTCTCGTAGAGAGTACGGGTTCGAGTCCCGTCGTCCGCACCAAAAGCCCGGTTCCGCCACCGGCGCGCAACCCGGGCCCGGCGGCGGGGGCCGGCAGGCGCGACGCGGGGGACGGGCCGCCTGCGCCCGGCGAGCCCGAGTGGCGTGGACGATGGCCTTGGGCCCATCTGGCAGACGGGAGACGGTCGATGGCACGGATCGCGCGCACCCTGTTCGTGGCGTTGGGCATCGCCGCTTTGGCGTTCGGCATCGGCCAATGGCGTCCCGGCCTTGGCATGCCGCTCACGCTCGCCGTCACGAGCCTCTGGGTGGCGCTTGCCATCGTGCGGCAGCGGGCGGTGAGTCGCCACCGCTAGAGGCGCGCGGCGGCCGGGGGGCACGCGGCCGCTGAAATAGGTGCGCGCTGTCGGCCCGGCCGCGCCCCCGGCCCCGACCCGCGCGCAAGGGGCCCACAGCACGGGCGGGCGCGCGGCCGGGCGGCGTACCCCATCGACCGAGCCCATGACCGCTGGAAGGAGAAAGCCAGTGACACGGAATGCGCTCACCCTGTTCGCGGCGTTCGGCCTCGGCCGATGGCGGCTCGGCCTTGGCCTGCCGTTCCCGCTCGGTGCCGCGCGCCTGTGGGTGGCGCTTGCCGTCACCTCGCGGCGCGCGACCGCTCGGCGGGAGGAGCGCGGCAGGGAAGGTCCACAAGGACGCGCGCGCACAAGGGCGGGGATCCGCCGGCGCGCGGCGCGAGGCCGACAGCGGCCCGACCGCTATCGGCGCCGCTCCGCAACCAAGCCGCGCACGGGACGGGCAGGCGCCGGGCCGAGCGGCGTGATCGATCGCCCGACCAGGGTAGTTCGTGGACCTGTAAGGAAAAGGGCCGCTTTCGCCCACGCGCCGCCTTCACGGCATACGCCGCTTTTCTTGAATGCTGATTTTTCAATAGGCTGCCGGGCCCTAGTGGGAGAGCGGGCATGAATGATGGCTCGGATGGGCGACAGATTGGCAGGCGCGTCCCGGCGCGCATCGGGATCGCTGCTCTGAATATCGTCACGCCCGGCCTTGGGCTCTTCCGCGTAGGAGCGTGGCGCGCCGGGTTGGGCTTCCTCGTTGCCCCTGCTGTGCTGATGGCGCTGCTCGGCGTAGCGATGGGCTATGCACCCGTCACGAGTTATTCGAGCGCTATAGTCGCGATCGCTGTCATTTCTGCGGCGATCGCCGCACTCTACATCGCGCCAATTCTCCTAACCTGGCGTAAGAGCAAGTTTCGTTCGCCGCCGTATAGTTGGTCCCGTTGGTACGGCTTGGTCGCCATATCGGTTGCGGTCGCTATTTTAATGCAGTTCCCCGCGCACGTCCTCGATCACTCCTATAAGGCTTACTTTGCGCCCGCTGAAAGCATGGCTCCTACGATCGAGAAGGGCGACATGTTCATCGTCGATATGCGTTGGCGCGGTCCGCTCGTTCGTGGAACGATCATCATGTTCAGAGGACAGGACAGTAATCGGGTTAGCCGGATCGCCGCAATAGCGGGGGACACGATTGAAATGCGGAACGGCGTGCCTTTTGTGAGCGGGAAGGCCGCGATGGAAACCGCACAGGGACAGGGACATTTCACCGGCTACGGCGGACCATATCAGGCTGCCATCTTCGGCGAGCGTTTTCCGGGTGAGCCCTCCATCCACAAGGTCTTGGATACGGGCTCTTCGCAGTTCGACGACACCTTCGAAGCGACCGTTCCGCCAAACCACGTCTTCGTTCTTGACGACGATCGTGATCGCGCGGCCGACAGCCGCGTGCCGCCAAAGCTGGGAGGCGTCGGAATGGTTCCAGTAGAGGCTTTGGTGGGCCGCCCTATATATATTTATTGGAGCGCCAATCGGGCGAGGATTGGAACAAGGCTCGATCGGTAGATGACCCAGCGGCGGTTCGGTCCGCTGTGTTCGCTTTCCAGGCAAGATCAGCCGCTTGCGGCCAGCGCCGCCGCTTCCTTCGGGAGCGCGGAGCGGTGATCGTCCTCCATCGGGGAAGACCGTAAGGCCTCCGGCTTTCTCGCTCGGTCACGAGGCACGAACGGAAGCGCGTTCCAAGCCTCGCGCCGAGAGAAGCGAAGATTAGGTCGTGAACTCATAAGCGGCCGCTCTTCGCGAAGCGGCGGAACGGGGTTTTGGGTGGTTTGCCGCCGGACCGCTCTCGTCTAGCCTTCGCTCCGTTCAGGCGAGCTATGGATAAGCGGGAGTGATGCGTGTGGGATCGCTTGGTTCGCTTTTCTTGACAATCCTCGCCACCGCTCCGCCGGGTGCCGCGATCGTCGCCCCCGTTCCGACGAAGGTCGATCAGGGCCGGGCCTGCTCGAATGACGAAATCAAATCGGGGGATTGGCGCACATGCAATCCCTGTACGGGGGAGGCTGGTGTTCGGGGCGACTTGGTCGTTTGTGACGGGAACCGAGATCAGACTCGGTACCGAATACCGCGCCAGCCAATGGCCGGAGAGGCGGGCACCGCCAAGCCGAAATAGCCAAAGGTTAGCGGCACAACGTCCGGTTCTGTGTTGGTGAGCGGCGCTCACCGGCGGAGACTGGGCGTTGGCTGCAAGTGGCTATGGTTGGTGAATAGGCGACCAGCCGCTTTTGACAGAGGAGGTGATGATGCTGACGTCCAAACCGGCAACGCTACTGGTAGGCCTCGTCTTGATTGGCACCCCGTCTGAACGTGGGTTGGCAGATGGCATGTCACCACAGCAGCAAGCCGATGAAACATCGCTCATGGATCCCAACGGGCCGCTCAATCCGCACGGCTTTCCCCGCTTGAACGAGTGTGAACGCATCCCCCTCAGCGACCCTGCTTCCGAGGCAAAAGCCAACATCTCAAGAGGTGATCTGCGCCCGTTTAAAATCTATGGCTTCATAAACCCCAAGACTCAGGTCGCGCCCGGCATCACATGTCCGAGCATTTCCTTTTGGCCATACGCCTACAGAGGCGGCAGGTTCATATCGGATATGCCTGCGTGCGGAACAACGAACACCGCATCGAACGCGCCGGCGGAGAAGATGGAAGCGTATAATCGGATACTTGCGGCTGATGCTCGTTTTCAACAACTCACGGGTTGTAAGCCCGCGCCATTGAAGAGCGACCCTGCGGCACGCTAGAGTCCGTCTCCGTTGGGTGACCGCGTTCGGTATCATGTGAATACCCGCGTCAAGTCCGCAACTGGGCGGTAGCGGTCCGTCCGCTTTATGAGTCTACGGCCTCGCTAACCACCCAAATCACGCTGGTCCGCCGCCTCGCCAATCGTATCCGCCCGGCGCGACCATCCGTCCGCCGGGCGCGCCGCCACGGGACGTGCCGCGCGGCCATGCCCCCCCGCCCCGCGCGGCGCCGCGCCCTCTTCCGCCGGCGGCGCATCCGTGCGAGGTCGGCGCGGTGATCGGCCGCCTCTGCCTCTGCTCGCTGCTGCTCCTCACCGCCTGCCGGCGCGAGCCGCCGTCCGGCCCCTTGCGGGTGAGCGTGATCGGCCCCGCGCTGGCCGCCGGCGCGGTGCCCGCCGCCGCGACCGGGCCGCTGCCCGCGCCGGCGGCGACGCTGATCGCAGCGACGGGCCAGGGGCTGCTCCGCTTCGATGCCGCGGGGCAGATCATCCCGGGCCTGGCGGAGCGCTGGGCGGTGAGCGACGATGGCCGCAGCCTGTTGTTCCGCCTCGGCGAGGTGGATCAGCCGCGCGCCGCGCCGGCGATCGCCGCGCAGCTGCGCGCCGCCATCGCGCCCGCCAGTCGCAACCCGCTCAAGCCGCTGCTCGGCGCCATCACCCAGATCGAGGCGGTGACGCCGCAGGTGATCGATATCGAGCTGGCCGCGCCGCGCCCCAATTTGCTGCCGCTCTTCGCCCAGCCCGCGCTGGCGGCGCCGTGCCGCGCGGGCGGCCCGTTCGCGCTGCTGCGCCTCGATGCGGGGGTGGCGCTGCTCCGCCAGAAGCCGCCGCGCGACGCCGATCCCGATGAGCCGGGGCCGGCGCCGACGCGCGTCGCGCTGCGGGGCGAGCCGGCGGCGCGGGCGGTGGCGCGCTTCCAGCTGGGGCGCGGCGATCTGGTGCTGGGCGGCGGATTCGCCGATCTGCCGATCGCGCGCGCCGCCACCATGGCCGCGGGCGCGCTGCGCGTCGATCCGGTCGCGGGGCTGTTCGGCCTCGCCTTCGAGGCCCGCGCCACGGGCTTCACCGCCGCCGCCGCGCATCGCCGCGCGCTGGCCATGGCGATCGATCGCGCGCGCATCGCCCGGCTGGTGGCGCCGCCGGGCTGGACCCCCATCGAGGCGATCCTGCCGCGCGGCACCCCCGAGATCGCCACGCCCGTCCAGCCCGGCTGGCAGGACATGCCGCTGGACGCGCGGCGCGCGGCGGCGCGCGCGCTGCTGGCCGGGGCGCCGGCGGCGCCCGTGCGCGTGGCGCTGCCCGATGGCCCGGGCGCGCGCCTGCTCTTCGCGCTGCTCGCCGATGATTGGCGGCGCATCGGCGTCGCGGCCGTGGCGGTGCCCGAGGGCGCGCCCGCCGAGCTGCGCCTGATCGACGAGGTCGCCCCCGCCGACACCGCCGCTTTCTATCTGCGCCGCTTCGCCTGCGAGCGCGGCACCGCCTGCACCGAGCCGGCGGACACGCTGCTGATCGCCGCGCGCTATGCCGAGACGCTCGACGAGCGCAGCGTGCTGCTGACCCAGGCCGATGCGCTGATCGAGGCCACCGCGCCCTTCATCGCGCTCGGCCCGCCGATCCGCTGGTCGCTGGTGGCGCCCGGGCTGGACCGGTTCCGCGATTCGCCGCGCGGCCTGCACCCGCTCGACGAGCTGCGCAGCCCGGCGCGCTGACCGGCTCCACCCGGCGCTTCGTGCGTTATAGGGCCATGCCCGCCACCTTCCAGTCCCTCCCCGGCCTCGGCCGCGATCCCGCCTCGATCCGCCAGCGGGTCGAACATGCCGAGCGGCTGCTCGAAGGGCTGATCACCATTCCGGGCCTCAACCGCAAGGTCGGGCTGGACGTGCTGCTCGACGCCCTGCCCGGCATCGGCCCCGTCGCCGCCACCGCGCTGGGCGGCTGGATCGTGTGGGAGGCGCGCAATCTCGGCCTGTCCAAATGGCAGATGGCGCGCATGGCGGGCAATGTCGGCTTCGACCTGCTGCTCTCCGCCATTCCCTTCGTGGGCGCGATCCCGGACTTTTTCTTCCGGTCGAACAGCCGCAATCTGCGCATCATCAAGCGCCATCTCGATCGGCACCATCCCGGCGCCGCGACCATCGAGACCGAGGTGCGGCGCGCCTAGCGGCCGCACCGCGCCGCGCCGCGGACGGGCGCCGCGTTCAGCCTTCCGGGGTGGCGATGCGCAGCGCGGCGCCCGGGGCGGCGCCGCCGGCGCCGGCCGGACAGGCGCGCGGGCGGCGATCGCGCCCGAGGCAGATCCACACCTCCTCCAGCCAGCCGCGCGCATTGACGTTGAGCCGGAGCATGTCCGCCGTCAGCCCCGGATTGGCGGCGGCGAACGCGGTCTGGAAATCGCGCGCGGTGAGATCGCGGCGCGCGGCGAGCGCCGCCATGTCGGGGCTGCGCACGCGCCGGAACAGCGCCGTCTCGGTGGCGAAATAGCGGCTCGGATCCGGGCTCATGCAGGTGCCGTGCTTGGCCCATTCATGCTGGAGCAGCTGCACCGAGGGCGTGGCGCAAAGGCCGGCGCGCAGCTGGGCCGGGCTGAGCAGCGGCGTCGCGCGGCAATATTGCGGCCAGCGATTGGGGCCGTCGCCATCGGGCCACAGGCCGTGCAGCGTGAAGCCGGTGCGCATCGCCGGGCTGGCGCAGCCGAAATCGCCCGGCCGCCCGCGCCGCGCATGGCAGGCCTCGGGCTGCCAGATCAGCGAGAGCGTATAGCCGGTGATCGGCACCACGCGCTTGGGCTGATCGGCGCTCGGCAGTTCGGGCTCGGGCCGCGGCAGGCCGGCGGGGATGGGGCAGGCCGGCGGCTGGGCGGCGAGCATGGCGGGCAGGACGAGAAGCGGAAGCGACACCAGGCGAAGCGGAAGCATCAGGCGGACTCCAGGCGGCGGCCCGGCGCCAGCCAGGCGCGGGCATCGGGGCGGAAGGTGAAGGCGAGCGCGAGGCAGTGCAGCGCCAGGCGGCCGGCGCCGAGCAGGCCCGCCGCATCCCAGCGATAGGTGCCGCGCGCCGCGCCGAAGAGCAGGAGCGCCACGCCCAGCGCGAGCAGCAGCAGCGCCAGCCAGCGCGCGCCATCGCTGCCGCGCGCCGCGATCAGCCAGAGCAGCAGCAGCGGCACCGAAAGGCCGCACAGCGCGAGGAGGGTGGCGAGGAAGCCGGGGCGCGACGCCGAGGCCAGCGCGGCGCGGATGGCGGACCAGTGCAGCAGCGTCGACCCCGCCCCGAGCGCGATGCCCGCCGCGTAGAGAATGGCGAAGCGCGTGATCGAGATCGGCCGCATCCTGTCCCCCCTGGCGGCGGCCAGATTAGGCCGGCGCCAGAGCGAGGTCGAGGCCGATATCCGCCGCCGGCGCCGATTGGGTGAGCCGGCCCACGGAGATATAGTCGACGCCCGTCTTGGCGATGGCGCGGATCGTCTCCAGGCTCACCCCGCCCGAGGCCTCGCACGGCACGCGCTTGCCCACCAGCGTCACCGCGCCGCGCAGAATGTCGGGCGGCATATTGTCGAGCAGCAGCCAGGTCGCGCCCGCCGCGAGCGCGGGCTCGATCTGGTCGATCCGGTCGACCTCGACGATGATCCGCGCGATCCCGGCGGCCTTGGCGCGCGCCGCCGCCGTGGCGACATCGCCCGCCACCGCGACGTGATTGTCCTTGATCATCGCCGCGTCCCACAGGCCGAGCCGATGGTTGGTGGCGCCGCCCATGCGCGTGGCGTATTTCTCGAGGCGGCGCAGGCCGGGGATCGTCTTGCGCGTATCGAGCAGCGTCGCGCCGGTGCCCGCGATCGCCTCGACATAGCGGCGCGTCAGCGTGGCGATGCCGGAAAGGTGCTGGAGCGTGTTGAGCGCGGACCGTTCGGCGGTGAGCAGCGCACGCGCCCTGCCCTCGATCCGCATCACCGTGGCGCCGCGCGGCAGCGCCTCGCCATCCGCCGCCCGCCCGTCCAGCCGGACATCGGGATCGAGATGGCGGAAAAAGGCGCCGGCGAGCGCGAGCCCGGCCAGGGTGATCGCGTCCCGCGCCACCAGCGCGCCGGTGAAGCGCGCCTCGGCCGGGATCACCGCGGCGGAGGTGATATCCCCCTCCGCGCCGAGATCCTCGGCCAGCGTGGCGCGCACAAAGGCGTCGGTGTCGAAGCCGTCGAGCGTGAAGTCCATCGTCGCCCCGCCCGCTCAGCCGCGCGCGCCGAGATCGCCGCCGCCGACGCTGCGGCCCGCCATCTCCAGCATGCGGTCCAGCGGACGCTTGGCGGCGATGCGGGTGGCCTCGTCCAGCTCGATGCGCGGCTCCAGATCGCGCAGCGCGAGATAGAGCTTCTCCATCGTGTTGAGCGCCATGTACGGGCACATATTGCAGTTGCAATTGCCGTCCGCCCCGGGCGCGCCGATGAAGCGCTTGTGCGGCGCCGCCTTCTCCATCTGGTGGATGATGTGCGGCTCGGTCGCGACGATGATCGTCTCGGCGGGCGAGGTCAGCGCGAATTCGAGGATCGCCCGGGTCGAGCCCACCGCATCGGCATGGTCGAGGATATAGGCCGGGCATTCGGGATGCGCCGCCACCGGCGCATCGGGATAATCGAGCTTGAGCTTGAGCAGCTCGGTTTCGGAAAAGGCTTCGTGGACGATGCAGGCGCCCGGCCACAAAAGCATGTCGCGGCCGGTCTTGCGGTTGAAATAGGCGCCGAGATTCTTGTCGGGCGCGAAGATGATCTTCTGGTCCATCGGCAGCTGGGCGAGGATCCGCTCGGCCGAGGAGGAGGTGACGATGATATCCGAATGCGCCTTCACCGCCGCCGAACAATTGATGTAGGTGATCGCCAGATGATCGGGATGGGCGGCGCGGAAGGCGGCGAAGCGTTCCGGCGGGCAGCTATCCTCCAGGCTGCACCCGGCGGCCATGTCGGGCAGCACCACCGTCTTTTCCGGCGAGAGGATCTTGGCCACTTCGGCCATGAAGCGCACGCCGCAAAAGGCGATCACCTCGGCATCGGTGGCCGCCGCCTTGGCCGAGAGATCGAGGCTGTCGCCGACGAAATCGGCGAGATCCTGGATATCGGGCGTTTGATAATAATGGGCAAGCACGATCGCGTTGCGCTCGCGGCGCAGCCGGTCGATCTCGGCGCGCAGGTCGAGCCCCTGCAAGGTCTGAACGGGCGCGGTCATCTCTAAACCCTTCTCGGCTGGCGCGGGCCGGCGCCTCGCGCTGCCCGCCGCTATTACGATTATGTCGGGGAGGAAAGGCCTGTCGTCCAGGGGAGGGTCAGCGGTCCAGCCCGAAAATCTCGCCGAGCGAACGGGATCGCTCCATCGGCCGGGGATCGGGCTCGGCGGGAAAGCCGGGCTCGTCGGGAAAGCGCACGCGCACGCGCGCGTCCAGCCCGGCGGCGCGGAGCGGCAGCGCGAAGCTGCGTTCCACCGCCCGCCGCGTGGCATCCCGCGCGATCTGCATCGCCACCGGCTGGCGCGCCTGGCGCATCAATTCGGTCTCGGCGGCCTTGCGGTTGGCCGCGTCCAGCCCTTCGCCGACATGGGAGAAACGCAGCAGCAGCCCGCCGCCATCATAGCTGCGCATCCGCGCCAGATCGACCGCCGGCCCCACCAGTTCCAGCGGCGGCAGCGTCACGTCGAGCCGGTGCGCGGCGGCGTCCCAGCGCAGATCCCCGGGCCGCAGCCGCGCGAGATCCACCTCGTAGCGCACCTGGCCGGGCAGGATCAGCGTGCGCTGGGCGGACAGGCCGAAGCGGCTCTGCGTGGCGGTGACCACGGCCACATAGCTGGCGACCAGCCCCGACAGGCGGTTCTGCGCGCGCAGCCCCTCCAGGCTGGCGGTGGCGATCACGCTGGGATCGGGGACGAAGCGGCGCTCGACCGCGCGCACGACCCGGAGCGCCGCCAGCCCCAGCGCCGCCACCGCGATCAGCCCGAGCAGCGCGATCAGCGCGCGCCGCGCCCAGGGCGGCATCAGGCGGCGAGCGCCCAGCGCGGGCCATCCTGCCGCACCCGATCGCGCTCGGCGAGGTGCTGGAGATGCGCGAGCACGCTGGCCTCGGCGCCGCGCACCAGCCGGGGATCGAGCCCGACATAGAGCCGCTCGACCATTTCGGGCACGCCCGCCACGCCTTCGCCGAGCAGCCGCAGGATCTGGCCCTCGCGCTGGCGGCGATGGCCGATCATCCGCCGCACCAGCCGCGCCGGCTGCGCCACGGGATCGCCATGCGCCGGGAAATAGGTATCGACATCCAGATCGAGCAGCCGCTCGAGGCTGGCGAGATAGGCGCCCATATGCCCGTCCGGCGGGATAACAACGCTGGTGGACCAGCCCATGACATGATCGCCGCTGAACAGGGCGCGGGCTTCGGGCAGCAGGAAGCAGAGATGGTTGGAGGTATGGCCCGGGGTGGCGAGCGCGCGCAGCGTCCAGCCCGGGCCGGTCACCGCCTCGCCATCGGCGAGCACGCGCGCGGGGGCATAGCTTTCGTCGAAGCCGGCGCCCGCCACCGGCGCGCAGCCCAGCACCGGCGCCCCGGTGGCCGCCGCGAGCGGCGCCGCGCCGGGGCTATGGTCGCGATGCGTGTGGGTGCAGAGAATGGCGGCGACCGTCTCGCCCGCGACCGCCGCCAGCAGCGCCTCGATATGCGCGTCCAAGGCGGGTCCGGGATCGATCACCGCGACCCGGCCATGGCCGACGATGTGCGTCTGCGTGCCGGTCGCGGTGAAGGGACCGCCATTGGCGGCGGTGATCCGCCGCACCAGCGGGTGCACCGTCGCGACCGGCGCGGCCATGCCCAGGCTCAGGCCGCTTTCTGCGCGACGCCGGACTTGGTCATCAGCTCGGCCAGCTCGCCGCTCTCGTACATCTCCATCATGATGTCCGAGCCGCCGACGAATTCGCCCTTCACATAGAGCTGCGGGATCGTCGGCCAGTCCGAATAGGCCTTGATGCCCTGGCGGATGCCCTGATCCTGAAGCACGTCGATCGAGGCGTAATCCACGCCGAGCCGATCGAGGATCGCGATCGCGCGGCTGGAGAAGCCGCATTGCGGGAATAGCGGCGAGCCCTTCATGAACAGCAGCACGTCGCTGCCCTTCACGGCCTGGTCGATCCGCGCCTGAACGTCTTCGGTCATGCTGTCACTCCTTAAGGCGTGGCGGTGGTGAGCTGGAGCGCGTGCAGCACGCCCCCCATGCGCCCGCCCAGCGCCTCGTACACACGTTGATGCTGCCGCACGCGCGGCAGACCTCGGAAGCTCTCGCTCACCACCCGGGCGGCGTAATGATCGCCGTCACCGGCGAGATCGGTGATCTCCACCGATGCGTCCGGGATGGACTGGCGGATCAGCGCCGCGATTTCGTCCGCCGCCATCGCCATGTCAGAGCGCCTCGATCAGCTGGCGGCGTGCTTCGATCAGCTTGAGTTCCAGCTCGCCGCGGATGGCGGCTTCGTCGATCTCCACGCCGGCGGAGACGAGATCGCCGTACAGCTTGCGGATCACATCCTCGTCGCCAGCGGATTCGAACTCCGCCTGCACGACCGAGCGGGCATAGGCATCGGTTTCGGCGGGGGTGAGACCCATGCGGTCCGCCGCCCATTGGCCGATCAGACGGTTGCGCCGCGCGACCACGCGGAACGCCATTTCCTGATCATGGGCGAACTTCGCTTCGAAAGCGCGTTCCCGGTCGTCGAAACTCGTCATGCCTCTGCCATCCCCTGCGGACCCTTGGCGGCGGAGATAGGCAAGCTCGTCGGGTGGCGCAATGGGCGCGGCCCGGTCCGCGATGTGGGTGCCGCGCGCGCGCGGCACGGGACGCGGGCCGCCGGAAGCGCCGGCCGGCCGGGCTCAGGCGGGGGCGAGCGCCTCTTCGTACCGCGCCGTCACCTTGGCCGCCACCTCGGCGGCGCTGATGCCCGGCGCCAGCTCGATCAGGCGGAACAGGCTCGCATGATCGGGCCGGCTGAACACCGCATATTCGGTGATGATCATGTCCACCACATTCTTGCCGGTGAGCGGCAGGGTGCAGGCGGGGATGAATTTGGGCGTGCCATCCTTGGCGGCGAGATCCATCACGACGATGATCTTCTTGACCCCGGCGACGAGATCCATCGCCCCGCCCATGCCCTTCACCATCTTGCCGGGGATCATCCAATTGGCGATGTCGCCCTGTTCGGACACCTCCATCGCGCCCAGCACCGCGACATCGATATGGCCGCCCCGGATCATGGCGAAACTGTCCGCCGAGGAGAAGAAGCTCGATGAGGGCAGCGCGGTAATGGTCTGCTTGCCGGCGTTGATGAGGTCGGGATCCTCCTCGCCCGCATAGGGGAAGGGGCCGATGCCGAGCATGCCGTTCTCGGACTGGAGCGTCACCTCCACGCCCGCGGGCAGATGGTTGGCGACGAGCGTGGGAATGCCGATGCCGAGATTGACGTAGAAACCGTCCTCAAGCTCGCGCGCCGCGCGGGCCGCCATCTCGTCGCGTGTCCACACCATCTCAGCCTCGCCCCTTGCCCTTGCCTGTGGTCGGCGCGCCGGGATCGGTCCAGCGCTGCGCCGGCGGGAAGATCGTATCGATTCCTCCCTTCAGCCCCGCTCCATAGACCGGATTGGGCAGCGCGAACCAGCCCCGCCCCCACAGGCCGGCGATGCCCGGCAGCGCGGTGAGCGCGCGGCGCGCGGCGGGATCGGCCTCGGCCGTGAAGAGATCGGAGAAATCGCCGAGCTGATCGCCGCCGAGCGCGATCACGCAATAGCGCGCCGCGATCCGCGCGCGGCGGCCGTCCTTGGCGGGGCCGGCCTCGTCGTCGCCCATCAGGAACAGCGTCTCGCCATGGCGCGCGGGGCCGAGGCCGGCGCGGTCGAGCGCCTGCTCGGTATAGCCCGCATTCGCGGCGGAACGATTGGTGTTGAAGATGACGGTGATGCCCAGCGCGCGCAGCCGCGCCAGCCCCTCGCGCGCGCCCGGCACCGGCGCCACCGCCTCGACGCCGCCCTGCTCCCAGCGCAGCCAGCGCTGCTGATCGAAGCCCGGCCGTCCGGCGGCGAGCTGATCATATTCGAAGCCGAGATTGAGCAGCACCGTCTCGTCCACGTCGAACACGGCGGCGGGCGGCTTGGCGCCGCACGGCACGAAGCGCGGCGCCGCCAGCGTCGCCCCGGCGGCGAGCACCACGCCTCGCCGGCCGGCGCGCGCGCGTTCGGCATAATCGGCCAGCGCGTTCCACGCCTGGCGGCTCACCGCCGCCGCCTCGCCCGAGCCATAGAGATATTGATCGCCCGCGAGAAAGGGCGACGCGGCGGCCGGCGCGCGCGGCCGCGGCGGCGTGCCGCAGCCCGCCACGGCGAGCAGGGGCGCGAGCGATAAGGCGAGCGGCGCGGCGCGCGCCAGGCGGGCAAGGATGCGCATGGCCGGAGCGCTAGCATCCCCCCGGCGGCCGGACTAGAGAGAGGTATGACTGACACGCGCACCGGCGGCCGCATTCTGGTGGACCAGCTCCTCGCCCAGGGCTGCGACCGGATCTTCACCGTTCCCGGCGAAAGCTTCCTCGCCGTGCTCGACGCGGCGCATGACAGCCCCGCCATCGATCTGGTCGTGTGCCGCCAGGAAGGCGGCGCGGCGTTCATGGCCGAGGCCGACGGCAAGCTGACGGGCCGGCCCGGAATCGCCTTCGTCACGCGCGGGCCGGGCGCCACCAACGCCGCCATCGGCGTGCATGTGGCGCGCCAGGATTCGACCCCGATGATCCTGTTCATCGGCGATGTCGCGCGCGGCGATCGCGATCGCGAGGCGTTTCAGGAGGTGGATCTCGTCGCCGCCTTCCGGCCGCTCGCCAAATGGGCGGCGCGGATCGACGATGCCGCGCGCATCCCCGAATATGTCGCGCGTGCCTATGCCACCGCGCTCTCCGGCCGCCCCGGCCCGGTGGTGCTGGCGCTGCCCGAGGACATGCTGCTCGACCGCGTCGAGGCGGCGGACCGGCCGCGCATCCAGCGCCCGCCCCAGCCCGCCGATCCCGGCGCGCTGGAGGCGCTGGTGGCGCTGCTCAAGGACGCGTGCGCGCCGCTCGCCATTGTCGGCGGGGCCGATTGGGACGAAGCCGCCGCGCACCATTTCGCCGCCTTCGCCGAGGAGATCGGCCTGCCCGTCGCCTGCGCCTTCCGCCGCCAGGATGCGATCGATAGCGCATCGCCCGTCTATGCCGGCAATCTCGGCTATGGCCCCAATCCGGCGCTGGTGGCGCGCGTCAAGGCCGCCGATCTGCTGCTGGTGGTGGGCGCGCGGCTCGGCGAGGCGACGACCGATGGCTATAGCCTCGTCACCCCCGATCATCCCGGCCAGACGCTGGTCCATGTCCATCCCGATGCGGCCGAGCTGAACGCCGTGTACCGGACCGATCTCGCCATCTGCGCCGATTGCCACGAATTCAGCGAAAGCCTGGCGCACTGGCCGCACGACATCCTGCCCTTCGCCGACGGCGCCGAGGCGCATGCGGCCTGGCGCGCCTGGTCCGAGCCGGCGCCGCGCGCGGGCGTGGCGCTCGATCTCGGGCCGTGCGTGGCGACGATGCGCGCGGCGCTGCCGGCCGATGCCATCCTGTGCAACGGCGCGGGCAATTATTCCGGCTGGTGGCATCGCTACTGGCGCTACGGTGCGCCGGGCACGCAACTCGCCCCCACCGCCGGCGCGATGGGCTATGGCCTGCCCGCCGCGATCGCCGCCGCGCTGCGCCGGCCGGGCGCCCCGGTGATCGCGCTGGCCGGCGACGGCTGCTTCCTGATGAACGGCCAGGAGCTGGCCACCGCCCAGGCCAAGGGGCTCAAGCTGCTCGTGCTGGTGGTGGACAATGGCAGCTATGGCACGATCCGCATGCACCAGGAGCGCGCCTATCCCGGCCGCCCCTCGGGCACGACGCTGACCAATCCCGATTTCGCCGCGCTCGCCCGCGCCTATGGCGCCTTTGCCGAGCAGGTGGACCGCACCGAGGATTTCGGCCCGGCGCTGGAGCGGGCGCTCAAGGCCCCCGGCGTGGCACTGCTCCACCTCCGCACCGATCTCGAACAGATCAGCCCCGCGCTCACGCTCACCCAGCTCAAGGCCCGGTGAACATTAAATAAACATCCCGTTCCTGGGCGGTTCAGCGGGGCGCGCCTATATCCGCCTCATGCATGATCGATCCGATCATCGTCTTGGGAGATGCGCGATGCGCAAAATGTTCACGGGTGCCGCCGCCGCCGCCCTTCTGGCGATGAGCGGTCTGGTCGCGACCGCGCCGGCCGAGGCGCGCTGGGGCGGCGGCTATGGCTGGCACGGCGGTGGCGGCTGGCATGGCGGCTATGGCCGGGGCTATGGCTATCGCCGCTATGGCGGTGTCAGCACGGGCACGGCGGTGGCGGCCGGCCTGCTCGGCCTGGGTGTCGGCGCGGCGATCGCCTCGTCCGATCGCTATCCGCCGGCCTATGGCTATGGCTACGGATATGCCCCGCCGCCGCCGCCCCCGCCGGTCTATTATGCGCCCCCGCCGCCGCCGGCCTATGGCTATTACGGCTATTACGGCTGGTAGCGCCGGACGATCGCCGGCCGCCTGACCTCCGGTCAGGCGCGCCCGGCGGTGTCGCGTTTGCTGCGGTCGAGCGCCACCAGCATGGCGAGGAAATCGCGCGGCAGCGCCTGTTCGGCCGGCTGGCCAAAGGCGGTGCTCAGCGTGGCGGACAGCATCGCGTCGGAGGCGCTGTGGTGCTCGGCGGGTCTGAACCAGTCTGTCATAACATGATCCATAACGGTTTGGTGGGCGAAACATTTACCGCGCCCGCCACTGTCCGCCCTTTTCCCCTAACGACAGAAGGCGCGAGCCTGCGACTCGCGCCTTCTTCGGCCTAGGTATAGGGGCTTTCGCCCAAGGTCGGAGGTCAGGCGCGGTCGACCACGCCCTTCACCGCGCCCTTCACGTCGCCCTTGGCCTGCTGGAGATGGCCCTTGCCCTCCTGCGCGGCACCTTCGGCCTCGAGTCGGCCATTGTCGCTCTCGCGGCCGACAGCCTGCTTGGCCTTGCCGGTGATCTCGTTGGCCACGCCCTTGATCTTGTCGGTCAGCTCGCTCATTGACTGTCTCCTTGTCCTTCGTCGGTAAAAACCCACGGCCGGACGGAGCGGTTCCAACCTCGATTAGCTTTAGACGATCAGATGAGCCCGGCGAGCGGGCTGGAGGGATCGGCATAGCGGCGCTGGCCCATGCGCCCGGCGCGGTAGGAGAGCCGGCCCGCCGCCACCGCCGCCTTCATCGCGGCCGCCATCAGCAGCGGATCCTTGGCCTCGGCGATGGCGGTGTTCATCAGCACGCCGTCGCAGCCAAGCTCCATCGCCACCGCCGCGTCCGAGGCCTGGCCCACGCCGGCATCGACCAGCACCGGCACCCCGGCGCCCTCCACGATCAGCCGGATCGTGACGCGGTTCTGGATGCCCAGCCCCGAGCCGATCGGCGCGCCGAGCGGCATGATCGCCACCGCGCCGGCATTTTCCAGCCGCTTGGCGGCAATCGGATCGTCGACGCAATAGACCATCGGGAGGAAGCCCTCCTTGGCGAGGATCTCGGTGGCGCGCAGCGTCTCCACCATGTCCGGGTACAAGGTCCGCGCCTCACCCAGCACCTCCAGCTTCACCAGATCCCAGCCGCCCGCCTCGCGCGCCAGGCGCAGCGTGCGGATCGCCTCGTCGGCGGTGAAGCAGCCGGCGGTGTTGGGCAGATAGGTGAAGCGCTTGGGATCGATATAGTCGGTCAGCATCGGCGCCTTGCGATCGGACACGTTCACCCGCCGCACCGCCACCGTGACGATCTCCGCGCCGGACGCCTCGAGCGCGGCGGCGTTCTGCGCGAAATCCTTGTACTTGCCGGTGCCGACGATGAGCCGCGAGGTGAAGCTCCGCCCCGCCACCGTCCAGCGATCCTCCGCCAGCCCTGCCGCCGGATGATCGCCGCCGCCGACGAAATGGACGATCTCCAGCTCGTCGCCATCCTCCAGCAGCACCGCCGCGAGCTGCGACCGGGGCACCACCTCGAGATTGCGCTCCACCGCCACCTTGGTCGGCTCGAGCCCGAGCTCCTGCGCGAGCCCGGCCAGGCTGAGCCCGGCGGCGACTCGCCGATGCTCGCCATTGACGCGGATGCTGAGGGTGCCGTCGCTGTGCATATTTGGTTTCCAAGAAAGCTCGTCTAGGTAGGCCCCGCATATAGGAAGGGAGCCCATGGCCGCCACCGTCTATGTCCTCAACGGGCCGAACCTCAACCTGCTCGGCACGCGCGAACCCGAAATCTACGGCGCCGACACGCTCGACGATATCGCCGGGCGGATGGAGGACCATGCCCGCACGCTCGGGCTGGAGCTGGATATCCGCCAGTCCAACCACGAGGGCCATCTGGTCGACTGGATCCAGGAGGCGGCGGCGCGCCAGGCGCATGCGGTCATCCTGAACGCCGGCGCCTATACGCACAGCTCCATCGCCGTCCATGATGCGATCAAGGCGGTCGAGGTGCCGGTGATCGAGGTGCACCTTTCCAACCCGCATCGGCGCGAACCCTTTCGCCGTCGCAGCTATGTCGGCATGGCCGCGCACGGCACGATCGCCGGTTTCGGCGCGTTGGGCTATCTGCTGGCGCTGGACGCGGCGGCAAAGCTCTGACAGGACGCGCGGCAATCTTGTCCACATAAGAAGGGTCATGGAATGACCGAAGCCATTCAGGACGGCGGCGCGGCGCCGATGCAGGTCGATCCCGCGCTGGTGCGCCAGCTTGCCGAACTGCTCGACGCCACCCGCCTCACCGAGATCGAGGTGCAGGACGGCGACCGCCGCATCCGGGTCGCGCGCACCGTCTCCATCGCCGCCGCGCCCGCGCCGATGGCGCTCGCCGCCGCCGCGCCGATGGCGCCGGCCGCCGCGCCGCTCGGCGCCGCGCCGGCGGCGGCGGCCCCCGCGCCCGCCGCCGCCCCCGCGCTGGCGGCTCCGGGCGCGCATCCCGGCACCGTCCGCTCGCCCATGGTCGGCACCGCCTATCTCGCGCCCGAGCCGGGCGCCGCCGATTTCGTGGCGATCGGCAAGCCGGTCAAGGCCGGCGAGACGCTGCTGATCGTCGAGGCGATGAAGGTGATGAACCCGATCGTCGCGCCGCGCGCCGGCCAGATCACGCAGATCCTGATTGAGAATGGGCAGCCGGTCGAGTTCGATCAGCCGCTCGTCGTGATCGAGTAGGATCCCGATGCCGATCCAGAAGGTCCTGATCGCCAATCGCGGCGAGATCGCGCTGCGCATCCATCGCGCCTGCCACGAGATGGGCATCCAGACGGTGGCGGTGCATTCCACCGCCGATGCCGATGCCATGCATGTGCGCCTGGCGGACCATGCCGTGTGCATCGGGCCGCCGGCGGCGAGCGAAAGCTATCTCAACATCCCCAACATCATCGCCGCCGCCGAAATCTCCGGGGCGGACGCGATCCATCCGGGCTATGGCTTTCTTTCGGAAAACGCCAAGTTCGCCGAGATCGTCGAGGCGCATGATCTGATCTTCATCGGGCCCAAGCCCGAGCATATCCGCACCATGGGCGACAAGATCGAGGCCAAGGCGACCGCCGCCCGGCTCGGCCTGCCATTGGTGCCCGGCTCCGACGGGCCGCTGACCTCGCTCGACGAGGCCAAGCGCGTCGCCGCCGAGATCGGCTATCCCGTGCTCATCAAGGCCGCCTCGGGCGGCGGCGGGCGCGGCATGAAGGTGGTGCCGGAAGAAAGCCAGCTCGAAAGCCTGATGGCGCAGGCCGGCAGCGAGGCCAAGGCCGCCTTTGGCGACGCCACCGTCTATATGGAAAAATATCTGGCGGACCCCCGCCATATCGAATTCCAGGTGTTCGGCGACGGGCGCGGCAACGCCATCCATCTCGGCGAGCGCGACTGTTCGCTCCAGCGCCGCCACCAGAAGGTGCTGGAGGAGGCGCCCTCTCCCGTCATCTCGATGGCGCAGCGCGAGGAGATGGGCGCCACCGTCGCCCGGGCCATGGCCGAGATGGGCTATCGCGGCGCCGGCACGATCGAATTCCTCTACGAGGATGGCCGCTTCTACTTCATCGAGATGAATACGCGGCTGCAGGTCGAGCATCCGGTCACCGAGATGGTCACCGGGCTCGATCTGGTGCGCGAGCAGATCCGCGTCGCCGATGGCTATCTGCTCACGCTCAGCCAGGACGAGGTCGAGTTTCGCGGCCATGCCATCGAATGCCGCATCAATGCCGAGCATCCGCGCAGCTTCGCCCCCTCGCCGGGGCTGGTGAAGGGCTATCACGCCCCGGGCGGCATGAATGTGCGCGTCGATAGCGGCCTCTATGCCGGCTATCGCGTGCCGCCTTACTATGATTCGATGGTCGCCAAGCTGATCGTCTGGGGCCATAGCCGCGAAGGCGCGCTGCGCCGGCTGCGCCGCGCGCTCGAGGAATTCGTGATCGACGGGATCACGACGACGATCCCGCTGCACCAGGCGCTGCTCGACGATCCCGAGTTCCAGGACGGCGACTATACCATCAAATGGCTGGAGCGGTGGCTGGCCGAGCAGGAGCCCGACCAGGGCTGAGCCGCCGGCCATGCGCTTATGAGAGCCCCGCGCCGAGCGATCGACGCGGGACTTTTCATGTCGGAACGGCACCCCGCGGCGGGCGCGCCTCAGCTTTGCGGACCGCCGCCGCTCATGCTGTCGGGATCGGGCTGCTCGGTCTCGCCGGCGCCGCCGCCGCCCGCCCCGGCGCCCGAACCGCGCGCGGCGCCGGTCTTGAAATCGGCGGGCTCGCCGGCCTCCTCGACAAAGGGATCGTCGCCGCCATGGCCCTGGCGCGGCCCGCGCCGGCGCTCCGCCGTGCTGCCCACGGGCGTGGCGTCGGTGCGTTCGGGGCGCGGCGGGGCGATGCCGGGGCCATCCTGCCGCTCGCCCTCGGGCGCGCCCGGCACATAGGGCGCCACCGCCTCGTCCGCCTCGGGCGCGCGGCCCGCGGCCTGGTTCTGATCCTGGTCGGCCATGTCTGTCTCCTCTCGCGTCGCGAGGAACAACGCGACAGGGCCGCCGCCGTGCCGCCCGCCGCGCGCCAGGCCGGCGCGCGGCGGCGCGGGATCACGATTGGAGCGCGGCGACCCCCGGCAGCGTCTTGCCTTCCATCCACTCCAGAAAGGCGCCGCCGGCGGTGGAGACGAAGGTGAAGCCGTCCGCCACCCCCGCCTGGTTGAGCGCGGCGACGGTATCGCCCCCGCCCGCCACCGAGATCAGGCTGCCATCCTGGGTGAGCGCGGCGGCGGTGCGCGCCAGGCTCACCGTGGCGGCGTCGAAGGGCGGCGTCTCGAAGGCGCCGAGCGGCCCGTTCCACACCAGGGTGCGGCAGGTCTTGAGCACATCGGCCAGCGCCTCGACCGCGCTCGGCCCGACATCGAGGATCATCTCATCCTCGGCCACCTCATGCACATTGACGGTGCGCACCGGCGGATTGGCGCGGAATTCCTTGGCCACCACCACGTCATAGGGCAGGTGGACGGTGCAGTTCGCCGCCTCGGCCGCTTCCAAGATCGCCAGGGCGGTCGGCGCCAGATCATGCTCGCACAGCGATTTGCCCACCTTCACGCCCCGCGCGGCGAGGAAGGTATTGGCCATGCCGCCGCCGATGATGAGATGATCCACCCGCGCCACGAGATGCTTGAGCACATCGAGCTTGGTCGAGACCTTGGCGCCGCCGACCACCGCCGCCACCGGATGCTCGGGCGAGCCGAGCGCCTTTTCGAGCGCCTCCAGCTCGGCCTGCATCGCGCGGCCGGCATAGGCCGGCAGATGATGCGCCAGCCCCTCGGTGGAGGCATGGGCGCGGTGCGCGGCGGAGAAGGCATCGTTCACATAGACGGTGCCGAGCCGCGCCATAGCCTGCGCCAGCGCCGGATCATTCTTCTCCTCGCCGGCGTGGAAGCGGGTATTCTCCAGCACCGCGATGCTGCCCGGCGCGAGCGCCGCGACCGCCGCCTCGGCGTCCGCGCCCTGGCAATCGGGGATGAAGCTCACCTCGCGCCCCAGCACATGCGCCAGCGGCTGGGTGACCAGCGCGAGGCTCATATCCGGTCGCTTCTCGCCCTTGGGCCGGCCGAAATGCGCCAGCACCAGCACCACCGCGCCCTTGTCGGCCAGTTCGGCAATGGTCGGCGCCGCCGCGCGCAGCCGCGTGTCGTCCGTCACCCGCGCGCCGTCCATCGGCACGTTGAGATCCTCGCGCACCAGCACGCGCGTGCCGCGCAGCGCGCCGAGATCGTCCAGCGTCTTGAAAGCCGTCATATCGCCTCCCGATAATCCGCGTGTATCAGCCGCACCTCATCGCCGAGCGCGATCGCGCCCGGCTCGACCACCCGCAGCGTGCGGCCGCCGCGCCAGCCGGGGCGCAGCGCCGCCTCCAGCCCGGGCGCCACCGCCTCCATCCGCCGGCAGGGATCGCATTCGCCGGTAATCTCGAGCAGCGCGGCGCCGATCCGCACCAGCGCGCCCGGCGCGCGCGGCAGCGAACCCTCGATCAGCAGATTGGCGCGGCGCAGCGACCAGTCGATCTCCGCCCCGCCCAGCGCCTCGAGCGCCGCCCGCCAATCGGCGGCGAGCAGCGCCGTCACCTGGCGGCGGCCGGCGGCGCGCGGCCTGCGCACGCCCCGGCAATCGCCCGCCAGGCCGGTGGCGAGGCCGATCTCGCCCGCCGCCATGCACAGCATCGGCCCGCGCGGCCGCGCCTTGCGCGCGATGCCGAGCAGGCGTCCGCGCATCAGAGCGTCTTGGCGATCGCGCCGGCGGTGTCGACCATCCGGTTCGAGAAGCCCCATTCATTGTCGTACCAGGAGAGGATGCGCACCAGCTTGCCCTCGAGCACCGCCGTCTCGAGGCTGTCGACCGTCGACGAGGCCGGCGCGCCGTTGAGATCGATCGAGACGAGCGGCTCGTCGGTATAATCGAGCACGCCCTTCATCGGCCCCTCGGCGGCGGCCTTGAGCAGGGCGTTGACCTCCTCCTTGCTGGTGTCGCGCTTGGGGGTGAAGGTGAGATCGATCATCGAGACGTTGGGCGTGGGCACGCGCACCGCCGATCCGTCCAGCTTGCCCTTCAGCTCGGGCAGCACCTCGCCCACCGCCCGCGCGGCGCCGGTGGTGGTGGGGATCATCGACATCGCCGCCGCCCGGGCGCGGCGCGGATCCTTGTGGATCTGGTCGAGGATCTTCTGGTCGTTGGTGTAGCTGTGCACCGTTGTCATCAGGCCGCGCTCGATGCCGATCGCGTCGTTCATCACCTTGGCCACCGGCGCGAGGCAGTTGGTGGTGCAGGAGGCGTTGGACAGGATGCTGTGCTCGGCGGTGATCTTGTCGTGGTTGACGCCGTAGACGACGGTCAGGTCCACGCCCTTGGCCGGCGCCGAGATCAGCACGCGCTTGGCGCCCGCCGCGAGATGCTTGCCGGCCGATTCGCGATCGGTGAAGAAGCCGGTGCACTCGAGCGCGATGTCGATGCCGAGATCCTTATGCGGCAGATTGGCCGGATCGCGCTGCGCGGTGACGAGGATGCGCGTGCCGTCGACGATCATATAGTCGCCCTCGGCGGTGACGCTGCCCTTCCAGCTGCCATGGATCGAATCCCGCTTGAACAAAGCGGCATTGGCCTTGGTGTCCGCGAGATCGTTGATCGCCACCAGCTCGAGGCCGCACTCGGGCCGCTCCAGGATCGCGCGCGCGACGAGCCGACCGATGCGGCCGAAGCCGTTGATCGCAACCTTGACCGCCATGTTCCGTGACTCCCATCGCAGGGTTTGAGACTGGCGCCCATGTGTCGCGCGGGGGCGGGCGCGTCAACTCTCGCAGGGCGCGAATCGCCAGCGCCTTGCCCGGCGCCCGCGCCATGCTATGCCAGGCGCCATGGCGGACACGCGCTTCGATCAGGCCCTTTCCCGCATCGAGGCGGCGCTTGCCCGGCTCGAACAGCTCGCCGCCTCCGTGCCGCAGGACGCGGCGGAGGCCGAGGCCCGCCATGCGGCGCTGCGCAGCGGCGCGGGCGAGGCGCTCGCCCGGCTCGACCAGCTGATCGCGGCGCGCGGCGGCTGATGGCGGACGTTCCGATCGAGGTGGGCGGCCGCGCCTATACGCTGGCCTGCCGCGAGGGCGAGCAGGATCGCGTCCGGCTGCTGGCGCGGCTGGTCGATTCCCGCCTCACCGAGGCGCGGCGCGCGGTCGGGCGCGGGCAGGAGGCACGCGAGCTGCTGCTCGCCGCCATGCTGCTGGCGGACGAGCTGGACGAGCAGCGCACCGCCTCCGCCGGGATCAGAATCGAAGGCGAAGCGCGGCTCGCCGCGCTGGAACGCTGCGCCGTCCGTCTCGAGGCGCTTGTCGCGGCCCTTGAGAAGCCGGCGCCGGCATCCTAGATCGGCCTTGGTGGGTACTGCCCGGTGCGAGCTGTAGCGATTATCCCTGAGGCGATTCCACATCCATGGGGGTCGTCCCTGGCCGGACCCTGGTCCGTGCTACATGGCTCCCACCTGACGTTGACGGCGTCAGAGGATATTCCGGCAAACGGCCATGGCGGTCCCACCACCCTTGGCTGAGGCCAATCCCGAAAAGCCGGCGCTGCGCCGCGCCGCCCGCGCCGCGCGCCGGGCCTTTCTCCAGAGCCTCGCCGCGCCCGATCGCCACGCGCGGGAGGAGGCGCTCCGGGCGCGGCTGGCGCCTTTGCTCGCCGCGCCGGGGCCGATCGCCGGCTATGTCGCGCATCGCGGCGAACCCGATATCCTGCCCTTCCTGCATCGCGCCCACGCCGCCGGCCATGCCATCGCGCTGCCGCGGATCGAGGATGGCGTGATGCGCTTCGTCGCCTACGCGCCCGATCGGCCGCTCGCCCCGGGCCATGCCGGCATCGCCGAGCCTCCACCCGCCGCCACCGTCCGCCCCGCCCGGCTGCTGATGCCGCTGCTCGCCTTCGATCGGCAGGGGCATCGCCTCGGCCAGGGCGGCGGCTTCTACGATCGCTGGCTCGCCGCCCATCCCGCTCCCGCCCGCATCGGCATTGCGTGGCGCGTGCAGGAGAGCGCCGGGCTTCCCGTCGACCCCTGGGACGCCGCGCTGACCGCGATTGTCACCGAAGAGGAATGGATCGCCTGCCCATGATCGCGCCCCCGCCCGCGCCCAGCTGGCGCAAGCCCGCCGGTGCCTTTCTGATCCTGCTGCTGATCGCGCTCTGGCTGGGGCTGGTGGTCCAGGTCGCGGGCCCGGTGGCGCGGCTCCATTGGGCGGCGCAGGCGCTGTTCTACGCGGCGGCCGGGCTCGCCTGGATCTGGCTGCTGCCGCTGCGCCGGCTGCTGCGCTGGATGGAAACGGGCCGCTGGCGCTGATCGGCGCCGGCGCGGATCAGCGATCCGAAAAGGCCATCGCCCGGGCGGCGGATTGATTGCGGAGGGGAAGAAGAAGCCCGGATGAGGCGCCCCCCACTCTCCGTGGAGAGTGGCGCGAGTGACGGGGCTCGAACCCGCGACCTCCGGCGTGACAGGCCGGCGCTCTAACCAACTGAGCTACACCCGCGCATTTCTTGGCGCCCCCGTTGCCGGGGTGGGCGCGCTCTACGGGGCTCCCCCGCCCCTGTCAAGCGACCCATGCACATCCTCGCGCACATTCTTGTCGCTGCCGCCGAGCGTGCCCGACTCGAACAGAAAGCCGGCGATGTCGGGGCGTCCGGCGGCGTCCAGCACGGTCCGCGCGATGATGAGCAGCGGCACCGCCAGCACCGCGCCGGACACGCCCCACACCCAGCTCCAGAAGCTCAGCGCCACCAGGATCAGCAGCGGATTGATCAGCAGCCGCCGGCCGACGATGAGCGGCGTGACGATGTTGGCCTCCACCAGATGCAGGCCGATGAAGATCGTCGCCGGCATCGCCGCCGCCCAGGGCTCGGCGAAGGTCATGATGCCGCCGAGCGCGAGCAGGCAGGCCGCCGCGATCGGCCCGAGATAGGGCACATAGTTCAGCAGCGCGACCATGCCGCCCCACATCAGCGGCGTCGGCAGGCCCAAGGCATGGACCGCGCCCGCCACCACCAGCCCGAGCGTCACGTTGATGACGGTGATGGTGGCGATGTAGCTGGAGGTGGCGTCCACCACATCCTGGATCACGCGCGCCAGCGTCATCGCCGAGGAAAAGCTGGAGCGGCGCATGATCGTGTGCCGCCGCATGTTCGACCAGCCGGCGAGGAAGAAGAAGATCACCAGCATCACGAACACGAACTGGATGATCGCGAAGGGCGCCGCCGTGGTGAGCAGCGAGAGCAGCGAATTGGGCGTTTCCAGCGTCACCGTGCGGGCGTGGCGCGCGGCCTTGGCGATCGCGATCGTCGCCGCCATGTCGTCGATCGATTTGTTGAGGCTGGCATAGATTTCCACCAGCGGGCGCACCGTGGTCTTGATGCGGCCGATGCGCTCGGGCACCAGCGACACCCAGTTGCTGGCCGGCACCACGATCGCCGCGATCGCCATATTGGCGATGCCGAGGAAGAAGAGCAGGCAGGTGAAGGCGGCCAGGCCCGAGGGCAGGCCGCGCCGTTCCAGCCATTCCAGCAGCGGCACCAGCGCCACCGCCACCACCAGCGCCGCCGTGACGGGCAGGAAGAATTCGGCGCCCGCGCGCAGCGCGAAGGGCAGAGCGATGGCCAGCCCCACGCCCATCACCAGCGCGATCGCGGCGAGCAGCCGGTCGCGATGATAGCCGCCGGGCCAGACCAGATCCTCGATCCGGCCGGCCGGCGCCGGCGGTGGCGCCGCCGGTGTCGGCGTCGGTGCCGGCGCGGCACCCAGCGGCTCGGCCCCGATCCTCTCGCCCGGATGATCCATGTCGTGCACGCGCCCGCCTTATCTGCTGCGATCGGATTCGCGTGGCGCGAAGCCGCATCCGGCGGACCTTAGCATGGCGCGCGGCGCTTGCCTCCCCGCCCGCGCAGGGGCGCGTCAGGTCGGGTCGGCGCAGCAGGTCACGCGCGTTCCGGCGGCGGCGCAGGCGGCGGCGAGGCGGGGATCGTCCAGCCGGTCGGTGACGAAATGGCCGATCTCCTCGAAGCCGCCGATCCGCACCGGCGCCGGCCGCCCCACCTTGCTGTGATCGGCGACGAGGATCACCTGCCGCGCCTGGGCGATGATGGTGCGCGCCACCTGCACCTCGTCGGTGTCGAAATCGAGCAGCGCGCCCTCGGCATCGATCGCCGAGGCCCCGATCACCGCGAAATCGACCTTGAAATTGCGGAGGAATTCCGCCGCCAGCGGGCCGATGATCGCGCGATCGGCCGCGCGCACGCGCCCGCCGACCGCGATGACCTGCCGGTCCGCGCGCCCGGACATGCGATCGATCACGTTGAGATTGTTGGAGATCACCAGCAGGTCGCGATGCTCGTCCAGGGCCTCGGCCACCGCTTCGGTGGTGGTGCCGATGGTGATGAACAGCGACGCGCCATCGGGGATCAGCGCCGCCGCCGCGCGGCCGATCGCCGCCTTGGCGCCCGCCGCCACCAGCCGCCGCTCGCCATAAGCGAGATTGTCCACGCCCGACGTCACGATCGCGCCGCCATGCACCCGCGCGAGCAGGCTCTTGCGCGCGAGGATATTGAGATCCTTGCGAATCGTCTGCGGCGTCACGGCGAGCCGCGCGGCCAGATCTTCGACATCCACCCGCCCCGCCTGGCGCGCCTGCGCCAGGATCAGCCGGTGTCGCGCGGCGACCGCCTCCATCCCCTTCCGATCGCCCGCGGCCGGCGCCGGCGCCGCGTCGCTCATGCCGCCGCCCGGCGCCGCGCCAGATAGGCCTCGATCCGCGCCGCCGCGTCCGCCGGCACGTGCAGGCCGAGCTTGCTGCGCCGCCAGAGTATATCCTCGGCGGTGCGGGCCCATTCCTCGGCGACGAGATAGTCGATCTCGGCGGCGTAGAGCCCGCCGCCGAAGTCCTCGCCAAGCGCCTCGGGCCCCGCCGCCGCCCCCAGAAGCTGGCGCGTGCGCGTGCCATAGGCGCGCGCCAGCCGCCGCAGCAGCGCGGGCGGCAGGCCGGGCCGCTCGGCGACCAGCGCCGCCACCAACCGCTCGAAGTCGTCGAAATCGCCCCCCGGCAGCACCGCGCCGGCCGTCCAGGCCGGCCCGGCTTCGGGGAAGAAGGGCGCGAGTTCGGCCAGCGCATGTTCGGCCAGCTTGCGGAAGGTTGTGATCTTGCCGCCGAAGATGCTGAGCAGCGGCGCCCGCCCCGCGCCCGCGTCGAGATCGAGCACATAGTCGCGCGTCACCGCCGAGGCGCTGGCGGCATGATCGTCATAGAGCGGTCGGATGCCGGCATAGCTCCACACGACCTGCGCGGGCGTGATCGGCCGCGCGAAATAGCGCGCGATCGTGGCGCACAGATAGGCGGTCTCGTCCGCGCTGATCTCGGGCCGCGCGGGCGCCGCGTCCCAGGGCTCGTCGGTGGTGCCGACCAGCGTATAGTCGCCCTCATAGGGGATGGCGAAGACGACGCGCTTGTCCGGATTCTGGAGCAGAAAGGCGTGGGCGCCCTCGTACAGCTTGGGCACCACGATATGGCTGCCCTTGACGAGCCGCACGCCACGCTCGTTCGGCGCCTGGCCGAGCCGGCCGAGCAGATCCACCACCCAGGGCCCGGCGGCGTTGACGATCGCCCGCGCCTCCACCCGGCGGCGCACCCCGCCCTGCTCGATCTCGGCCGCCCAGCCCGCGCCCGCGCGCGCCGCGCGCACCAGGCTGGTGCGGGTGCGGATATCGGCGCCCCGCGCGGCGGCATCGGCGGCGTTGAGCGCGACCAGCCGGCTGTCCTCGACCCAGCAGTCGGAATAGACGAAGGCGCGCCCCGCATCGGGCCGCAGCCCGTCGCCCATCGCGTCGCGATCGAGATCGACCGCGCGCGTCGCGGGCAGTTTCCGGCGGCCGCCGAGATGATCGTAGAGGAACAGGCCGAGCCGCACCATCCAGGCCGGACGCGGCGAATGCGCCTGCGGCAGCACGAATTCCAGCGGCCAGATGATGTGCGGCGCCATGCCCCACAGCCGCTCGCGCTCGATCAGCGCCTCGCGCACCAGCCGGAATTCGCCATATTCCAGATAGCGCAGGCCGCCATGGATCAGCTTGGTACTGGCCGAGGAGGTGTGGCCGGCCAGATCGTCGCGCTCCACCAGCAGCACCGACAGGCCGCGCCCCGCCGCGTCGCGCGCAATGCCGGCGCCGTTGATCCCGCCGCCGACGATGAGGAGATCCACCGTCTCCGCCTGATCGCTCGCCATAGCTGTTCGCGCTTTCGTTTCTCTTTCGGGTGAAACCAAATATAGGCGCGGTCGGTTCCCGGCGAAAGGCTTGACCTTCGCTCGAAAGAGGGGGAGGCTCGGTCCGGATAAGAGAGGCCGGACAAGAGAGGATGGCGCCGGGCATGGACCGCACGCTGATGGGCGAGCTGATTTCCGAACTGATCGCGATGGCGATCATCATGACGCTCGGCAATTCCGCCGCCGCCATGATCACCCTCTATGATCCGAGCCCCTATGCGCAGGCCTATTGGGGCGTGTGCATCGCCTGGGGCCTCGCCGTCACCATCGCCATCTATGTCACGGGCGCGGTCTCGGGGACGCACGCCAACCCCGCCGTCACGCTCGCGCTGGTGCTGTTCCGCGGCTTTCCGGCGCGCAAGGCGCCGCTCTACATGGCGGCGCAGGTCGCGGGCGCCTTTATCGGCGCGGCGCTGGTGTACCAGATGTTCCAGCCGGTGATCGATCACTACACCGCGCTCCACCATCTGCCCCGCACGCAGGGCGGCGCGGCCGGCGTCTTCTTCACCCATCCGGGCGAGGGCATCACCAGGATCCATGCCTTCTGGGACGAGGTGATCCTCACCGCCATCCTGCTGCTCGGCATCTTCGCCATCACCGAGGAATTCAACACCTCGGCGCCCATGGCCAATGCCAGCGCGCTGATCATCGGCCTGCTGGTCGCCTGTATCGGCGCCTCGGCGGGCTATCTGGAGGCCTGGCCGATCAACCCCGCGCGCGATCTCGGGCCGCGTCTCTTCTGCTGGCTCGCCGGCTGGGGCGCGGCGGCCCTGCCCGCGCCGGATCATTATTGGTGGGTGCCGATCGTCGGCCCCTTCACCGGCGGCGTCGTCGGCGCCGCCTTGTATCAGTTCGCCGTCCGGCCCTTCCTGCCGGGCCGCGCCCTGCCGCCAGAGGAGGCCGCATGACCCGCCCGACCCATATTCTCGCGATCGATCAGGGCACCACCTCCACGCGCAGCATCGTCTTTTCCGACGCGGCGCGCGCGGTCGCGACCGCGCAGACCGAATTTCCGCAACATTATCCCCGCCGCGGCTGGGTGGAGCATGATCCCGAGGATATCTGGCGCGATACGCTGGCCACCGCGCGCGAGGCGATCGCGGCGTCAGGCGTCGGCGTGGCCGGGCTCGCCGGCATCGGCATCACCAACCAGCGCGAAACCGTGGTGGTGTGGGAGCGCGCGACCGGCAAGCCGATCTACAACGCGATCGTCTGGCAGGACCGCCGCACCGCCGCCACCTGCCAGGCGCTCAAGGCCGAGGGCGCCGAGGCGCTGGTGCGCGCGCGCACCGGCCTGCTGCTCGATCCCTATTTCTCGGGCACCAAGCTCGCCTGGATCCTGAACGAGGTGGCGGGCGCCCGCGCCGCCGCCGAACGCGGCGACCTCGCCTTCGGCACGATCGACAGCTTCCTCCTGTGGCGGCTCACCGGCGGCAAGGTCCACGCCACCGATGTCACCAATGCCGGGCGCACCCTGCTCTACGATATCCGCCGCCAATGCTGGGACGAGGAGCTGTGCCGTCTGCTCGGCGTGCCGCTCGCCATGCTGCCCGAGGTGCATGACAATGCGCATGTCTTCGGCACCACCGAGGCCGGGCTGTTCGGCGCGCCGCTGCCGGTGGCGGGCATGGCGGGGGATCAGCAGGCGGCGCTGTTCGGCCAGGCCTGTTTCGAGCCCGGCATGGCCAAATCCACCTATGGCACGGGCTGCTTCATGCTGCTCAACACCGGCGAGGAGGCGCTGGCATCGGATCATCGCCTGCTCACCACCCCCGCGTACAGGCTCGACGGCCGCATGACCTATGCGCTCGAAGGATCGATCTTCGTCGCCGGCGCGGCGGTGAAATGGCTGCGCGACGGCATCGGCGTCATCACCCATGCCAGCCAGACCAACGATATGGCGACGCAGGTGCCCGACAGCCACGGCGTCTATATGGTCCCGGCCTTTGTCGGGCTGGGCGCGCCGCACTGGGATCCGGAAGCGCGCGGCGCCATTTTCGGCCTCACCTTCGGCGCCAGCGCCGCGCATCTCGCCCGCGCCGCGCTCGAGGCGGTGGGCTATCAGACGCTCGATCTCGCCGAGGCGATGATCGCCGATGGCGGCCAGGCGCCCGCGATCATGCGCGTGGATGGCGGCATGGCCGCCAATGACTGGCTCTGCCAATTCCTGGCCGACATGCTCGAAACCCCGGTGGAACGCCCTGTCCATCTCGAAACCACCGCGCTCGGCGCGGCCTTCCATGCCGGGCTCGCCACCGGCGTCTGGGCCGATCAGGCGGCGCTGGCGCGGACCTGGACGCGCGGCCAATGCTTCGAGCCCGCCATGGGCCGCGACATGCGCGCCACGCTGATCGCGGGCTGGCGCGAGGCCCTCGGGAAAACCCTTAGCCACAGCTGAGGATCGCGTAGGCCTTTGGCGAGTTACCTCCCCGGCTTGGCACAGGCCGGCGCATTCGCCGCGTGATTTCGCTTATCACGCGGCCGTCGCGCGCCTACAGCGCCCGGCCGCGTCGAAGCGACGCCAGGAGACAGACTTGCTGATTGCCCGACGGGATTATGATGCGCTGGTGTCGTTCGCGCTGATCTGCGCCTTCGCGCTGGCGCTGCTCACCATCGGCCGCCAGCCGCCGCCGGCGCGGCACGGCGTCGCGCCGAGCGCGCTTGCCGGCGCGCCCGCCGCGGCCCCCGCCGGCGCGCTGCTGCCGCCGCCGCCCGCGGTCGAGCCGATCGACTATGCGGCGATGAGCGCGGACGAAGCGCGCGCCTATAATGCCGGCATCCCCTTTGTCGCGAACGGGCTCGAGGCGGCGCGGCCCTTCATCTACACGGGCAGCCCGGCCGATCGCGCCGCCGCGCGCGCCTGCCTCGCGGCCGCCATGCTCTATGAAGCGGGCGATGATCGCACCGGCGAGCGCGCGGTCGGCCAGGTCGTGCTCAACCGCCTTCGCCACCCCGCCTTCCCGAAGACGGTGTGCGGCGTCGTCTTCCAGGGGGCCGAGCGCAGCACCGGCTGCCAATTCACCTTCACCTGCGACGGGGCGCTGGAGCGGCCGCCGCTCGCCGCCGCCTGGGCGCGCGCCAGCGCGCTCGCCGATGCCGCCCTGTCCGGCTCGGTGGATCGCGATGTCGGCCTCGCCACCCATTACCACGCCAATTATGTCGTGCCCTATTGGCGCGGCAGCCTCGATAAGATCGCCGGGGTCGGCGCGCACATCTTCTACCGGTGGACGGGCTGGTGGGGCACGCGCGGCGCCTTTGCCGGGCGGCTCCAGCCGCTCGAGCCGATCGACGCGCGTCTGGTCGCGCTGGCCGGGCCGGGCGTGCTGCCGGGGCCGCAGCCGGGCGATCCGCTCGCCACGCCGGGCGATGCGCCCGCCACCGCCACCGCCACCGCCGCCGCGCCGCCGCCGCCGCCGCCCAGCGCCGATCTCGAGGTGGAGGGCGTGCCGCGGCGCATGCTGCGCGGCGCGATCGTGCGGCTGAAGGACGAGCAGGCCTCGCAGTTCGTCGTCCAGCTGCCCGCCGACGCGCATCCCAACAGCTTCGCCATGACCGGCTTCTCGATCTGCGCCGATCGGCCCGACTGTCTCGTGATGGGCTGGACCGAGCAGGCCGATCTGCCGCGCGCGCTGCCGGTGATGCCGATCGACCAGCGCCGCATGGCCTTCACCTACCGCAAGAGCAGCGCGCTCGGCATCGCCCAGCCGCGCTGGGATTGCAGCCGCTTCGTCCGCGCCGCGGCGGGCGAATGCCTCCCCGGAACGGGACGATGAGCCGAACGCCCGCGCATTCGCCCTTGCCGCGCCCGGCGCCGGGGGCCATGGCGCGGCCGATCACCCTCATTCCGGCATCGAAAGCATAGACGCATGCAGCAGGCCCGACGCATCCTCAAGCTCCGCCCCGGATCGGGCGATGGCGCGACGCCGGCCGATCCCCGCCAGCTCATCACCCGCGCGATCGGCCGGCGGACGCGGGTGGAGGCGGTGTACAACCGGATGCGCATCGATCTGGCGCCGCACATCCTCTACACCAAGCATGACGAGGCCTATGTCGATGGCGTCGTGCTGATGCGCGAGGGCCAGCCGCCGCGCGAGCTTAAGCTCGGCAGCTTCAAGCTTTCGGGCCTGGCCGAGCTGATCCCCACCGCGCGGCCCTTCGATCCCAGCTCGCTCTTCGATCCCAAGCTCGAGCGCTACGAGGGCACGCTCATCGCTTCGGTGACAAGTCCTCCGGAAGCGTAAGCTCGGCCGACTGGCGCAGCACCGCGCCGGCATAGGCGGCCATCGCCTGGTTGGCGGCGGGCGTCAGCGACACAAAGGCACGGCGCCGGTCACGCGGATCGGGATGACGCACCATCAGCCGGTTGTCGATCAGCGTCGAGATCCAGCGCAGCGCGGTGGTGGCGGGCACCGAGGCGGCGATGCACAGGCTGGACACGGCGACCTCGCGCCGCTCGAGCTGGGCCAGCCGCAGATCGAGCAGCATGTCCCAGGCGGCATCGGCGAACAGGCCGCGCACGAAGAAATCGTGCCGCAGCCGGCGGCGGCGGATCACGGCGCGCAGCAGCGCCATCTCTTCGGCGGGAGGAACCTCCTCCAGCACGCCGGGCGTCGCGCCGGGCACCACCAGCTGCGCCAGCGAGCGCGCCACCCGCCCCACTTCCTCGCTGAGATCGGCTAGGCGCATCGCCATCGCCTCGGCGCTGCTGTCATGCACTTCGGTGCTGCGGCGCCGGCAGGCGGCGACCAGCGCCGAGGCCATTTCGCGCGGCTCGGGATCGACCAGCAGGCTCGCCGACAGCCCCGCCTGGGTCGAGGCGAGATCGACCAGCGCGAGCGGCACCAGCACCAGCGCCTCGAAGCGCCGCTCCTGCGCGGCCCGCTCCAGCCGCGCCAGCGCCGCATCCAGCAGCGCACCATAATCGGCCTGCACGTCGACGATGACCAGCTCCGGCTGCTCGGCATCCTCGAGCTGGAGCAGCGCCTCGGCGATCGTGGCTTGGCCGATCACCTCGCCCCCCGCCTCCAGCACCGCCGCATGGAGCGTCGCCATGCGCTTCGCATTATCGCCGAGCAGCAGCGTCCGCATGCCCGATTTGCGTTCATAGAGTAGATCGACCACGCGCCTATCCATCGCTGTTCCTCCGGCGCGGCGGACGATAGCAGCGGTTGCGGGCCGGCAAATCCTGAGACGAATACGAAATCGGTTATCCGATCTTGCCCCAAGCCTCTGCGATTTCGGCAATCAAGTCCCGAGCTTGGACGAGCGGCGCAAGATCGCGCTTCTCCAGCCCCTCGCCCAGCAGGCGACGCGCCTCGCGGTAGATGGCCGCGAGTCCCGCGGCCAGCTCGCCGCCCTGGCCATGATCCAGGCAGCCTTCAAGGCCGAGCAGGATCGAGACCGCGCGGGCGCGGCGCTCGGGCATGCCGGGGCTGGTCGGGCCGTTGCCCGCGGCGATGCCGGCGGCCAGCGTGTCGAGCGTCTTCATCACCTCGTCGAACAGGATCCCGATCAGCTGGTGCGGCGAGGCGCCTTCCACCTTGGTGCTGATGTCGAGCGCGCGGTACCGGGCGCGAGCGCCGGCATGGCCGGTATGTGCGAACATGGCGATCAATCCCTAATGACGGCGTGTCTGAAAATCAGGTCTGCGCGGGCCGGCGGCGGCATACGGGCACGGCCATGTCGTTGCTCCTGCTCGTCCCGCAGCGCCGGCCCCGTGGCGGCGTCCTGCCCTGATGACGACCATGACCGGAAAATCTTTACAGGCGGTTCAAGCGTTAACCCTAAATCGCCGGGCCGATCACAGGCCCGCGAGCAGCCGCACCGCGGCCGGCCCCAGCCGCGCCTGCGCGATCAGCGCGCGCCGCGTCGAGGCGGCCAGCGCGCCCAGCGTCGCGGCGCGGTCGACCGGACGCGCCGGCCCCGGCAGCGCCGCCTCGCCGCGCAGCAGGATCGCCGCGAGCAGCGCGCGGATCTCGGCCGATTCGCGGCTGGTCGCGCCCGGCGCGGCGCTCGCCGCGTCGTGCATCACCTGCCCGGTCGGCCGCGCCGGCGTGGGGCGCGGGCGGCGGCCGCGGCCATCCGCATCCACCATCCCGGCCAGGCCGGGCGCATCGGCGGCGGCGATCGCTGCAATCATGTGGCCCGCTCCATGCTTACCGTCTCTTAGGGATAACGGCGGCGGAGGCGGGACCTTAAGCGCCCGGTTCAGGCGGCGGGGCGGCCATGCTCGTCGAACTGCACCTCGCCCGGCACGTCCACAACCGGCTGGTCGATGCCCTCGGCGCGGGCGCGCTCGATGTTGAACACGAAGGCCAGCACGGTGGCCACCGCGATATAGAGATCCTGGCGGATCAGCTGGCCGGCGCGGGTGGTGAAATAGAGCGCGCGGGTCAGCTCCGGATAGCGCAGCATCGGCACCTTGGCCTCCTCGGCGAGCGCGCGGATCGCGTCCGCCGTCGCGCCCCGCCCGCGCGCGACCACCACCGGCGCCGCATCCTCGCCCGGGCGGTAGCGGAGCGCGACCGCGAAATGGGTCGGGTTGGTGAGCACCACGCTCGCCTCTCGCACCGCCTGGCGCGAGCTGCGCCGCGCCGCCTCCATCTGCCGCCGCCGCACCGCGCCCTTGAGTTCGGGCGAGCCCTCGCTCTGCTTGTGCTCGTCCTTCACCTCCTGCTTGGTCATGCGCAGCCGGCGTTGGCGGCGGATGATCTGGGCGGGAATGTCGATGCCGGCGATGGCGAACAGCCCCAGCGCCATCACCAGCACCGCGAACACGAAGCTCTGGCCAAGCTCGTTCATGGCGCCGGCGATGTCGCCCCGGCCAAGCGTGGTGAGCCCCTGCAGCCGCTTGCCGAGCAGCCACCAGCCCAGCGCGCCGAGCACCGCCACCTTTGCCATCGCCTTGAGCAGCTCGGTCACGCCCTGCATGCCGAAGATGCGCTTGATCCCGGCGAGCGGGTTGAGCTTGTCGCCCTTGAAGGCGATCGCCGACCAGCGGAAACCGAGCGAGCCGAGAATGGCGGGCGTGCCCACCGCCGCCAGCAGCGTCACCAGCAGCAGCGCGGCCATCGGCAGGGCGACCCGCAGCAACATGCCCGTCACCGCCCGGCCGGGCTCGAAATCCTCGATCGCGCCGCGGTCGAACCGCAGCGCGTCGCGCAGCAGCTCGGCGAGCGCCTGGGTCAGGATCGGGCCGCCGATCGCCAGCCAGGCGGCGCCCGCCAGCACCACCATCGCCGCGCCGAGATCCTTGGATTGGAGGACATCGCCCTTCTCGATCGCGTCCTTGCGCTTCTTGGGCGTCGGATCCTCGGTCTTTTCGCCGCCTTCGCTCTCCGCCATCAGCCGCCTCCCGCCGCCAGCGCGCGGGCGAGATCGAGGCCCCGCTCGAGCGCCGCGATAATCCCCTCGCCGATCGCGGGCGCCGCCATCGACAGCAGGATGATCCCCGCCAGGAGCGTCGCCGGCAGGCCCACCGAAAAGAGGTTCATCGCCGGCGCCGAACGCGCCAGGATCGCCATCACCACCTGCACCAGCACCAGCGCGAAGCCCACCGGCAGCGCGATCGTCATGCCCGCCGCGATCATGTCGCCGCCGAACAGGATCAGCGCATGGATGCTGCCCTGCCCGAGCCAGGCCTGGCCCGGCGGCAGCGCGCGATAGCTGTCCACGATGATCGCCGCGAGCATGAGATGGCCGCCGATCGACAGGAACAGGAAGGTGCCCAGGATCGAAAGCAGCGTGCCCAGCGCGGTCGAGGAGGCCTCGCTCTGCGGATCGATCATCTGCGCGAAGCCCAGCCCCATGGCGCTGCCGATCACCTCGCCCGCCATCAGCGCCGAGACGAAGCCCATCTGCACCGCGAAGCCGAGCGCCAGCCCGGCCAGCGTCTCGCCGATCACCAGCAGCACCCCGGCGGCGGAGGCGAGCCCGTCGGGCGGCAGGTCGAGCGGAACCGGGCCGAGCCCGGCAATGCCCACGCCCAGCGCGAGGATGATCCGCACCTGCACCGGCACGTTGCTGGCGCTGAATACGGGCGCGGCGAGAAAGGCGGCGCCCGGCCGCAGCATCGCGATCAGGAAGACCCAGAGCTGCGCCTCGATCCCCGCCAGGCTGGTCGGGATCATCGCGCTACTGCAACAGGTCCGGAATGCGCGCGAACATCTCCTTGGTGAAGTCCGCGAGCAGGGTCAGGATGGCGCCGCCGAACAGCGCGATGCACAGCGCCACCACCAGCAGCTTGGGCACGAAGGCGAGCGTCTGCTCCTGGATCGAGGTCGCCGCCTGGATCATGCCCAGCACCAGCCCGGCGACCAGCGCCGGTATCAGGATCGGCATGCAGGCCAGCGCCAGCACCCACAGCGCGTGCTGCGCGACGCCGACGAAATAGTCCGTGCCGATCGCCGGTTCCATGCCGCTATCCGAAGCTCGAGGCGAGGCTGCCCATCGTCAGCGCCCATCCATCGACGAGCACGAACAGCAGCAGCTTGAACGGCATCGAGATGATCTGCGGCGAGAGCATCATCATGCCGAGCGACATCAGCGTCGAGGCCACCACCAGATCGATCACCAGAAACGGCAGGAAGATCAGGAAGCCGATCTGGAAGGCGGTCTTCAGCTCGGAGGTGACGAAGGCGGGCAGCAGGATCGAGAAGGGGATATCCGCCGGCGTGGCGAATTTGGGCGCGTGCGCGATGGTGCTGAACAGCTGGAGATCGGTCTGGCGGACCTGGCGCAGCATGAAGCCGCGCAGCACCGTGCCCGAATTGGCGATCGCCTGCTCGATCGGGATGCGGCCCTGGCCATAGGGGGTGACGGCGCCGCGGTTGATCTCGTCGATCGCCGGTCGCATCACGAACAAAGTGAGGAAAAGCGACAGGCCGACCAGCACCTGGTTGGGCGGCGTCTGCTGCAAGCCCAGCGCCTGGCGCAGGATCGACAGCACGATGATGATGCGCGTGAAGCTCGTCATCATCAGCACCAGCGACGGCAGCACCGTCAACAGGCTCATCAGGATGAGGATCTGGAGCGACAGCGAGAGCGGCCGGCCCTCGCCCGAAATCTGGCCGAGCGCGCGGTTGAGCGCCCCCGTCTGCGCCGCGCCCGGCGCTGCCGGCACGCCCGTGCCCGGCGCCGCCGCCGGGGCGGCCGGCTGGGCATGCGCGACATGGCTCCACAGCAGCGCCACGACGAGCGCGAGCGCGAGCAGCAGCGCCGGCTTCAGCCAGGCCTGCGCCGGCGATCGGGCGCGCTCAGGCGCCATCGTCGATGAACGGCGCGAAATCGCCCGCACCTTCGGCGATCAGATCCATCCGGCCGCGGGTGACGCCGACCAGCAGCCGCCGCCCCTCGAACTCCACCACCACCAGCCGCGCGCCCATCGCGCCCATGGAGATGGCGTCGACCACCCGGATCGCGCGCTCGCGGCCGCCCGACCCGAGGCCCGGCTGCAGCCGCCGCATCAGCCAGAGCGTGCCCACGGCCATGCCGGCGACCAGCGCCAGCATCAGGAAGACGTTGAGAAAATAGGCGAAGGTCATGCGCGCCGTTCAAGCCCGGCGAGCCGGGTCTCGGTGGCCACGACATCCACGATGCGGATCCCGAAGCGGCCATTCACCGTCACCACCTCGCCCTTGGCGACGAGCGTGCCGTTCACCAGAATATCGAGCAGCTCATTGGCCTGGCGATCCAGCTCCACCACCGAGCCCTCGTTGAGATCGAGCAGCTCGGACAATTTGAGCGAGGTCGAGCCGACCTCGACCGAAAGCCGCAGCGGAATATCCGCGAGCAGCCGGAAATTGCGCGCGGCAAGGCTGTCGGGATCGTCGGTGCCCGGGAAGGGCGCTTCGCTCATCTCGTTCAAATCCTATGTCCCCCGGGACGATCCAGCGCGCCCAGAGTCTCGATCTGGAACGCCGCGCGTCCTTCCTGCTCGCCGATCGTGCCTTCCGCAAGCCGTCTGTTGCCGACGATCAGCGGCACTTTGGGGGCAAGCGTGATCGGGATCACATCGCCGACCTTGAGCGAAAGCAATTCCTTCACCGAGAGCGTCGGCCGCGCCACCACCGAGCGCACCGGCAGGCTGACATTCTCCAGCGCGCGCGCCAGCCGGTAGCGGAACTCGCTGTCGCCCGCCCCCGCCTCGGCATGGACCTTGGCGCTGAGCTGCGATTCATAGGCACGCATCGCCGCCAGCGGGAAGACGAGATCGATCGTGGTCGCGCCCGGGCCGCCGCCGGCGACGCTGAAGCGCTGCACCACCACCGGCTCGTCGCCGCGCACCAGCGTGGCATAGCCGGCATTGGTCTCGCGCGCGGCCAGCTGCGGCTCGAAATTGACGATATCGGCCCAGGTCTCGACCACCGCGAGCACGATGCCCTCGGTCACGCGGCCCAGCAGCCTTTCCTCGGCGGCGGTGAATTCGCGCTTGCGCACCGCGCCCTTGGGCGGCGCGCCGGTGCCGCCGTAAAAGGCGTCCACCAGCCGGCTCACATAATCCGGGGCGAGCGCGATCAGCATGCCGCCCTTCATCGGGCGCATCCGATAGAGGCTGACGCTGGTGAATTCGGGCAGGCCGTCGCGCCAGGTGTCGAAGCGCGAGGTCAGCGCCGGGGCATGTTCCACCTTGGGCTTGGCCTTGGCGAAGGGCTCCAGCACGTCGCGCAGCCGCCGCGCCAGCCGTTCGGCGAGCCGATCGAGCCCGGACAGGCGCGCGCCGGGGCGCAGCGATTCGCTGCCCAGCGCGAACCGCTCCACCTTCTGCGCGCCATCCTCGGCCCGCGTCTTCAGCCCCTTGCCGGCCGGCTCCTTCGCCACGTCGCTCCGCTCCTCATCGAGCGCTTATCCTACTGGATGATAAAGCTCGAAAAATAAACATTGTCGACGCCGCCATAGCCGGTCTTGTCGACCAGCACCTTGTTGATCGCGTCGGTCAGCTTGGCGCGCAGCTGGTCCTTGCCCTGCGGCGTCTGGAGCGCGATCGCATCCTGATCGGCGAGCACCGACAGGATCGCCGAGCGGATCGGCATCTCATTGTCCTTGAAGGCGTCCGCCACCTTCTGGTCGTAGAAGGTCGAGGCCGACAGCGCGAGCTGCACCACGCCGTCCGTATCGCGCAGGTTCGAGGTGAAATTCTGCTCGATCGTCAGATAGGTCGGCTTGTAGACCTTGGGATCGGGCGCGAAGCTGCCGATCTCCTTATACTGGTCGGCGGGGTGCGCCTTCTGCCCCTCGCGCGCGACCAGCTTGGGCGCCTCGGGATCCACTTCGGGCTCCTTGGCGTGCGCGCCGCCGCCGCCCATGCCGGCCGCGAACATGCCGCCCGCCGCGCCGCCGCCGGCCAGCACCAGCGCGCCCACGATCGTCAGGATCAGCTTCTTCTTGCCGCCCTTCTTGGCACCCGCATCGGGCGCCGCCGCCTTGTCCTTGGCGTCCTTGCTCATCGCTTATCGATCCTTATCACGCATACTGGCCATCGGCGGCGCGCGCCGGGGCCGGAGCCGGGGCGGCGCGGCGCGGGCGCGCGGCGTCGGTCTGCGGAAGCGGGGCGGCGCGCGGCGCCTGCCGCTGCTCCTGGCCCTGATTCTGCGCCTGCCGGCCCGCGTCGCCGCTGCCGCCACCGCTATAGCCGGCATCGGTTAAGGAATTGGTTGACGCGGCGTTTGTCATGGCCGGCCGGTCCGCCTGCTGGGCCTGGTGCTGCTGCGCCGCCTGGCGCCCGGCCTCGCCGCCCGCGCCGCCGCCGCCCAGATCCACCGTCACCGCGCTGAGATGCAGGCCATGGCCATGCGCGGCGGCGATCAGCTGCGGCCGCGCCTCGTCGAGCGCGCTGCGCGTCGCTTCGCTGCTGGCGCTGAGCGTCACCGCCGCGCTGCCGTCCGCGCCGCGCGAAATCGCCACGTCGATGCGGCCAAGGCCCTGCGGCGTCAGCGCGAAACGCGCGTCGCCGCTGGCGCTGCCGGCGCTGGCGATATCGCGGGCGATGCCATCGGCCCAGGCCGCGTGGCGCGCCACCGCGACGAGGCGGTCGGTCCCGCCCGCCGCCAGCATCGCGCCGGCCTGCGGCGCGGTGGCGGCGATCGCCGCGCGCGGCGCGAGCGGCGTGGCGGCGGGGGTGGCGACGGCGGAGGACGCGGCATCGGTGCCGGAGACGGGGATGGCGGCGCCCTCCGCGCCCGCCTCGTCGCGCGCCCGCGTCCGGTCGCGGCCGCGCGCCGCCGGGCTCGCATGGCTGGCGGCGGCGGGCATCGGCGCGGCGGCGGCGATGGGCGCGACCGGGGGGGCGGCGGCCGGAGCCGGGGACGCGGAGACGGCCGCGATCGGCGGCGCCGGGGTCGCGGGGGCGGCAGCCGCCTGCGCGACCGGTGGCGCCGTCCCTTCGGCCGGGAGGCGCGCGGCGGCCATCGGCGCGGCGGTGTTCGGGGCGACGCCGGCGGCCGGGGCGGACGGAAGCGGATCGGCCGGACGCGGCATCGCCACGCCGGCGCTCGCCACGCGCGGCGATGCCAGGACGGCGGCGGCGGACGCGGCGCCCTCGTCCGATGCGGGCGCGGGAGACGCGGGCGGCGTCGCGCCCGGCCGCGTCGCGACGGGGGTCGGCGCCGGGGTCGGCGCGGCCGTCAAGGGCAGCGGCGTCGGCATGGCCGCCGAGGGCAGCGGCGTCGGCATGGCCGCCGAGGGCAGCGGCGGCGGCGTGGCGGCGGCCGGAGCCAGCGGCGACGGCAGCGGCGCGGGCGTCGGCGTCTCGGTGGCCGAGGGCAGCGGCGCCGGCGCGGCGGCGAGATCGGCGGTGGCGAGCGCGAGCGTGGAGCTGGCCGCGGCGCCACGCGGCGAGGCGGCGCGCGCGGCGAGCAGCTCGCTGGTCGGCGCGGCGGCCGGCAGCGCGGCGGCCAAAAGCGTGGCGCGCGGCGTGGCGGAGGCGATCGGCGCGGTCACGGGCCGCGCTTCGGTGGCGAGCCGCGCCGCCGATTGCAGCGCCTGCAGCACGGGCGCGCCCTCCAGCGCCGCGTCGTCCGCGCTCGCCGTCATGGGCTGAGGGGCCGCAGCGGCCGGAATCGGCTGCGGCGCAAGCGCCGGCGCGGCCATGGACGCGCGCGGCGGCACGGGCGCGGCGGCGGACGAGGGAGCCGGCGTCGCGGGGGCGGGCGCAGGCGGCGCGATCGGCGTCATCGCCAGCGCCGCCGCAAGCGTCGCGGCGTTGTCGGCCGGGGCCTGGGGCGCGGACCGGTGGGGCGCGTCCGCCGCGTCCGCTGCCGTGTCGGCATCCGCGTCGGTCTCGGACGCGGCGGGCGCATCGGCGCGCGCGGCGGCCGTCGGCAGCGCCGCCGTGGCGATGGCGACCGGCCGGCGATCGGGCCGCGCGGGGATATTGGCGACGGGCACGGCCAGCGGCGGCGGCGCGACCGCCGGGAGGCTGGTGGCCGGGACCGGGGCGGAGGCCGCCGGATCGGCCGGCCTCTCCGGTGCGGGCGCCTGCAGCGCCTCGGCCGCGATCGCCGGATCCGGGCCGCCCGACGGTAGCGCCGCCGGATCGCGAGCGGCGGCGCCGGTGGCGATCGGCGCATCGGCATCGGCGCCGGCGGGCGCAAGCGGGGTCGCGGGCGTCGGCGCGCGGTCGAGCGCGGCCATGGCGACAGCGGTGAGGCTGGCGGGCAGCGGCGCCTGCGCTCCGCGCGGCGATGCCGCGCTCACCGGATCCCCGCCTTTGGCGGCCGGCATCGAGAGATCGCCCATCAGCGCCGCGAAACCGGGCGCCGCCCCCGCCGTGCCGCCGGCCGGCGCGGCGGCGGCGAGCGGGGCGAGCGGATCGGCCGCCGCCATGGCGGGCGCGGCGAGGCTGAGCATGTCCATCATGCGTCTCCCAGGGTGCGCGGCTCGCGCTGGCGGGCATTGGCCGCCGCGCGCCGTTCGGCGGCGCGGGCGATATCGGTGGCGGCGCGGCTGCTGAGCTTGGTCGCGCTCTCCTGGCGGATGCGCGCTTCCACCCGCTCCTCGCGGCGGAGCGCGGCGGTGGCGCGCGCGCCCTCGATGGCATCGGCGAGGCCGAAGCGCGCCTCGTCCAGCCGCAGCGCCAGCTCGGCGCGCGACGCCAGCGTGGCGGCCGAGAAATCGCCCAGCTCCCAGGAAAGGCTGGAGCGCAGCTGGGTGAGCCGGCTCTCGCTCGTCTCGAGCTGCGCGAGCTTGGCCTCGGCGGCGGCGGCGGCGGCGGCGGCCTGCGCATGTTCCACCCGGCGCACCCGGGCGATGCGTTCGCGGCGGCGGACCAGCGCGCTCATATCCCGAAGCGCTCGATCAGCTCGGCCGAGCTATGCACCATGTCGATCCGGTCCTTCGGGCGCTGCTTGAGAAAGTCGAGGATTTCCTGGTGGCGCGCAACCGCCATGTCGATCAGCGGATCGCTGCCCGCCTTGTAGGCGCCCATCAGGATGAGATCGCGGTTCTCCTCATAGACCGACCAGAGCCGGCGCAGCACGGCGGCGGCGCGGCCATGCTCCTCGTCGACGATATCGGCCATCACCCGGCTCAGCGAGCGGCCCACGTCGATCGCCGGGAAGACGCCCTGTTCGGAGAGCGAGCGCGACAGGATGATATGGCCGTCGACGATCGCACGCGCGGTGTCGACGATCGGGTCGTCGCCATCGTCGCCATCGGCGAGCACGGTGTAGAGCGCGGTGATCGAGCCGCCGCTGTGCGCATCGGCGCCGGCGCGCTCGATCAGCCGCGGGATCATGCTCAGCGCCGAGGGCGGATAGCCCTTCATCGTCGGCGGCTCGCCCAGCGACAGGCCAAGCTCGCGCTGGGCATGGGCGCAGCGCGTCAGGCTGTCGATCAGCAGCAGCACGCGCTTGCCCTGCTCGCGGAAATATTCGGCGATGGCGGTGGCGCGCATCGCCGCGCGGATGCGCAGCACCGGCGGGTGATCGGCCGGCACCGCCACCACCACGGCGCGCTCGCGCACCCCGGGGGTGAGCTTGGTGGCGAGAAAGTCCGCCACCTCGCGGCTGCGCTCGCCGATCAGCCCCACCACGATGACATCGGCCTCGGCGCCCTGGATCATCTGGCCCATCAGCACCGATTTGCCGACGCCCGAACCCGCGCAGATCGCGATCCGCTGGCCGACGCCGGCGGTGAGCAGGCCGTTGATGGCGCGCACGCCCATGTCGAAACATTCGGTGACGCGGGCGCGATCCAGCGGATTGGCGGGCTTGCCGGCGAGCGGCCAGCTGTGCGTCTCGCCGATCGGGCCGAGCCCGTCGAGCGGGCGGCCGGTGGCATCCACCACCCGGCCCAGCAGCGCCTCGCCCACCTCGGCCACGCCGCCCTTGGCGTCGGGCTCCACCCGGCCGCCATTGGCGTGCGGCGCGTCGCCGTCCAGCGCCATCAGCAGCGAGCGGTCGCCGCGAAACCCCACCACCTCGGCGCGCGTGGCATGACCATCGGCGTCGATCACCCGCACCGAGCCGCCCACCGGCATGGCGAGCCCCGTCGCCTCCAGCATCTGCCCGTCATAGGCGACGAGCTTGCCGATCCGGCGCGGCGCCACCTCGCCCACGGCCAGGCCGGCGAGCAGCGATTCGGCGCGGTCGGCGAGGCTCATCGCGCCGCCGCCACGCGATCGAGCGCGCCGCGCAGCCGGGCGAGGCGCAGCGCGGGGCTGTCCTCCACCGATCCCGCCGCCGTCTCGAGCCGCAGCGCGCCCGGCGCCAGCGTCGGGTCCGCCTCGGCCGCGACGGGCAGCGCCGCGCCGTGCAGCCGCGCGAGATCCTCGGGGTGGAGCTTGAGCACCGCCGGCTGGGTCTCCTCGCCGATCACGGCGGCGGCGGCCTCGGCGCGCGCCAGCAACAGCGCGGGATCGATCGTCACCGTCCCCATGATCTCGGTGACGAGCCGCTCCACCGTGGCCGCGATCAGCACGCCGAGCGGGCCGACCGGCTCGGGCCGGAGCGCCTCGAGCCCGACCGCCAGCCGCGCCAGCCCCGCCCGCTCCTGCTCCAGCTCGGCGCGCATCGCGGCGATGCCCTGCTCATAGCCGTCCGCGAAGGCGGCGTGGCGCAGCGCCTCGATATCGGGCGCGGGCGGCTCGCACGCCTCGGGCATCTCGGCGGCGGCGGCCGCCGGCGCGGGCGCCGCCGGCTCGCTGCCCCAGGCGGTGAAATGGTTGAAATGCGGCGGTCGCGTCCAGATCGAGACCTTGGCGGCATCGGCCACGGTCGCGGCGCTGAGCAGATTAGACATAGTCTTCCCCCTTGCCCCCAAGGTTGATCGTGCCGGCCTGGGCGAGCTGGCGCGCGATGGCGAGAATCTGCTTCTGCGCCTCCTGCACCTCGGCCAGCCGCATCGGGCCGCGCTCGGCGATCTCGTCCTGGATCGACTGGGCGGCGCGGCTGGACATGCAGCCGAAGATCTTCTGCCGCAGCCGCTCGTCGGCGCCCTTCAGCGCCACCACCAGCAGATCGCTCTCGACACCGCGCATGAGCGTGCCGAGATCCTTGTCGCTGACGCTCATCAGATTGTCGAAGATGAACATCTCGTCCTCGATCGCGCGCGCCAGCGTCTTGTCGAGCTTGGCGAGCTGGCGGATCACGCGCTGCTCGGTGGCGGTGCGCGTGGAGTTGACGATCTTGGCCGCCTCGCTGGCGCCACCGCGCGCCGGGGCGGTGCCGTTGGAGCGCTTGTTCACCTGGCGCAGCAGCAGCCGCTCGAGATCGTCGAGCGCTTCCTGCGTCACCGCGCCCAGAGTCGCGACCCGGTAGATCACCTCGGCCTGCAGCTCCTCCTCGAGCAGCTGCAGCACGTCCGCCGCGACCGGCGGCTCGAGATGCGCCAGCACCAGCGCGGCGATCTGCGGATGCTCGAACTCGACCAGCCCGGCGATCGTCTTGGCGTCCATCCACTTGAGCGAATCGAGCGCGGAGGAGCGCGCCGGCGGCGTGATGCGGGCGAGCATATTCTCGGCGCGCTCGGCGCCGAGCGCGCGCTCCATCATGGTGCGGATCTGGCTGTCCGCGCCGAAGCCGATCGTGGTCCGCTCGCGCGCCCGACCGATGAACTGGTCGAGCACCCCGTCCACCTCTTCCTCGCTCACATCGGCGACGCCGAACATGGCCGAGCCGAGCATCTGCACCTCGTCCGGATCGAGCCGGCCCAGCACCTGGGCGGCCTCGTCCTCGGCCAGCAGCATCAGCAGGATCGCGGCGGCGCTCGATCCCTTGGGCATGGGCGCGCCGCCATCGGGGGCGGGAAGCGGCAGCGGCTCAGGCATTTTCGGCGGCCTTGGGCATGTCGGCGCGGATCAGGTCGCGCACCACCAGGGCGGCGCGATCGGGATCCTGGCGGACGAAGTTGCGGATCAGCGCGGCGCGGGCGGCATAGCTGGGCGCGGCCTCGATCATGTCGAGCGTCACCGGCTTGTCGGGGCTGATCTCGGCGGTCTGCTCGGCGAGCGCGGACTGCATCTCGCGGCCCATGTCCACGCGCTCCTTCTCGGCGGCGGCGCGCTGCTGCTCCACGGCCGCCTGGCGGCGCTTCATCAGCGGCCGGCCGATGCCGAAGACGAGGATCGCGGCGACGATGATCGCGGTGAGATTGCGGCCGACCGGGCCGATCCAGCTCGCCTGATACCAGGCGGGCTTGGTGGCGGCGTCGCTGGGCGCGAAATTCTGCTGCGACACCGAGACGATGTCACCGCGGGTCTGGTCGAACCCGACCGCGCCCTTCACCAGATTCTCGATCTGCGCCTGCTGCTGCGGGGTCAGCGGCTTGGCGCCCTGCGCCTGGCGCAGCGCCACCGCCACGGTCAGCCGGCGCACCGTGCCGACCGCATTCTTGGTCACCGACACTTCGTGGCCCAGCGTGTAGCTGCGGTTGTAGCTCTCGTCGGTCTTGCCGGGAGCGGCCGCGCCGGCCTGGCCGGGGGCGGCGCCGGGCGCCTGCGGGCCGTTCGGCTGGGGCGGCGTCTGCGCCACCGGCTGGCCATTGGGCGTGGCGGTGGAGGTGGCGGCGGCGGGCGCGGTGTTGGACAGCGCGCCGGGGATGCCGGTCGCCGGCTTGGCGCCGCCGCTGCCGTCGGCGGTCCAGCTGCCCTCCTCATGGGCGAGCACCTGGCCGTCCTTGGGATAGGTCTCGCGGGTCGAGGCGATCTCGGCGAAATCGAGATCGGCATGGACCTCGGCGGTGAAATTGCCGTCGCCCACGATCGGCGTCAGCAGCGAGGCCAACGCCTGGCGATATTTGTCCTCCATCCGCGTCTGGAGCGCCACCTGGCGGTCGGCGCCGTCGTCGGCACCCGCGCCGCCGCTCTTGGAGAGCAGCCGGCCCGATTGGTCGACGATCGACACATCGTCGGGCGACAGGCCCGAGACCGAGGCGGCGACGAGATGCACGATGGCCTGGACCTGCGCGTCCGAGAGCGCGCGGCCGGCGCGCAGCCGCAGCATCACCGACGCCTGGGGCTTGGCGGTATCGCGCAGGAACACGCTCGGCGTCTCGACCGCGAGATGCACCTTGGCGCTCTCCACGGCATCGATCGCCTCGATCGTGCGCGCCAGATCCATCTCGTGCGCCTCGCGCAGCCGCTCGCCTTCCACCGCGCGGCTCGCGCCCATCGGCAGATTGGTGATGAGCTGGTCGCCGTCCGGCGCCGCCTTGGGCAGGCCCTGCTGCGCGAGCAGCATCTTGGCGCGGTAATAGCTGTCCTCGGGCACGGTCAGCGCGCCGCTCGAGGCATCGAGGTGATATTTGATCCCCGCGGTGTCGAGCGCGGCGGCCACCGCCGCCTTGTCGGCGTCCGGCAGGCCGGCGAACAGATCGCGCTGCGGCGCCTGGTGCAGCACCGCCCAGATCAGCGCGGCCGCGCCGAGCAGGCCGATCAGCCCCATCAGTGGCAGGCTCTTCGCCACCGCCGGCTGGGCCGCGATGCTGCGGATGCGCTGCAGGATGCCGCCCATGCCGCCGGCGGCGAGGCCGGCGACCGGCGCCGGCAGGGCGCCGGCGGCAGCGGGGACGAGATTGGTCGAGGGGGCGGTCAGTTCAGCCATGTCACACCGGCATGCTCATGATGTCCTTGTACGCGGACAGGAGTTTGTTGCGGACTTGCAGGGTCGCCTGGAAACCGACCGAAGCCTGCTCGCGGGCGAGCATCACGGCGGCCACGTCGGTGGTGTCGCCACGCTCGTAGGAGGCGGACATCGCGTCCGACTTGGTCTGAAGCTGGTTGACCTGGCCGAGCGCCGACTTGAGCGCGTCGCCGAAATCGGCGGCGCCCGGGCCGGACGGCGCGGCGGCGCCCCCCGCCGGCGCGACCGGCGCGCTCGGGGCGGCGCCGGCGGCCTTTTGCAGCGCGGCGTTCTGCTGGAGGATCTGCGCCCGCATCTGCAGCAGGCTGGAGGCGGTGATGCTCGTCATCGATCAGCCCTCACGCCGCGACCGCGCGCATCTCGGCCAGCCGGTAGCGCAGCGTGCGCTCCGAAATGCCGAGCGCCGCCGCCGCCGCCGCGCGGCGTCCGCCCGCGGCTTCGAGCGCGGCGCGGATCGCATCCTGCTCGGAGGCGCGCGCCGTATCCGCCAGCCGACGCGCCGGCGCGGCGGGCACCAGGCTCAGCACCGGCGCGGCGGCGCGGTGCATCACCTCGATCGCGAGATCCTCGGCCTCGATCCGGTCGCCGCCGCGCAGCAGCAGCGCGCGCTGGAGCACATTGTCCAGCTCGCGGACATTGCCCGGCCAGTCATGCGCCATCAGCCGGTCGAGCGCATTGGCGGTCGGCCAGGCGAGGCGCTCGCCCGGGCGGGCATGGCGCAGCAGCAGCGCGGCGGTGATCGCGCGAATGTCCAGCCGGCGCGCCTTGAGCGGCTTGAGCGCCAGCGGCATGACGTTGAGCCGCCAGTAGAGATCGGCGCGGAACCGGCCTTCCTGCACTTCCACCGCCAGCTCGCGATTGGCCGCGGCGATGATTCGCACGTCGATCTTGATCGGGCTCGTCGCGCCCACCGGCAGCACCTCGCGCTCCTGGATGGCGCGCAGCAGCTTGGCCTGCAGGCCGAGCGGCATCTCGGCGATCTCGTCGAGCAGCAGCGTGCCGCCCTCGGCGGCGCGGAACAGCCCCTCGGACGCCGCCGTCGCGCCGGTGAAGGCGCCGCGGACATGACCGAACAGCATCGCCTCGAGCATCGACTCGGGCAGCGCCGCGCAGTTGATCGCGACAAAGGGCTTGGCCGCGCGCGGGCTGGCGGCGTGGATGAAGCGGGCCATGCCCTCCTTGCCGGTGCCGGTTTCGCCGAGCACCAGCACGGTGGCGTCGGAGCGGGCGACGCGGGTGGCGAGCGTCAGGTAGAGCGCGCTCTCGGGCTCGCCCACCGCCGGGCCGGCGCCGCGCACCAGTTCGGCGATCAGGGCCAGCGCGAAGGGCAGGTCGTCAAAACCGAAGCGAAGCGTGGCCGGGCTGGTGGCGGTGGCGAGGATCAGCTCGGGCGCGCCCTCGGCCATGGCGATCAGCACGTCGCGCGGCGTGGCGTGGGCGCGCTCCGAATCGGCGAGGATGCGCGGCGCGGCGCGGGGCGCCGCGAGCGCCGCCGTCACCGGACCGGCGGCGATGCCAACCCCGGCCAGCCAGGCCGAAAGGGCCGGACAGGCGCGCTGCGCACCGTTGCTGATCCCGATCATCGTCATCGACGCTTGGTCTCCGGAAAAACTTGCCCGTTCACTGGGCAGGAATTTCCCTGATTCCGACCAATAAAACGTTAACGCGCGCGCCCGGATCGCTGAGGACCGCGCACGACGCGCGAGCGCCGCCCGCACCCGCCCGCTCATACGCGCGCGCGCGTGGGAAGAGGGCCGTCATGGTTAAGGGCGCGGTAGGAAAAAACCCCCGAAATTTCTGCTAAAACCCCGCCGGGCGCGGCCGTTATCGGGATCGTGGCCGGCAAGGAATTGTCGCTCCGGCCGGCACTCGGAGGATTTCGCGATGACCGTGATCAACACCAACACCGCCGCGATGCGCGCCCAGAATGGCAGCCGCGTGGCCAATGCCGCCATCCAGACCGCGATGAGCCGTCTCTCGTCGGGCAAGCGGATCAACACCGCCGCCGACGACGCCGCCGGCATGGCGATCTCCAACTCGATGACCTCGCAGATCACCGGCATGAACCAGGCGATCCGCAACGCCAATGACGGCGTCTCGCTGGTCCAGACCGCCGACGGCGCGCTCGACGAAGTCACCAACATGCTCCAGCGCGTCCGCGAGCTGGCGGTGCAGTCGGCCTCGGGCACCTATTCCGACAATGACCGCGCCAACATGCAGACCGAAGTCGGCCAGCTGACGACGCAGATCAAGTCGGTGCTCGGCAACACCACCTTCAACGGCACCTCGCTGTTCAACACCGGCGCCAGCGCCGCCGCGACGACGGTGAAGATCCAGGCCGGCGCCGGCTCCAGCGCCAACGACCAGATCACCATCAACATCGGCGGCATCGACCTCTCGGCCGCGACCGCGTCGGGCTCCACCGCCGCCACCGGCAATCTCGACGTGTCGAACACCGGCGGCTCGACCAGCAACGGCGTCACCAACGCGCAGAACACGATGAAGAGCGTCGACTCGCTGCTGACGACGATCAACACCGTCCGCGCCGGGCTCGGCGCCTCGCAGAGCCAGCTCAACTCGGCGGTGAACAACCTCACCAACAACGTCACCAACCTGTCGGACGCGCGCAGCCGCATCCAGGACGCGGATTTCTCCTCGGAGACGACCGCGCTCGCCAAGGCGCAGATCCTGAGCCAGGCCTCCACCGCCATGCTCGCCCAGGCGAACCAGTCCTCGCAGGGCGTGCTCAAGCTGCTCCAGTAAGCGGGTCCGGTCCCTCTCCGAGGCGATCCCGGCCTCCGGCGCACCGCTCCCCCGCGCCGGAGGCCGTCCCGTCTTCCTCTTCCTTCCCGTTTCAGGGCCGCGCGCATGACCGACAATCTCGATATGGCCAGCCTCATCGCCGAGGTCGACGAGCTGGTCTTCGACGAGCCCGAGGCGCCCGCCAAGCCCGCGCGCAAGCCGCGCAAAAAGGCCGCCAAGGCCGAGCCGACGCCGGCGCCGGCACCCGCCGCGCCGCCCGCCGCCACGGCCGAGCCGCTGCCCGAGATCGATCTCAGCGGTCTCGATTTCCTTGAGGCGGCGCCCGCCCCGGCCCCGGCCCCGGCCGGTCCGCCCGCCGCCGATCCGCTCGCCGAGATCGATCTGAGCGGGCTCGATTTCCTGGAAGCGGCGCCGGCCGCGCCGGTGGCCGCCACGCCGGTCAGCGCGCCCGCGCCCGCGCCGGCGCCCACCGCCGCCCCTGTCCCGCCCGCCGCGCCCACTGTCGCCGCCGCGCCCGTCGCCGCCGCGCCCGCCGCGATCGCGCCGCCCGCCGCCGCGCCGAGCCCGCGCGTCGCGCTGATGACCAAGCTGCTCGTCGGCCTGTGCGTCGTCAGCAGCTTCGCCTCGCTCGGCGGGCTGCTGACGGTGAGCCGCTCGGTCGCCGCCGCCGAGGCGCAGCGCGCCGCCGCCGCCGAGGAACGCGAGAAGCTGGAGCATCTGAACCAGACCGCCGAAAGCCTCGCCCAGTCGAGCAAGGCGCTCGCCGCCATCCTCGCCCGCGCGCCCGCCGTCGCCACCCCGCCGGCCAGCGCCGAGGATGTCCGCCAGGCGATGGACGGGCTCAAAATGGCGCTGTCCAAGCAGCAGCCCGATGGCGTCGCGCCGCTCGCCGGCATGATCCGCGACGGGCTGGGCGATGTCATCATCCGCCTCAACCAGATCGACGCCGCGCTCGATCAGCACGCCGGCACCGCCCCCGCCCCGCGCCGCCGCCCCGCCGACTGAGCGGGCCGGCGGCCCTGGCCTGCGCGCCGGATCTAGGGAAAGACGCGGAGGCCGCCCTCGGCATCCTGCGTAGAGCGGGTGTAAGCGCGCTGCCATAAAGCTCTGCGATCCTCGTCCCCATCGTCATGGAGGACAGGATCATGATCGCGGAGATCGTCACCTATTCGCTCGCGGCGGGCAGCGATGCCGAGACCGCGCTCGACATTTACCGCCGCACCAGCCGCGATGCCGAGCAGAATATTGATCTTGTCCGTTCTTTTCCGCTGTTTGACGCGGAGCGCGGGCTCGCCGGCGGAATCTTTCTCTGGCGATCGCGCGAGGCGGCGGAGCGCGCGCACGGCGAAAGCTACTGGGAATCGGTGCGCGCCCTCGCCGGCGCCTATCCCGAGATCGAGACGTTCGATCTCCTGCCCGACGATGATCTGGTCGATACCGACGCCGTCGCGGACGAGGCGCTGTACGACGAGGAATGAGGCACGACGAGGAATGAGGTACGTCGAGGATCGAGCGTCCGCCGGGCCGCTGCCCGGGGAAAGTGAGATCAATCCTCGTCCCAGCCCTTGAGCAGCGCGCGCACCTTGTCGAGCGCGGCCTTCTTGATCTGGCAGACGCGCGCGGCGCCGATGTCCAGCACGCGGCCGATTTCCTCGAGATTGAGTTCCTCGACGAAATAGAGCTGCAGCACCATCGCCTCGCGCTCGGGCAGCTTGCCGATCGCGCCGGCCAGCGCCTCGCGCAGCCGGTCGCGGTCCAGCTGCTGGTCCGCGCTCTCCTCGAGATCGGCGAACCACATGGACTGGTCGGAATAGACCTCGTCCAGGCTTTCCTGGCGCACCGATTCGGCGGCGTCGGCCATTTCGCGATAGCCGGCGGCGTCGAGCCCCAGCGTCTCGGCAAGCTCGCTCTCGGTCGCCGCGCGGCCCAGCCGGCTTTCGATCTCGGCGCGCGCGCGCGCGATCTCCTTGCGCTTGGCCATGCCCGAGCGGCACTGGCTGGCGTGACGCCGCAGATGATCGATCATCGCGCCCCGCACGCGCATCTGCGCATAGGTGGCGAAGGCGTGGCCGCGATCCTCATAGCCATTGGCCGCCTCGACCAGGGCGACCATGCCGATCTGCACCAGATCCTCGATGTCCACCGCGTTGCTCACGCGGCCATGGACATGCCAGGCGATCTTGCGGACCAGCGGCATGTGCGCCGACACCAGATCGGTCGGCCGCTGCCGCGCGGGCTTGCGGCCATAGGTCATCGAGCTGTGCGCGTTCACCGCACCATCTCCGCGTCGCGCCGCTGGCCGACCTGGCTCTGCTGGCCGCCGACCACGGCGACCACCTCGACCGGCTTGCCATCGGGTATCTCAAGGAAGGACAGGACCGGCGCCTCGGCCAGATGCGGCCGCAGCAGCCGGGCGAGCGCGCGCCGCGCGATCGGCGAGGTGACGATGGCGAAGCGCTTGGCCTCGCCCAGCAGCGGCTGCGCGGCCTCGCCGATCGCCGCGACGATCCGCGCCGCGAGCGCGGGCTCGATCGGGTGATTCGCGTTGGGGCCGGTGCGCACCGCCTGGGTGAGCAGCGCCTCGAGGCTGCCGTCGAGCGTCACCACCGGCAGCGGCATCCGCACCGGCACCAGCGTCTGCACGATCAGCGCGCCGATCCGGCGGCGGATATTCTCCACCAGCATGATCGGCTCCACGCCCTCGGCGGCGGCATCCGCCATCGCCTCGGCGATGCGGCGGAAATCCTTCAGCGGCACGCCCTCCACCAGCAGCGCGCGGCACACGCCGGCGATCTGCGGCAGGGTGAGCGGCGCCGGGGTGAGCGCGGACACCAGCTGCGGCGCGGTTTCCTTCAGCTGGTCCACCAGCTTCTGCGTCTCGTCCATGCCGAACAGATCGGCCGCCGAGGTGGCGATCAGCTGGTTGAGATGGGTGGCGATCACCGTCGAGGGATCGACCACCGTATAGCCCAGCACCACCGCCTCGGAGCGTTTCTCGGGCGCGATCCACACCGCGTCGAGGCCGAAGGTCGGATCCTTCACCGCGCGGCCGGGGATGGTGCCGACCAAGTCGCCGCTGTCGAGCGCGAGCAGCTCGGCGGCGAAACATTCGTCCTCGGCCAGGCACACGCCGCCCACGGTGATGCGATAGCCATTGGGCGACAGGTTCATATTGTCGCGCACGCGGACCATCGGCACGACGAAGCCAAGCTCCTTGGAAAGCTGGCGGCGGATGCCGGTGATCCGCGCCATCAGCGGCGCGCCCTTGCGCTCGTCCACCAGCGCCACCAGCCCATAGCCGATCTCGAGCCCGAGCGGCGCGTCGTCCGAAACCTCGTCCCAGCCGATCTGGCTGGGATTGGCGGGCGCCGCCGGCGCCGGCTTGTCGGCGAGCGCCGCCTCCGCCTTTTTGAGCGCGTCCGCGCCCCGCAGCTTCCACGCGACAAAGCCGCACAGCGCCGCCGCCGGCAGGATGATGATATGCGGCATGCCCGGCACCACGCCGAGAATGCCCAGGATCGCCGACACCGGCGTCCACGCCTTGGCCGAGCCGAACTGGCTGCCGATCTGGCCCGAAAGATCGAGCGGCGAATTGACGCGGGTGACGATCGAGGCGGCCGCGATCGAGAGCAGCAGCGCCGGGATCTGCGCCACCAGCGCGTCGCCGATCGCGAGCTGCACGTAATTCTTCGCCGCGTCGCCGATCGACAGGCCGTGGCTGAGCACGCCCAGCACCAGCCCGCCCAGGATGTTCACGGCCAGCACCAGCACGCCGGCGACGGCATCGCCCTTCACGAATTTGGAGGCGCCGTCCATCGAGCCGTAGAAATCCGCCTCGGTCGCCACTTCCTGGCGGCGCACCTTGGCCTCGTCCGGGGTCAGGAGCCCGGCATTGAGATCGGCGTCGATCGCCATCTGCTTGCCCGGCATGGCGTCCAGCGTGAAGCGCGCGGACACTTCCGAGACGCGCCCGGCGCCCTTGGTGATGACCACCAGGTTGATGATCATCAGGATCGAGAAAACGAAGATGCCGACCGCGTAATTGCCGCCGATCAGGAAGGAGCCGAAGGCCTCGATCACATGGCCCGCCGCCGCCTCGCCCTCATGGCCATGCACCAGCACGACGCGCGTGGAGGCGACGTTGAGCGCCAGCCGCAGCAGCGTGGCGAACAGCAGCACCGTGGGGAAGGCGGAAAAGTCCAGCGGGCGCGCGGCGTTCAGCGCCACCATCAGCACGGCGAGCGAGATCACGATGTTCGAGATGAAGCCGAGATCGAGCATGATCGCCGGCATCGGCACGACCATCAGCGCGATCAGCAGCAGCGATGCCATCGGCAGGATCGCGCCGCGGCTCGCATCGGCCCAAACACGCTTGTTGATCGCCTTGGTGGCCATCTTCGTCACATTCCCAGGCTGGACAGCATCAGATAGGCGAGCTTCGCGGTCTGCGGGCTCGGGGTGAGCGCGGCCTTGGCGTCGAGCGCCGCGTCGAGCGTGTCGCCCGTCGCGGCGGCGGTGCCGCCGGTCGCCGCGCCGGGCAGATCGCCGCCGTTGAGCGCGGCGAGCTGCATCCGCGCCAGCTCGGACGCGGTGTCGCCGCTCGTGCCCTGGCGGGCGAGCAGCGTCTGCACGGTCGAGGCGCCGGCGGGCGCGTCGCCCGACGCGGCCGGCGCCTGGCCGCCGAAGCGGCTGGCGAAGCGCTGATACACCTCGTCCAGGCTGCGCGCCGATCCGTCCTTATTGTAGAAGACCCAGCGATTGGCATGGGCGGCGGCGGGGAGCAGCGCGGCGGCGGACTGGCTGCCATCCGCGTCGCGCGCCGCCAGGAAGCGGCTCGCCCCCGCCGGGCCGAGGAAATGCGCCATGTAGAGATCGACCGAGCCCGCGTCGCGCCCCAGCCTCTTCTCCAGAAAGTCGCGATTGTCCGAGGCATATTCGCCCGCCATCGCCGCCGAGGTGCCGGCATCCTGGCGCAGCGCGAGGATCTGCGCCTTGGTCGCCTGGTCGCTCACCACATAATGGCCGCCGCTGGTGCGCTCGATGGCGTTGGCGGCCCAGCCCAGCCCATGCTCGGCGCCGTGCTGCTTCAGCATGGCGAGCCAGGTCTGGCTGGTGAACTGGTAGAGGCCCGACGCGCTCGAGGTCGCGGCCTTGGCATTGGGGTTGAGCCCGCTCTCGATCTTCGCCTGGTGGTAGAGATAATGGAAATCCACCCCCGTCGCCGAGGCGGCGGAGGCGATCGCGCCCTGCACGCCGCCGCCGGCCGCGAGGCCGGTATCGGTGGCGGCGGTGCCCGCGCCCGCGCGGACGCCGGGGATGACGGTCAGGCTCATCCGCGCTTCCACCGGGCATTGCGGCCATAGGTGGGCGCGGCATCGCCACGGCCGCTGGCGGCGGCCAGCCGGGTGAGCCGGCGCTCGGTCATGTCGGCCAGCACGTTGATGCGCACGCGCGCGGCGTCGGCGAGGCGGGTCGCCTCCTCCGCCAGCGCCTTCATCTCCGGCGTCGGCCGCGTCGGGCTGGCGCGCACGCGCAGCAGCGCCTGATCCACGGCGGCGTTGGCGGCCTCGATCGCGGGCGCGTCGTCGGCGTCGAGCGCGGCGATCAGCGCGCGCTGCTCGCGCAGCAGCGCCTCGAGCGCGGCGACGCTCACGACGCCACCCCGCCGAGATCGGAGGCGATCATCTTGTCGGCGATCTGGCCGGCATCCGCCTTGTAGGTGCCGCCGCGAATCGCCGCGCGCAGCGCCGCGACGCGATCCTGCGCGATCGGCGCGCCCTCGGCGGCGAGCCGGTGGATGGTGGTGGCCGGGCCATGCTCGGCGGGCGTCGCGCCCGGCGCGGCGGCGCCGCCGGCGCGCGCGGTCTGGCCGAGGCCGGTCTGGCCGCCGATCAGGCCGCTGCCCGATGCTCCGATGCCGTTGATCATCCCCGCCCCCCTTCAGAAGCTCGCGACCCGGACGATGCCGGTATCCACCACGTCGCCGATCACCACCGGGCCGCGCGCGTCCGTCTTGACGCGCACCTTGCCGCCGGCGCGGCCATCTTCCTGCGCGATCGCGGCGGTGCTGACGGTGAAGCCCGCCGAGGTGGCGCGCAGCTCGACGGGATCGCCGCGCCGGATCAGCGGCGGCGCCGCCGGCGTCGCGGGCTGGGCGGCGGCCATGGCGGGCGTGCCGGGCGCGGGCTGGGCGCCGGGCACGCGCATCAGCGGCACGCGGATGCGCCAGCCGAGCGGCTCGCAGCGCAGCGGCAGCGCGCCGAGCGCGGGCGGATCGATCGTCACGGGCTTGGGGCAGGCGGCCAGCTTGAGCCGCCGGTCGAGATGGGTGAGCGGGCCGCCCGGCGTCGCGACATCGGCGTCGAGCGCGGCGACCACGCGGCTCTCCAGCCGGGCGATGTCCTCGAATCCGTCCGGCCCCGCCACCGCGCCGGCCGGCGCCGCGATCAGGCAGGAGAGAATCAGAAGGGCGAAAGCCCGTGCCATGCGAGTGCTCCCAGAGTTCGGGGCTCACAAAGCAATGCGCGTGCCAAACAATTGGTTAACGCGACCGCGAAAGTGTTAACGCGGTTAGACCAAAGTCACGAGCCGGATCGTCTGCCCGCCGTGCCGCGCCGCCGCGCGGGCGGTGCCCTCCACGCGCAGATCGATCCGGTCGGCCGCGAGCCCGCCCTCGGAAAGCGCGCGCGCCACCGCCGCCGCCCGCGCCGCCGCCAATTCCCAGCCGTCGAAGCGGCGGGCATCGCCGTCGCGCCCGCGACTCTCCACGATCATCCGCGCCCCCCGCGTCACCGCGCGCGCGCCGGCGGCGCGCAGCATCGCGCGCGCGGGCGGCAGCAGCAGCGCCTCGCCGGGCTGGAAGAGCGGCGCCGCCGCGCGCTCGTCCGCCAGCGGCGCGGGCGCGCCGAAGGCGGCGCGCAGGCTCGCCGCCGGATCGCCGCGCTGCGCCTGGAGCAGCAGCAGAAAGCCGAGCAGCACCAGGCAGAGATCGGCGAAGCTCAGCGCCCAGCGCGGGGTCGCGGCCGGCGCCGCCCGGGCGATCACGCCGCCGGCCTCAGCCGCGGCGGCGCCGCGCGCGCGGCCGCCGGCGCGGGCATGGGCATGGGCAGCGGGGTCAGCTCCGCCTCGGCGAGCGCCGCCAGCCGCGCCACCGCCTGGGCCTGCCATTCGCGCTCCACCTCGCCCAGCCGCTCCAGCCGCGCCGCGATCGGCCCGAACAGGCAATTGGCCGCGATCATGCCGTATAAAGTGGTGGTCAGCGCCAGCGCCATGCCCGGCCCGATGCGGCTGACATCGTCCATCGCCTGGAACATGGCGATCAGCCCCAGCACGGTGCCGATCATCCCCATCGCCGGCGCCGTGTCGGCGGCGGCCCGCCACACCGCCTGCACGCCGGCATGACGCGCCGCGCGCGCGTCCAGCTCGGCCTCGGCCCAGGCGCGGAAGGCGGCGGCATCGCGCGCATCGGCCAGCTCGATCGCCACCTGCGCGAGGAAATGCTCCACCTTGGCCCGATCGCAGGTCGCGATGCCGGTACGGTTGGCCTTTTCGATGATGCGCTGCACCGCGCGTCCCGCCGCCTCGGCGTCGGCCGCCGGGCGCGCGGTCACAAGCGGCCGCAGCGCCGCCAGCGCCCGGCGCGCGTCGCGGCCGGTGGCGCGCGCCGCCGCCAGGGCGAGCGATCCGCCGATCACCAGCAGCGGCGCGACCGGATCGAGGAAGATCTGCATATACACCGCACCCGCCCCCGCTGCCGCCGGCCGGCAAAATCGGCCGGCAAAAATCTGCCGCCCACCGGCAAAACATTGCCGGCGTCCTTGCGCCCGAAGCGAAAATCACCCGTCGCCAGGAATTGGCACGACGGTTGCATACCCTCGGAGCGACCGCCGCACATGCGACGATCCCGATGGCCCCACAGCCGATAACGGCGGGCCCGGCGGAAGTTTTAGGAGGCTCGGCAGAGTTTTTTCAAATGGCAGACGACGCGCTCTTCGGCATTCACGGCACCGCCCTCGCGCTGCGCTCGCAGCGTATGGCGATGCTCGCCTCCAATATCGCGAACGCCGCCACGCCGGGCTTCAAGGCGCGCGACATCGATTTCGCCAAGGCGCTCGACAGCGCCAGCCAGACCGGCAGCGTCGATCGCGCGGTGGATGGCCATGTCCAGTACCGCGTGCCGGTGCAGGCCTCGGCCGATGGCAACACCGTCGAGCTTGCCACCGAGCAGACCCAGTTCGCCGAGAATGCGATCGCCTACAAGGCGACGCTCAACTTCCTGCAGGGCCGCATCTCCACGGTCATGCAGGCGCTGAAGGGGGAATAAGGCGATGAGCGCGCCGCTCTCTGTCTTCCAGATTTCGGGCCGCGCCATGTCGGCGCAGCTCGTCCGGCTCAACACCGTGGCGTCCAACCTCGCCAATGCGGGCACGGTCGCCACCACCAAGGAAGGCGCCTATCGCGCGCTCAAGCCGGTCTTCACCCAGGTCTCGGACACGCCCGGCGTGTCGACCGTCAAGGTCGATCAGGTGGTGCAGTCCAACACCGAGCCGACCAAGCGCTACGATCCCAACAATCCGCTTGCCGACAAGGACGGCAATGTCTGGGACGCCGGCGTCGATGGCGCCGCCGAGCTGGTCGATATGATCGAGACCCAGCGCCAGTACCAGAACAACGTCCAGGTCATGCAGACCGCCAAGACGCTCACCCTCGACACTCTGAGGCTCGGACAATGACCAGCGTTACCAGCTCGATCGACTCGCTCAAGACGCCCACCACCTCGCCCACCAGCACGGGTGCGGGCAGCCAGACCATCGACCAGGCCGGCTTCCTCAAGCTGCTCACCACGCAGATGACCAGCCAGGATCCGACCGCGCCGATGGACACCAACACGATGGTGACCCAGCTCAGCCAGCTGTCGCAGACCTCGGGCATCACCGAGATGAACGCCAGCCTCAAGTCGCTGGTCAGCGAGGCCACCGGCAACCGCATCGGCGATGCCGCGAGCTGGATCGGCAAGGCCGCGCTGGTCAGCGGCTCGGTCGCCCAGCCCATGACCGATGGCAGCTTCGGCGGCCAGATCACCCTGCCCGCCGACGCCACCTCGGTGAATGTCGATCTGGTCGATGCCGGCGGCAATGTCGTCCATTCGGAGCAGGCCGGCGCCCAGCCCAAGGGCAGCTTCGAATTTCTGTGGGACGGCAAGGGCGCGGACGGCAAGGCCGTGTCCGGCCCGCTCAGCGTCAAGGTCTCGGCGGTCGGCAGCGCCGGCGCCGTCACCCCCACGGTCGCGACCTGGTCCACCGTCACCGGCGTCAACTCGCCGGCCGGCGGCAGCGCCGCCCAGCTCACCACCACGGTCGGCACCGTCGCGCCCAGCGACGTGCTCAGCCTGTCCTGATCCCCTTTCCGCCTCTTCCCTGACGGAGCGTATCCATGGCTTTCTATACCTCGCTCTCCGGCCTCAACGCCGCCCAGCTCGATCTTTCGGTGACGTCGAACAACATCGCCAATGTCGGCACCACGGGCTTCAAGCAGAGCCGCGCCGAGTTCGGCGATCTCATCTCCTCCTCGGCGCTGCAGTCGCAAAGCTCGTCGGTCGGTCAGGGCACGCGGCTGAAGAGCATCAGCCAGGATTTCACCCAGGGCGCCACCCAGACGACGAGCCGCGCGCTCGATCTCATGGTCGGCGGCGAGGGCTTCTTCGTCACCCGCGCCTCGGGCACGGGCAATGTCACCAAGTTCACGCGCAACGGCGCCTTCTCGCTCAACGGCAACAACGATGTCGTCGATAGCGGCGGCGCGGTGCTCCAGGTGCTCCCGGTCGATTCGCTCGGCAACGTGATCGCCACCGGCTCGGCGGCGATGCAGGGCCTGCACGTGCCGCCCACCAGCGGCACGCCCAAATCGACCAGCGCCATGTCGGCGACGCTGACCTTCCCGTCGGATGCCGATCTGCCGGCGCAGCGCACGGTCTACAACAGCACCACCGCGCCCTATGCGTTCAACAAGAACGACTCGAACAGCTATAACTACGCCACCTCGATCACCGTCTATGACGCGGTGGGCAACGCGCTGCCGGCGACCAGCTATTATATCCGCACCACCAAGCCGGCGCCGGATGGCTCGGGCGACCAGACCAGCGCCTGGACGGTCCACACCTATGTCGGCGACAAGGAAGTCTTCCCCACCGGCACCACCACCGCGCAGCAGATCACCTTCGCCGCCGATGGCACGATGACCGCGCCGACCGCGTCCTTCACCTATGATCCGGTGCAGCCCACCGGCGCCGCCGCGCCGCTCACCATCACCATGAACTATGGCTCGGCGACCAAGCAGGGCAATTACGCCTTCACCACCGTCAAGCAGGATCAGAACGGCAACACCACCGGCAAGCTCAACGGCCTGACGGTGAGCGAGGACGGTCTCGTCCAGGCCGGCTATTCGGATGGCACCACCAGCGCGCTCGGCAAGGTCGCGCTCGCCACCTTCGCCAACCCCAACGGCCTCCACCAGGCGGGCTCCACCTCCTGGACGACCACCGGCAAGAGCGGCAACGCGCAGATCGGCGAGGCCAGCACCGATGGCCGCGGCCAGGTCAATGCCGGCGCGCTCGAGATGTCCAACGTCGATCTCACCGCCGAGCTGGTCAACCTGATCTCGGCGCAGCGCAACTTCCAGGCCAACGCCAAGGCGATCGATACCGACAAGCAGATGCTCCAGACGATCATCCAGCTGCAGTAACTTTTTGGTGATCCGCCCGAGGGATAATAGGTAATGGACCGCCTGATCTACACCAGCTTGTCGGCGATGCGCGCGCTCATGGATCGCCAGACGGTGACCGCGGGCAACCTCGCCAACGCCAACACCACGGGCTTTCGTGGCGATATGGCTGACACGCAGGCGATCTACCTCGATGCCACCAAGGGCGTCACCACGGCGCGCGCGCAGACCGGGCAGAATGTCCAGCGCGCCGATTACAAGCAGGGCGCGGTCGTCGAGACCGGGCGCGATCTCGATGTCGCGCTCGAAGGCGACGCGATGCTCAGCGTGCAGGGCGCGGACGGGCAGGAAGCCTATACGCGGCGCGGCGATCTCAAGGTCGCCGATACCGGGCTGCTCACCACCGGCGACGGCCTGCCCGTGCTCGGCGATGGCGGCCCGATCACGCTGCCGCCCGCCGACAAGGTGACGATCGACAAGACCGGCGCCGTGTGGGTCGTCCCCACCGGCGGCGATCCCGCCCAGCCGCAGCAGGTGGACCAGCTCAAGCTGGTCTCGCCCGCCGGCTCGGCGATCACCAAGCAGTCGGACGGGCTCTTCCATGTCGCCGCCGGCGGCACCCTGCCCGGCGATCCCACCGCGCGCCTCACCAGCGGCGCGCTGGAGGGCTCGAACGTCGATGTGACGCGCACGCTCACCGACATGATCGAGGCGAGCCGTTCCTACGAAACCCAGGTCAAGCTGCTCTCCGGCGCCAAGGAGATGGACAGCTCGACCGCCGAATTGATGAACCTGCCGAGCTAAGCCCGACAGTCCGGAGTATCAGTCATGACCGTCGCCGCCCTTCACGTCGCCCGCACCGGCCTCGATGCCCAGCAAGAAAAAATGCAGGTCATCGCGAACAACATCGCCAACGTCAACACGACCGGCTTCAAGCGGGATCGCGCCAATTTCGCGACGCTCGCCTATCAATATCTCACCCAGCCGGGCGCGACCTCCTCGGGCGACGACAAATACACGCAGGGCGCCGCGCTCGGCACCGGCGTGAAGATCGAGGGCACGTCGCGCTCCGACAAGCAGGGCACCATCAACCAGACCGGCAACGCGCTGGATCTCGCCATTCAGGGCAATGGCTTCTTCCAGGTGCAGCAGCCCGACGGCACGATCGCCTATACCCGCGACGGCAATTTCACGATGACCGCCGAAGGCGCCGTCACCACCGCCGATGGCCATGCGCTGATCCCCAATATCCAGGTGCCGCAGGGCGCCACCAACATCACCATCGGCCAGGACGGCACCGTCTCGGCCACGGTCGGCAACGCCACCGAGGCGACGCAGATCGGCAAGATCCAGCTCGCCAGCTTCACCAACCCCACCGGGCTGAAGGCGATCGGCGACAATTATCTGGTCGAGACCCAGGCCTCGGGCGCGCCCCAGGTCGGCGATGCCGGAGTCGAGGGCCGCGGCACGCTCGAGCAGGGCGCGCTCGAATCGTCCAACGTCAACGTCGTCGAGGAGCTGGTCGACATGATCGAAACCCAGCGCGCCTATGAGGTCAATTCCAAGATGATCAAGGCGACCGACGAGATGCTCCAATTCTCCAACCAGAATATCTGAGGCGCGGCTCCGTCATGGCTTCTGTCCGTCTGCTCTGCGTTCTCGGCCTCGGCCTCGCGCTCGCCGCCCCGGCGGAGGCGCGCCGCGCCGCGCCCAAGGTCAGCGAATACGCGCCCACCATGCCGCAGCCGCTGCCGGCGCCGCCGGCCAATGGCGCGATCTTCCAGGTGTCGCTCGGCTATGCCCCGCTCACCTCCGGCGCGCGCGCCTCGATGGTGGGCGATCTCGTCACCATCGTGCTGACCGAGCGCACCGCCGCGCAGAAGACCAACACCGCCTCCACCGATCGCTCGGGCAATGCCGGGCTCACCCCGCCAACCAGCGGTCCGCTCTCCTTCTTCAAGGCGTCGGATGCGAGCGCGGGCGCCAGCGCCACCTTCTCGGGCAAGGGCGGGGCCACCCAGTCCAACCAGCTCACCGGCGCGGTCACCGTCACCGTCCAGCAGGTGCTGCCCAACGGCAATCTCGTGGTGCGCGGCGAGAAGCATCTCACGCTCAACCGCGGCGACGAGTTCGTGCAGATCTCGGGCATCATCCGGCCGGTGGATATCGACAGCCAGAACCAGGTTCTGTCCACCCGCGTCGCCGATGCGCGCATCACCTATTCGGGCAAGGGCGAGATCGCGCGGGCCTCGAGCCAGGGTTGGCTCGGCCGCTTCTTCTCGCGCGTCAGCCCCTTCTGAGCGAGCCTGTGATGACCCTGCTCTCCCGCTTCCGCGCCGCCGCCCTCGCCGCCCTCGCCGCCTTCGCGGCGCTCGCGCCCGCGCCGCTCGTCGCCGCGCGCATCAAGGATCTCGGCCAGTTCCAGGGGCTGCGCACCAACCAGCTCACCGGCTATGGCATCGTCGTCGGCCTGTCGGGCACCGGCGACGACAGCCTCGAATATGCCACCCAGGCGATGAAGGGCGTCGCCTCGCGCTTCGGCCTGCAGATCCCGGCGGGCGTCAATCCGGCCACCAAGAATGCGGCGGCGGTCATCATCACCGCCGATCTCCCCGCCTTCGCCAAGCCCGGCCAGACGCTGGACATCACCGTCTCGGCGCTGGGCAAGGCCAAGAGCCTGCGCGGCGGCACGCTGCTGCTCGCGCCGCTGGTCGGCGCCGATGGCCAGATCTACGCCATGGCGCAGGGCAATCTCGCGGTTGGCGGGCTGGGCGTGTCGGCGGCCGATGGCTCCAACGTCGTCATCAACGTGCCCACCGCCGGCCGCATTCCCGGCGGCGCCACGGTGGAGCGCGCGGTCGATGCCGGCTTCGCCACCACCCCCACCATCAACTTCAACCTCGCCGAGGCCGATCTCACCACCGTCCAGCGCGTCGCCGAGGCGATCAACGCGCGGCTCGGGCCGGGCCGCGCCCAGGCGATCGATGCCGAGACGGTGGCCATCACCGCCCCCCCGGGCGCCGAGCTGCGCACCGCGCTGATGGCCTCGATCGAAAATCTCGACGTGAACCCCGCCGACGCCGCCGCGCGTGTCGTTGTAAATGCGCGCACGGGTACGGTCGTTATCAATGGTGCGGTCAGGATCGCGCCGGCGGCGGTAAGCCACGGCAAGCTGACCGTGAAGGTTGATGAGAAGCCGCAGGTGTCGCAGCCCGCGCCCTTCTCGCAGGGTCAGACGGCGGTCGTGCCCAACAGCGCGATCTCGGTCGAGGAGAAGCATTCGCCCATGTTCCAGCTCGCCCCCGGCGCCAGCCTGGCGGACATCGTGAAAGCGGTGAACGCAATCGGCGCGTCGCCTGCCGATCTGGTCGCCATCCTCGAAGCGCTCAAGCAGGCGGGCGCGATGAAAGCGGATTTGATCGTCCTATGATCCAGCCTCTCTCCCCCCTCGCCGCCACCACCGGCACCACCGGCACCACCGGCACCGCCGCGACCGGGCAGAACGCCAAGCTCAAGTCCGCCGCCCAGGCGTTCGAGGCGGTGTTCCTGCGCCAGATGATCGGCTCGATGCGCCAGGCGCAGCTCGCCGATGGCGCGATGGACAGCTCGGCGACCGACCAGTTCCGCGACATGGCCGATTCGCGCACCGCCGACTCCATGTCGACCAAGGGCGTGCTCGGCATCGCCAAGATGCTCGAGAGCCAGCTCTCGGCGCTGCCCCAGGTGAAGGCCGCCACTGCCGCCGCCGATACCGCCGGCCGCGCCGTGCATGTCGTGGGCGATCTCGCCAAGCGGTTCGCCCTGTGAGCGATCTGCTCCAGATCGGTGCGTCGGGGCTGCGCGCCTTCAACACCAAGCTCGCCGCGATCGGCGAGAATGTGTCGAACGCGGGCACCGACGGCTATACGCGGCGCACCGTCACGCTCGCCGAGGCCTCGGCCAACAGCTCGTCGAGCGTCAGCAATCTGAACGGCGTGCGCGTCCAGTCGGTGCAGCGCGCCGACGATACCTTCGCCGCCACCGCCAAGCGCTCCGCCGCCACCGATGCGGCCGCCGCCACCGCGCGCTCGACCTGGCTCGGCAATGTCCAGACCGCGCTCGCCGACGACGCCACCGGCGTCGGCCAGAGCGCCACGACCATCTTCACCGCCGGCCAGGCGCTCGCCGCCGATCCCGGCAGCACGGGCAATCGCAAGGCCTTTCTCTCGGCGATCGATCAGACCGCCCAGGCGTTCAACACCACCGCCAAGCAGCTGCAGAACGCCGCCGACGATATCACCGCCGCCGCCCAGGGCGCGGTGACGACGATCAACCAGTCGCTGGATCAGCTGGATAATATCAACAGCCAGCTCCATGCCGTCCAGCCCGGCACCGCCGCCCAGGCCAATCTGCTCGATCAGCGGGACAAGATGCTGGATTCGGTGTCCGCCAATATCGGCATCGACGTGCAGTTCGCGGCCGATGGCAGCGCCACGGTGCAGATCGCCGGCGGCGGCGCCACGCTCGCCTATTCGGGCAAGTCGGCGGCGCGCCTGTCGGTCGGCGCCACCGGCGGCCGGCTTTCGCTCAACGCCACCGTCAACGGCGTCGATCAGCCGATCACCGCGCCCGGCGGCACGCTCGGCGGCCTGGTCGACAGCGCCGACGCGGTCGCCACGCAGCAGACCCGGCTCAACGATCTCGCCACCGATTTCGCCAATCAGCTGAACAGCTGGTCGGCGGCGGGCACCGATGCCAATGGCGCCGCCGGCGCCCCGCTCGTCAGCGGCACCAGCGCCGCCACGCTCGCCGTCGCCACCACCGATCCCACCAAGGTGCCCGCCGCCAAGGGCGGCGTCTCCAACGGCAATCTGCTCACGCTCGATGGCCTGCGCGGCACCAGCGGGATCGAGCAGAGCTGGACGCGCCAGGTCACCGATGTCGGCCGCCAGGTCGCCGCCGCCAAGACCGCCGCCACCGCCGCCTCGTCGCGCTCGGACGCGGCCAACGCCAATTTCACCGCCGCCACCGGGGTCGATACCGATTCCGAGGCGGCCGATCTCGTCCGTTACCAGCAGGCCTACAACGCCGCCGCCAAGGTCATCCAGGTGGCGCGCGACACCATGCAGGCGCTGTTGCAGGTCATCTGAGGAAGCCGTCCATGATCACCAGCGCCCGCTATTCGATCCCGCAGGAAATGGCGCGCCAGAAGGCGCTGTCGGACAGCATCGCCCAGCTCCAGACGGATATTTCGAGCGGCGTGAAGATCCACCAGGCGTCGGACGATCCCGTCGCCGCGCGCCAGATCGCCAAGATCCGGTCGATCCAGGCGAGCTACCAGACGTACAAGACCAACATCGCCACCGCGACGCAGATCAGCAGCCAGGTGCAGGACAGCCTCGACACGCTGCAGACCTCGATGATCCGCGCCAAGGAGCTGATCATCCAGGCCAAGAACGGCACCGCCAACAGCGGCGACCGCGCCGCCATCGCGGCCGAGCTGCAGGGCATCGCCGCCGAGGTCACCCAGGCGCAGGGCGCCACCGATTCGGCCGGCAATCCCATCTACACGCCCAGCGGCACCGAGCCGATCCTGATCCCGGTGGGCGAGAATGTGCAGCTGCCCGCCGCCGCCAGCAGCGACGATGTGTTCGGCAACGTCAAGCTCGCCGATGGCAGCACCAGCACGCTCTCCGATATTCTCCAGAACGCGATCACCGCCTTCCAGAACAACGACGCGACCGGGATGCAGACGGCGCTCACCTCGCTGGATGCCGCCCAGTCGCATCTCAGCCTCAACCTCACCGATGCCGGCGTCCGCGCCCAGCGCATCACCGCCGCCGACGATCGGCTCGAGAACCGCAATATCGATCTCACCGATCAGCGCTCCACGCTGGAAGATACCGATATCACCGCCGCCAGCGCCGAGCTGATGCAGAAGAAGCTGGTGCTCGACGCGGCCCAGTCGATCCTCGCCCAGCTCTCCAAGACCTCGCTGTTCGACAAGCTCACCTGAGCCGGCGCGCGGGCCGGCCGCCGCGCCGCCCGCCCCCGCCCCGCCGGCCGCAGCCGCGCCGGCCACCGCGATCCTGATGGCCGCGCGGCGTGCAGCCGATCGCGGCCATTCTCACATCGTCCCCAGCGCCCCACCACGCGCCGCCACGCGCCGATTGCGCGCCGATTGCGCGCCAAGAGGCCGGTTAACACGCCGTTAGCTTATCGATTCCTTGAGAATTGCCGGGCTAGTCCGACTGGTGATGAGCGTGCGGCCCCGCGGCCGGCGAACCGCTTCAGGGGTGAGTACCACATGTTCGCAGCGATTGGTCTCGTCGTTCTTCTCGGCATGGTGTTTGGCGGCTTCGTCTTTACGGGCGGCGATCTCCATCCCGTCCTCGAGGCCATTCCGCATGAGATGATCATCATCGGCGGCGCCGCCGTCGGCGCCATCGTCGCGGGCAATTCCGGCAAGGAACTCAAGCAGCTCGGCGGCGGACTCGGCAAGGTGTTCAAGGGTCCGACCTACAAGAAGCAGGATTTCCTCGATGCCATCTTCCTCGCCTCGTCGCTGATGAAGATGCTGCGCACCGAAGGGCCGGTCGCGGTCGAGCCGCATATCGAGGATCCCAAATCCTCCACCGTCTTCGCCAACTATCCCAAGCTGCTCAAGGATTCGACGCTGGTCCACCTGATCTGCGACACGCTGCGGCTGGTCGTCGTCTCGTCGGGCACGCTCGATCCGCACGCGGTCGAGGAGGTGATGGACAATGGCCTGAAGACGCACCACCACGACGCCATCCGTCCCGCCGACATGCTGCAGAATCTGGCCGACGCGCTCCCCGCGCTCGGCATCGTCGCCGCCGTGCTCGGCGTGGTGAAGACGATGGGCGCGATCGACAAGCCGCCCACCATCCTCGGCGCCATGATCGGCTCGGCGCTGGTCGGCACCTTCATGGGCGTGCTGCTCGCCTATGGCATCGTCGCCCCCTTCGCCAACCGCGCCAAGCAGGTGATCGAGAGCGACGCCTCCATCTACCATGTCGTCAAGCAGATCATCATCGCCTCGCTGCACGGCCATCCGCTGCCGCTGGTGATCGAGGCGGCGCGCTCCAGCATCAGCCACTCGAACCAGCCGGCCTTCGCCGATGTGTTCGACGGCATGCGCGGGCGCTGATCCCATGGCCAGCGCGGCAGGCGGCAAGCGCGGGCGCAACGAGCCCGAACCTCCCAAGATCATCATCGTCAAGAAGATCAGCGGCGATGGCCATGGCGGCCATCATGGCGGCGCCTGGAAGGTCGCCTATGCCGATTTCGTCACCGCGATGATGGCCTTCTTCCTGCTGCTGTGGATCCTCGGCGCCACCACCGAGAAGCAGCGCAAGGGCATCGCCGATTATTTCGCGCCGACGATCATCGAGGTGCGCGAGAAATCCGCCGGCTCCAACGGCCCGCTCGGCGGCGACAGCGTCGTCGCGCGCGACAATTATCCGCACAAGGCGCAGCAGACGGGCACGCGCAGCCTCACCATCCCCAAGGACGCGACCGGCGGCCCCAAGGATGGCGCCTCCGCGCTCCGCACCCGCGATCGGCTGCGCTTCCAGCAGCTCAAGAAGGTGGTGCAGAAGCAGATGCAGCAGAACAAGGCGCTCGCCCAGCTGCAGCAGCATATCCGCTTCACCGAAACGCCCGAGGGGCTGCGCATCGATCTGGTCGACGGCGCCGATTTCTCGATGTTCGCGCTCGGCTCGGACCAGCTGGTGCCGCGCGCGGCGGCGCTGATCGGCGAGGTGGCGCAGGCGATCGCGCAGGTGCCCAATGGCGTGATCGTGCGCGGCCATACCGATGGCCTGCCCTATGCGGCGGGGCGGTCCGTCAACAACTGGACGCTCTCCTCCGGCCGCGCCGAGGCGACCCGCCAGCGCCTGGCGGCGGGCGGCGTCGCCGCCGCGCGCTTCCAGCGGATCGAAGGCGTGGCCGATCGCGAGCCGTTCGAGAAGGACGCCTATGATCCGCGCAACCGCCGCATGTCGATCACGCTCGCCTGGACGCAGGGCGGCGCCGACGAAAGCGAGGCCCGCGCGCTGGCGGACAAGCTCGGCGGCGAGGTGGTGAGCGACAAGCCGCCGGAAGGGCTGCACGGCTTCTCCGGCAAATAGGATGCCGGCGCCGGCACGGGCGGTGATCCCGCGCCGGACGGGCGTGGCGGCGGCGCGCGGCGCGGGCTAGGATCGGCCCCTCTCCTCGCCTAGAGGCTGGTGCCATGGATCTTCCCCCCGGCTATACGCTCCACCCCGAAGCCCCGGACGTCGAGAGCTATCGGCGGCTGCGCGCCGTCTCCGGCCTCACCCCGCGCAGCGCCGCCGCCGCCGAGGCGGGGCTGCCGCACGGCGTCCACGCCGTCACCATCCGCCACCAGCAGCGCGCGGTCGGCATGGGCCGCATCGTCGGCGATGGCGCGCTCTTCCTCCACATCGTCGATATCGCGGTGGACCCCGCGCATCAGGGGCGCGGCCTCGGCAAGGCGGTGATGGCGGCGTTGATGGCGCATATCCGGGCGCACGCGCCGGCGGAGGTCCATGTCAGCCTGATCGCGGACGGCGAGGCCCGCCATCTCTACGCCCAGTTCGGCTTCGCCCCCGTCATGCCCGATTCGATCGGCATGGCCTTGTGGATCAAGCCGGACTGAGCGTGGACGGGGCGGCGGCCCCCGCCCCGCCCCGCCACGCCGCGCCGCTCACCAGACGGTGACGCGCGCGGCCGGCGCCAGATACAGCCTGTCGCCCGGCTTGACCGCGAAGGCGGCGTACCAGGGCGTGAAGTTGCGGACGATGCCGTTCACCCGATATTCCTCGGGGCTGTGCGGATCGGAGAGGAGCTGGCTGCGCAGCGCGCCCTCGCGGCTCTTGCCCTGCCAGCTCTGCGCATAGGCGAGGAAGAAGCGCTGGTCGCCGCTATAGCCGTCGATCACGCGGTCGCCATGGCGCGCGACATAGCGGCGCCACGCCGTATAGGCCGCCTCGAGCCCGCCGAGATCGCCGAGATTCTCGCCGAGCGTGAGATCGCCCTTGATGTGCACGCCCGGGATCGGCTCATATTGGTCGAACTGGCGCGCCAGCAGGGTGGCATGGGCGGTGTAGCGTTGCGCGCTGGCCGGGGTCCACCAGTCGCGCAGCCGGCCGGCGGCATCGTAGTGGCGGCCCTGATCGTCGAAGCCATGGCCCATCTCATGGCCGATGGTGGCGCCCGATTCGCCATAATTTACCGCCGGATCGGCCGCCGCATCGAAGAAGGGCGGCTGCAGGATCGCCGCCGGAAAGGTGATCTGGTTCATCGTCGGATCGTAATAGGCGTTCACTTCCTGCGGGGTCATGTACCACAGGCTGCGATCCACCGGCTTGCCGAGGCGCGAGCGCTGGAGCGCCCAGTCGAACTGGTCCGCCGCCAGCACATCGCCCAGCACATCGTCGCGCCGCACCGTCATCGGGCCATAATCGATATAATGGGCGGGGTGGCCGATGCGCGGCTCGAAGCTGGCCAGCTTGGCGAGCGCCTCGCGCCGCGTCGGCGCATCCATCCAGGCGGCGCCCCGGATCTTCTCGCCATAGGCGGCGCGCAGATCGGCGATCAGCTCGGCCATCTGCCGCTCGGTCTCGGCGGACCAGTATTTCTCGACATAGAGGCGCCCCACCGCCTCGCCGAGCCGCGCATTCACCAGCCGCACGCCGCGCTTCCACCGCGCCGGCGGCGTCGGCACGTCGTTCAGCGTCCGGCTGTAGAAATCGAAATGCGCATCGTCGAAGGCCTTGGGCAGATAGGCCGCGTGATCGCTGAGGAAGTGCAGCGTCAGATAGGTCTTCCACTGGTCGAGCGGCACGTCCGCCAGCCGCTGGCCGGCCGCCGCCACCGCGCTCGGCTCGCGCACCACCACCGTCGGCATGGCGGCGAGGCCGATATGATCCAGCGTGCCCGCCCAGTCGAACTGCGGCGCCAGCGCCGCCAGCTGCGCGCGGGTCATGGGGTTATAGGTGGCGGTGGCGTCGCGCTGGCGCTCGGGCGTCCATTGGTCGGTTGCGAGCCGCGTCTCCAGCGCGAGCATGGCCTGCGCCTTGCCGGCCGGGTCGGAGAGCCCCGCCAGCCGCGCCAGCCGGGTCAGATAGGCGATATAGGCGGCGCGGATCTGATCATATTTGGCGCCCTTGAGCAGATAATAGTCGCGCCCCGGCAGGCCCAGCCCGCCCTGCTCGGCCACCACCGTGTAGCGCGTCGGATCGGCATCGTCGGGCTGGATGCCGATCTGCACCGGCGCGGCGAAGCTCGGCTCCGCCATCAGCCGCACCAGCTGGCCGCGATCGGCGATCGCCGCGATCCGCGCCAGGCTGGGCTGCGCGGGCGCCAGGCCGCGCGCCTCGATCCCCGCCTCGTCCATCCAGGCGGCGTAGAAATCGCCCACCTGCCGCGCCGCCGGGCTGGCGCCGGGATCGCGCATCGCCTGCTCCACCAGCTGGCGCACCGCGATCTCGGCCTCGTCCACCAGATCGTTGCTATAGCCCGCGCTGCTGCGATCGGGCGCGATCCGCACCGTCTTCAGCCAGGTGCCGTTGGCGTAGCGGTAGAAATCGTCCCCCGGCTTCACCGATTTGTCCATGGTGGCATAATCCACCCCCCAGCTGCCATAGCGGGGATGGGCGGCGGGCGCGGCCAGGGCGCCGCCGGCGAGCGCGGACGAGAGCAGAATGGCGATGGCAAAACGTGACGACATGAAGGCCCCCTGGCAGCAAGCGGCGGAAGCTAGCGCGGGCGGCGACGCGGAACAATGCGCCGCCGCCGCCTCGCTCCTCGTGATGCGCGACACGCCCGACGGCGCCGAGCTGCTGATCGTGCGCCGCGCCGCCGGGCTCGCCTTTGGCGGCGGCGCGCTCGTCTTTCCCGGCGGCCGGGTCGAGCCGGAGGATTGGCGCGGCCCGGCCGACGATCCCGAAGCCGCCGCGCGCCACGCCGCCGTGCGCGAAACGCGCGAGGAGACGGGGATCGCCTGCGCGGTCGAGACGCTCCACCCCTTTGCCCGCTGGCGCGCGCCGCCGGGCCTCGCGCGCCGCTTCGATACGCGCTTCTTCCTCGCCCCCGCGCCCGGCGCGGCCGATCCCCGCGCCGATGGCGTGGAGACGGACGAGGCCTTCTGGGCGCGCCCGGCCGCGCTGCTCGCCGCCGCCGAAGCCCGGCCCGGGCTGCTGCTCTTTCCCACCTTCTGCCTGCTCGCGCGGCTCGCGGCGCTGCCCGATTATGCGCGGGCGCGCGCCGATGCCGAGGCCTGGCCGCGCCCCGTCATCACGCCGCGCGTCGAACAGCGCGCCGACGGCGCCTGGCTCGCCATCGACCAGGGCCTCGGCTATCCGCGCACCGCGCGCCCCGTCGCCGCCCAGCGCCGCGCCTAGGCCGCCCCCGCCCGCGCCGCGCAGGCGCGCTCGACGGCGGCGCGGAAGGCGGCGGGATCGTCGGGACAATGGGCGATCGCGCGGATCGTCCTGCGGCCGGCGCGGATCGGCCGATCGAGATCGAGCACGATCGTCGGCCAGGCGATCAGCGCGAGATTGAGCAGGTCGGGCGCCTTCAGCGCCGCCCGCGTCCAGTCGGACCGGAAGCCGCGGATCGCCTCGAGCGGCACGCTGTGCGGCCCGAAGGGGCCCGCGCGCAGGATCAGCCGGTCCGGCTCAAGCCGCAGCGGGCGCCGCCGCACCAGGCGCAGCATCCGCACCAGCAGCGCCAGCGCGACGAGATCGATCGCCCCCACCGGCGCCGCCACGCGCCAGCCCCACAGCGCCACCAGCACGCCGTGCACCACCGCCGCCTCGATACAGGCGAGGCCGAGCAGCACCGCCAGCAGCGGCGCCAGCGCGCGATGATAGGAAAAGGCCATGGCCCAGACTGGACGCTCCCGCGCCCGCGTCAATTGGGACCATCACCAGAGTGGCGCCCGCGCCGGCGCCGATCGGCCCCCGTGCGGGCGGCTCAGGCCCGGCTCACGCCTTCTCGATCGTGCATTGCAGCGGATGCTGGTGCTGGCGCGCGAAATCCACCACCTGGGTCGCCTTGGTCTCGGCGACTTCGTGGCTGAACACGCCGCACACGCCCACGCCCTTTTGATGGACATGCAGCATCACGCGCGTCGCATCCTCGATGTTCATCCGGAAGAAGCGCTGAAGGCACAGCACCACGAATTCCATCGGCGTATAATCGTCGTTCAACATCAAAACTTTGTAGAGCGACGGCTTTTTCGTGCGGGTGCGGGTGCGCGTCGCCACGCCGGTGCCGACATCCTCGCCACCCGCGTCCTTGCCGGCCATCGACCGCACCGTCTCGAGCGCCCGCATCACCGCCTCATCATGCTTCATGCTATGCCTGTCCTGAGAGTCGCCACGATATGGCATCGCGACGCCGCTCGGCAAGACCTCGCACCGCGTTCGCACCACGACGCACCGCCGCCGCCCGCGCGCAATTGGCCCGAAAACGCGACAGGCGGCCGCCCCGCCTGGGGACGGCCGCCTGCCGGAGCCACGAAAGGGGGTGGCTTAGGCGATCGGCGCCTTGGCCTTCTCGGCGGCCACGGCGACGCGGCTCGAGAGCGGCTGGACGATCTCGCCCGCCAGCTTCAGCCACGCCTCGGAGAATTTGGAACCCTCGGCCACCGCCTCGTCGAACGCCTTGCGGGCATAGTCCGACTGGAGGGTGAAGAGTTCGGTCGGGCTCTTCGCGGCGACGAAGCCCTTGAACGCGGCGGCCGCGCTCTCGAAGCTCTTGCGGCTATAGTCCACCGCCTCCTGGCCCAGAGTCTCGGCGCCCTTGGCGGCGACGCGGCCGGAGGTGACCAGCGCCTCGACATTGCCCTTGGTGAAGTCGTTGAATTCCTCGATCATCTTCGCGCCGCGCTCGAGCGAGGCCTTGGCGCGCGACTGCATGTCGCCAAAGGCGGCCTGCACATGCTCGGAATTGGGGGCGAAGTTGCCGGTGTTGAACGAGGTGGCCATCAGAAATCCTTTCGGGCTGAAATAGTCTTGAAGCGAGGGCGGGGCGGCCTTGCCGATCGCGTCGGCGGCCTGGGCGAAGGCGGCACCCGCCTCCTCCGCCACCTGGCGCCCCGCCTCGGCCGCCTGGACGGCGGCGTCGGGAGCGGCGACGGTCGGGGTGGAGGCGAGCGGCGCGGGCGCCGGAACCGGAGCCGGAGCCGGAGCGGCCGCCTCGGCCTTGGGCGCCTCGATCTTCGGGGCCTCCGGCTTCGGCGCCTCGGCCTTGGCCGGCTCCACCTTGGCAGGCTGGGCGCTCGGCGCGGCCATGGGCGGCGCCGGAGTCGCGGCGGGCTGTGTCTCGGCCGGGGGCACGGGCGCCGCGACCGGCGGCTTGGCGGCCGCGGACGGAGCGGGCGCCGCGGCGTCCTTCACGAGCGGCGCGGGCGCCGCTTTGGCGCCGCGTTTGGCAATGGGGGTTTTGCTGTCTGCCATCGACCACCTCTCACCTTATTGCGCTGCACAATAAACGAATCGCGCGCCGCGCTCAAGCATTTTGTGCGCTGCAACAAAAGTATAACCTCCATTTACGGAGAGGTCGCGCCGGCTTTGGTCTAAGCCGCTTTGACCGGGCGCAAATCACCGAGCGCTCCGGGTCGGGCCGGGCACGGGCGCGCCGCCGGGCCACGCCATGCCCGGCCGTATCGCGCGGGAGGGCCGCGCCGCTCCCTCGTCCAGGGATCGAGTCGGGGCGCCCGGTGCCGGTCAGCGCATCCGCACATAGCGGCCCGGCGCGGGCTCGATCGCCGGAAAGGGGCCGGCGCCGGGCACGCGCGCGCCGGTGGCGGGCACCGTCTCGCCATCCTGCTGCGCGATCCAGGCGCGCCAATCGGGCCACCAGCTGCCCTTGGTCTCGCGCGCCCGGGCGAGGAAGTCGGCGAAGTCTGTCGCCGGCTCGTCCACCGTCCAATATTGATATTTCTGCGCCTCGGGCGGGTTGACCACGCCGGCGATATGGCCGGATCCCGCCAGCACGAAGCGCAGCGGGCCGGCGAAATGCTCGGTCAGCTTCCACACGCTCTCGGCCGGCGCGATATGATCCTGCCGCCCCGCCTGCACATAGGCGGGCGTGGTGACGCGGCCGAGATCGATCGGCACGCCCAGCACGGTCAGCGCGCCCGGCCGCACCAGCAGATTGTCGCGGTAGAAGTCGCGCAGATAGTCGAGGTGCCAGCGCGCCGGCAAATTGGTGACATCGCCATTCCAGTGGAGCAGGTCGAAGGGCCGCCCCTCCTCGCCCAGCAAATAGCTGTTCACCACGTGCGACCAGATCAGGTCGCGCCCGCGCAGCAGGTTGAAGGTGGCGGCCATGTAGCGCCCGTCGAGATAGCCGGGCTCGCCCAGCGCGCCGATCAGCTGGAGCATGGCATCGTCCACGAACAGCGACAATTCGCCCGCCTGGCTGAAATCCACCTGCGCGGTGAAGAAGGTGGCGGAGGCGACCTGCGCGGCCTCGTCGCGCGCGGCGAGCAGCGCCAGCGTGGTGGCGAGCACCGTGCCGGCCACGCAATAGCCGACCAGATGCACCCGCTCCGCCGCCAGCGCCGCGCGCACCACGCGCAGCGCGTCGAGCTGGGCGGCGACATAATCGTCGAGCCGCGTCTCGGCGAGATCGGCGTCGGCCGATTTCCACGAGACGAGGAACACGCTCAGCCCCTCCGCCACCGCCCAGCGCACGAAGCTTTTCTTCGGCCCCAGGTCGAGAATGTAGAAGCGGTTGATCCAGGGGGGGAAGATCAGCAGCGGGGCGGCGCCCACCCGCGCCGTGGCGGGGGCATAGTGGATCAGCTGGAAGAGCGGCGTCTCGTAGATCACCGCGCCCGGCGTGGCGGCGATGTCGCGGCCCAGCTCGAACACGCCCGGCGAATGGGTGAGCTGGCCGCGCCGCAGATCGGCGAGCATATGGTCGAGCCCGGCGAGCAGGCTCTCGCCCTTCGTCTCGATCATGCGCGCCAGCGCCTGCGGATTGGTGGCGACGAAATTGGTCGGCGCCAGCGCCTCGCGCAGCGCCTCGGTGGCGAAGCGCAGCTGGTCCTTCTGCTTGGCGTCGAGCCCCTCCAGCGCCTCGACCTGGTCGGCGAGCGCGCCCGCGAGCAGCCCGTGCGCCTGCTCGATCAGCGCGAAGCCCGGATGCGCGCGCCACGCGGCGGGATCGTCGGGCCGCGCGGGCAGCGTCGCCACCGCCGGATCGAGCAGCGCCTCCCACAAATGGGTGGCGCCCTGCCAGAAGCGCTGCTGCGTCTCGGCGAGACGCGCGCTGTCGAAATGCGGCGCGGCGGCGGGCGCCCAGCGCGCGAACAGCGCCTCGCCGGCCTGGGCGAGCGCCGGCGCGGCGGCCCCGCGCCCGGCCTGTTCGGTGGCATAGTCGAGCAGCATCTGCTGCGCCCGGCCGATCACCCCGGTCCAGTGCTGCAGCTCCTCGAGCGAGGGCGTCGCCAGCGGCGCCGAGGACGGGGCGGTCTGGGGATCGGGCACGAACATCCTCCTCCGGCGCGCGATCCGGCCTGTGCCGATCGCGAGGGCGGCGTTATAAGCCGATCGCCGCCAGCAAGGCGAGCATTCCAGAAAGTTCGTCCGAAGGACCGCTCATGTCAGAGGATTTCTACCGCATCCGCCGCCTGCCGCCCTATGTGTTCGCCGAGGTGAACGCGATGAAGGCGGCGGCGCGCGCGCGCGGCGAGGACATCATCGATCTCGGCATGGGCAATCCCGATGGCGCGCCGGCGCCGCACGTGATCGAGAAGCTGGCCGAGGTGGCGCGCGATCCCGCCGCCCATGGCTATTCCGCCTCCAAGGGCATCGCCGGGCTGCGGCGCGCGCAGGCGGGCTATTATCAGCGCCGCTTCGGGGTGGATCTCGATCCGGATTCGGAAGTGGTGGTGACGCTCGGCTCCAAGGAGGGGCTGGCCAATCTCGCTCAGGCGATCACCGCGCCGGGCGACGTGGTGCTCGCCCCCAATCCCAGCTATCCCATCCACACCTTCGGCTTCATCATCGCGGGCGCGGCGATCCGCTCCATCCCGGCCGCGCCGGGGCCGGATTTCTTCGCGCGGCTGGAACATGCCATCGCCTATACCGTGCCCAAGCCCTCGGTGCTGGTGATCGGCTATCCCTCCAACCCCACCGCCTATGTCGCCGATCTCGCCTTTTACGAGGAGGTCGTCGCCTTCGCCCGCGCGCACAAATTGTGGGTGCTGTCCGATCTCGCCTATTCCGAAATCTATTTCGGCGACACGCCGACGCCCTCGATCCTCCAGGTGCCGGGCGCCAAGGAGGTGGCGATCGAATTCACCTCCATGTCCAAGACCTATTCGATGGCGGGCTGGCGGATCGGCTTCGCGGTCGGCAACCGCACGCTGATCGCGGCGCTGACGCGGGTGAAATCCTATCTCGATTACGGCGCCTTCACCCCCATCCAGGCGGCGGCGGTGGCGGCGATCAACGGGCCGCAGGATATCGTCGAGCATAACCGCCAGCTCTACAAGCGCCGCCGCGACGTGCTGGTCGAGAGTTTCGGCCGCGCCGGCTGGGAGGTGCCGCCGCCCGCCGCCTCGATGTTCGCCTGGGCGCCGATCCCGCCCGCGCTGCGCCATCTCGGCGCGCTCGAATTCTCCAAGCAGCTGCTCAGCCACGCCCAGGTGGCGGTGGCGCCGGGCGTGGGCTTTGGCGAGGAGGGCGAGGGCTATGTGCGCATCGCGCTGGTCGAGAATGAGCATCGCATCCGCCAGGCGGCGCGCAACCTCAAACGCTATCTCCAGTCGATGGGGGTAAATGCCGCCGCGCCCGGCCGCCGCGCCGGCTGAGCGCGCCACCCGTCCCCGCTTCGCCCGTCCCGCCCCCTTGCGCCGGCCGCCGCAACCAAATCGGCGGACCGGCGGTTGGAGGGGCAGATGTGCAAGGGAGATGGATCATGAAGACGTTCATCCTCGCGGCGGCGATGGCCAGCCTCGCCGCGCCGCTGGCGACCGCGCCGCTCCAGGCCCAGCCGGGGCGCGACTGGGATCATCGCGGCGACGATCGCGACCATGATCGCGGCTGGCACGGCGATCGCCACGATTGGGATCCGTCCAACAGCTATCGCCGCGGCAATTATCGCGAGCGCCGGCTGGGCCGCAACGACGAGGTCTATCGCGGCCGCGACGGGCGCTATTACTGCAAGCGCAACGACGGCACGACCGGGCTGGTGATCGGCGCGCTCGGCGGCGGCGTGGCGGGCAATCTGCTCGGCGGCGGCACGCTCGGCACGCTGCTCGGCGCGGGCGGCGGCGCGCTGCTCGGCCGCTCGATCGATCGCGGCAATGTGCGGTGCCGCTGAGCGCGGCTGACGCACGCTCCTAACCGAAAACGCCCGTCGGGCGATTTCATTATTGCTCCGGCCCTCCCGTCGTGCCAGCGCTCGCGCCGGTTCTACGGGAGGGTTTTTGCATGGCACAGCCGTTGCGCGTCGCGCTCGCGGGTCTCGGCACGGTGGGCGCGGGGGTCATCGCCCTGATCGACGCCAATCGCGATCTCATCGCGCGGCGCGCCGGCCGGCCGATCGAGATCGTCGCCGTCTCGGCGCGCGATCGGGCGCGCGATCGCGGCGTCGATCTCACCCGCTTCGCCTGGCTGGACGATACGCGCGCGCTCGGCCAGCGCGACGATGTCGATGTGGTGGTGGAGCTGATCGGCGGCGCCGATGGCCCCGCGCTCACCTTGGCCCGCGAGGCGCTCGGCCAGGGCAAGCATTTCGTCACCGCCAACAAGGCGATGATCGCGCATCACGGGCTCGCGCTCGCGGCCGAGGCGGAGCGGCTCCAGCGCGCCTTCAAATATGAGGCGGCGGTGGCGGGCGGCATCCCCGTCATCAAGGGGCTGCGCGAGGGCGCCGCCGCCAATGCGCTGACCCGCGTCTATGGCATCCTCAACGGCACCTGCAATTACATCCTCTCCACCATGGAGAGCGAAGGCGCCGATTTCGCCGCCGTGCTCGCCGAGGCGCAGCGGCTGGGCTATGCCGAGGCCGATCCCGGCTTCGACATCGACGGCGTCGACGCCGCGCACAAACTCTCGATCCTCGCCAGCCTCGCCTTCGGCTCGCGCCTCGATTTCGAGGCCGTCGCCATCACCGGCATCCGCCAGATCATCGCCGCCGATATCGCTCAGGCCCAGGCGCTGGGCTATCGCGTGCGGCTCGTCGGCATCGCCGAGACCAGCCCCGAAGGCAGCAGCACCGCCGGCCTGTTCCAGCGCGTCCATCCCTGCCTGGTGCCGCTGCACCACCCGCTCGCCCATGTCGCGGGCTCGCTCAACGCCGTGGTGGCGGAAGGCAATTTCGTCGGCCGGCTGCTGTTCGAGGGGCGCGGCGCCGGCGCCGGGCCGACCGCCTCGGCGGTGGTGGCGGATCTGATCGACATCGCCCGGGGCGAGCTTGGCCCCGCCTTCGCCATGCCCGTCGCCGCGCTCGAGGCCCAGCCCCCCGCCCCCGCCGGCGAACGCCGCGCGCGCGCCTATCTGCGCTTCTCGGTGGCCGACCGGCCCGGCGTGCTCGCCGAGATCGCGGCGGCGATGCGCGACGCCAATGTCTCGATCGAAAGCCTCATCCAGCGCGGCCAGACACCCGAGGGCGGCGCGCTGGTGGCGCTCGTCACGCACGAAGGCCCCGAACGCTGCGTCGCCGACGCACTCGCCCGCCTCGACGGCTCGCCCAGCCTGCTCGGCCAGCCGATGTGGATGCATATTCTGGACGTGTGAGGGGGGCATGGCCCGCCGGGCACGCGCAGACCGACCGCCTCGCCGCCTCATCCCCCGAACATCGCCCGCAACAACGTGAGGCTCGTCTTGTCCCGCCGGACCAGCGCGGCGTCGATCAGGGCGATGCGCGCGTTGCAGATCGCGAGCGGCGGCCCCTCGCGGTGCAGCGCCCGCACAAACGCCGCGCGGTTGAGGCGCGCGCGCGTCATCGCTTCGTCCATGAGGGTCGACGGGACGGTGTAGGTGCCGGTGTTCTTCACATCGTCGGCCGGCGGCGTGCCGGTGCGGATCGCGCGCGCGAGCAGGGCGTAGCTATCTTTGCTCAGATCGCGCCGGTCCGGGCCCCTGTCGCGGCCCTCGAGGACCGCGACGCATGTCTCGGGCGCGGCGCGCTCGGCCCAGCGGAGCCGCTGCTCGTAATAGGTCGCAAAGTCCAGCACCAGCTTGCCGTCCCCGTCGCGCAGCACGCGCGCCAGGAGGTGCGAGAGGATGATGTCGGTCTTTTTCACCAATGCCTGGAAAGCCGGGTGCGGATCGCTGCCGCGCCGCGCCCGCGCGCTGTCCCACTCCCGCTTCAGCCGCGCGTACAGATCAGGGTTCACCCTCGGCAGCTCGGGCAGACTCAACGCGCCATTGGTGAACAGGGAAAGCAATTGTTCCAGATCCTGGTCCAAGACGACCAGTTCGGGAGCGGGCGCTACCACCTCAAAGGCCGGACGGGCCGGTGGCTGCACGCGATTTGGGTCGGGCGGCGACGATACGTGAAAGATCATGCCCAGTAAGATGGGCCCAAAAACAGACATGAGCATCAGCGCCATCAATCTTGCCGGCGCGGACAGACCCGCCTGATCGATCACAGTATCGAGGATCCTCCGGCATCGCTCGCGATAGAGGATACCGATCGGGAACGGCGCCGCGCGCTGTCGCTTGATGCGATCCGCCCACCAGGCATGCGAGTCTTCGTTCAGCCCGGCAAGGATCGTCGGGTGATAATTCCGCGCATAGGCCAGCATATATTCGACGCGGGGGCCGGATAACCAACCGTCGATCCAGCCGCGCACCCCCGATGGCGGCGCTTGCCGCAGCCGGCGCAGATACCGGTACATGCGGCGGTTCTCCGTGCGCAGCTCGGCCTCGAAGCTCAGATCCCTGGCGCGCTTGAGGATCCAGTCGATCACCGGCGGCCGGTGCAGCGCGCTATCGTCGCTGTCCCAGCGGAAATAGGCGATCGCCCGATCGATCATCGGATCGCTGCGCGGCGTACCCTCGGAGATGGTCTCCGCGAAGAAGCGCTCGACCTGTTGGGCATGCGCCAGATTCTGCATCGCCGGATCGGCGAGGATCCGCTCGACCAGCGCCGTCATCTCCTCCTGCGAAACGCTGCGGCTGCGATCGTGCACCATCGCGTGCAGCGCATGCAGCGCCTCGAAATCGGCCTGCCCGCGCAGGTCGGGCGCACGCTCGATCGGAAGAAGATCCGGCGCCGCCGCGGCGACCGGTTCGGGCGCGGCGGCCCCCGCCGGATCGGCCGCGGCCTCTCCGGCACCCTCGGCGTCGTCGCCGTCCTCGACGTCCTCGGCCTCGTCGGCATCCTCGGCGTCGTCGGCCTCCTCCTCCTCCGCCTGCTGTTCGGCCAGATACATCGCCCAGTCGCGCGCCTCGCGCAGCGCGGCGAAGCCTTCGGGATCCGTCTCCGGATCCATCGCCTTCAGCAGCCGCGCATAGGCCTTGCGGATCTCCCGGATATCGCCGGTCGGGTCGATGCCCAGCGTTGCCCAGGGCCCCATCACAGGTAGCGCTCGCCCTCGATGGCATCCAGCTGCTCGGTCACCATCGCCATCGCCTCGGCGATCGCGCGGGGATCCTGCGTGGCGAGCACGCCTTGGAAATGCGCCAGCAGCCGCCCGGCCCGCGCGCGCCGCTCGCCGACAAAGGATTCGAAGCAGCGCTCGGCGCGGGCGATCAGCGCCTGGTTGGCGGCCTGGTCGCGCGGGTGGATCTTGAGCGCGGCCAGCGCGGCGCGGCGTTCCTCCGCCTCGGCCCGGTCCAACCCCTCGCCCTCGTTGATGACGGCCACGCGCTTCTCGCCGGTCTCGGGCACGGTCACGTCCACCTCGAGCAGCCCGCTCACGTCATAGGTGAAGCGGCAGTCGACCGTGATCTCGCCGGCGGCACGCGGCGGCACCGCGATCTCGACGCTGCCGAGCCTTATGTTCGCCGCCACCGTGCGCGCCTCGCCCTGGTAGATGTTGAACACGATCCGGTTCTGCTGCGGGTGTACGGTGGAGAAGCAGTGGACCCGGCTGGCGGGCAACACGGTGTTGCGCTCGATGATGGGCTGGAACAGCCCCCTGTGCAGCGTGCCGCTGGCGTCGTGCTCCGCCACCTCGACGCCCAGGCTGAACGGGCAGACATCGGTCAGGCGGATCTCGGCGAGGTCGGCCTTGCGTTCGCGCAGCCCCGCCTGCACCCCCGCGCCCAGCGCAATCGCGTGGTCGGGATGAACGGAGGCGTTGGGGAAGCGCGCGAACATCCGCGTCACCGCCTTGCGCACGATCGGCATCCGCGTGGCGCCGCCGACCAGCACGATCTCGCTCATGGCATCGGCATACAGCTTGCTGTCGCGCATCGCCCGCAGCACCGGCTCGCGCAGGCGGTCGAGCAGCGGGGCTGCGGCGGCCTCGAACTCTTCGGCCGTGATCTCGGTCGATAGCAGCGTGTCCCGCCAGACGAGTTCGAAGGTCGCGGTCTCCGCCTCGCTCAGCGCGCGGCGGGTCCGCTCGGCGGCGGCGCGGATCTGCTCGCGCAGCTTGTCCTGCGCCGGATTGAGCGGCAGGCGCAGCCGTTCCTTGGCGATGCCGGCGATGACTTCGTTGAAATCCTCGCCGCCCAGCCGATTGTCGCCCGCCGAGGCGCGGACCTCGATCACCCCGTCGAAGATCTCGACGATCGAGACGTCGAACGTGCCGCCGCCCAGGTCGAAGACGAGGAAGGGATCGCGGTCCTCCCGCTCGGCGATGCCGAAGGCGAGCGCGGCGGCGGTGGGTTCGTTGACCAGCCGCTCCACTTTGAGCCCGGCCAGCTCGCCGGCGCGCCGCGTCGCCTTGCGCTGGCGATCGCTGAAATAGGCGGGCACGGTGATCACCGCGCTGGTGACCTCTTCGCCGCAATGGCGCTCCGCATCGGCCTTGAGGCTCTTGAGCACCAGCGCCGAGACTTCCTCGGCGGTGAACGACGAGCGTCCGAGCTGGATCGGCTTCTGCGTGCCGATCAGCCGCTTGAACGCGGTCGCGGTGCGATCCGGATGGACGGGCTGGCGATCAAGCGCGGCCCGGCCGACCAGCACGTCGCCATTGTCGGTCAGGCTCACCGCCGAGGGCGTCAGAAATTCGCCCAGGCTGTTTGGAATCAGCTCGGGCCCGCCATCCCCCCAGCGCGCGATGGCGCTGTTGGTCGTGCCAAGATCGATGCCTACGATCACGAAACCCCCCTGCGCCACCCCCTGACGACTAATGCTATAGTAGAGCGCTCGGGCGCCCGAGCGGCCATGGGGGGGCCTTAATCTCGGCGGAATGGCCAGCGCTGGCGCTGACAAGGGCACATGATGCGCGCGGCGGAGTGTCCGCCGCCGGGTCTTGGGAGAACGGCGCGTGACCGGCCCTCTTATCCTTCCGGTGCGGCAGGCCGGCGTCACGCTGCCGGCGGCCAACCCTTGAGAAAAGTCCAGGCCCGCCCCATCGAAGCTATCCGGGCTGGGCGGTCGCGGACGCTTCGCTGTCGGGGCGCGAAGCGGTTGGCGCGCGCGTCCGCCACGCGATTTCTGCGTTCACGGCCTAGCGGCGACCGACGGGCGCGCGCGGCGGGGCGGGGCGGGGCGGGGCGGGCAAGAAAGCTTCTGGTCGTTGATCTCGACGGGCTCATTCTTAAGCGGCGTGGACAAATTCAGCCGTGCCGGATCGTCCGTCGTCCCGCCTCAGGTGAGAAACATCGTCATGATGGCGGTCCGGCGACCGTCAACTACGACGGGAATAACACCGTCATTAAGCAGACTGTTGTGCCAGCATTTGAACAATCTGCTAAGACAATATCCGACGCTCTCAACAATGCCAACCCATTCTCGATTATCGTCAATGGGAAAGTGACGACGGCTGATGAAATTGCCGACATCACACACCACTTCGATTTCAAGTTCACAGAGGGCGTAGCCTATCCGGATCATAATTACGGGGGACAAACCCAGTATGATCCGGCTACGGGTCGGTACGTCTCGAATATGGATGCGACCGGAACCGCGGCGGGCTACGCGGCTCAGGGCCCTGACGGGGTCAACTACATCGAACTGCATGAGATTGCGCACAAGCTCCAGATTTCCCGGCAGTTTCAGCAGACGCAGTATTCTGACTTCCTGAACCAACATAATCAGGACCCAACTGGCTGGTCCGACTCAGCCCAGTTTGACGCCGTTGAAAGGTTTGCGAACGACATTACGGAGGCGATTGAGCTACAACTCCACATCAATGTGAAGACGGACGTGCCACATGGCTACTAAGTTCACCGCCCTGCTATGCTCGACCCTGGCTCTCAGCGCCGCGTCGGCCTTGGCCGAAAGCTATCAGCCGCAGGTTTTTGCGTTTGGTCCGCTGGTCCTCGACCTTCATCATCAGATGGTGCGGTTTGGCCCGGAGGATCGGCCTCTCGTGGACTGCTCCGATCCAAGCACATTTTGTGTCCGCTCCGACCTTGTCACTTTCGCGGTTCCGAGGCGCTGTGCCGATCTTCAGAAGGAGAGATTTGGCTCGGGTGACGTCGAAACGATTGTTCTACAAAGAAAGGTCGACGGCGGCACCAAGCCGGACTTTGCACGAGAAATGCTCCTCGGAAATCCTTCTCGCCCAAACGTGGTTGTCGGGTATGAAGCGACCTTTGGCGTTACCTATATCTTCTATGACTCGCAGCGGAAGCTGGACCTTGTCAAGCTTGCGCGCGAGGGTAAGCTGACTGAAATGGTCAAAACTGACAACTACACCTTCAACATAAAGCGACGACTTATTACCTTTGATAAACTTGCACCTTGCGAAGCCTAGGCTGCGCGGGCAAAATCAGGACGCCTGCTGCCTAGGCGGCTCGGACAAATTCAGCCGTGCCGGATCGTCCTTCGTCCCGCCAAGCGTAATTTGGCAGCGTCGGCTGCCACCGATTACTGGCTGAGGCACAGGGGCTAACAACGAAATTATGAGCCTCCACCAGGCGGTGGCAGCCGCACAGCCTGGTGGCTGAGAGCCGATCGCAGCATCACTTCAGTGCGCTGAGAATGACGGACAGGCGGGAACGATGGCGAGGACTTCTTCAGCCTACGCATAATGCCGAGGTTTCGCACAGAAAGCGCACAGGCTATGGTCCGACGGTCTGACCAAGCCCGAAGGCCAAGGGCGAGGCGGACGGGATTGGAGGCCGCCGAGCCTTCAGCCGGCCGGGCGCGAAGTCATCCGGGTTCGCCGAAGCTTCGCATTTGCCCGTTCACCGGTCAGCGCAGGTTCGCCCGTCCCGTGCCACAGGGGGGGCCTCATCTGCGTGACCCCAGCCCCGCGCGAGAGAGCGGGTCTAAAGCGGTCCGCCACAGGGCCGCACCCCGGGTGCCCGAGGCACGCGAGGACGCGCCAGGCCGGCTCTCCCCCGCCCCGTAGCGTCCCCGCCGCGCGCCCGCTTATCCTACAGAGCGCCACGCTGCCCGATCGGGCGCACCCCCTCGCCTCGCCCCCCTCCGATCGCCACCGCCCCGCCCCCGAAACCCCACCGCCCCGCTTCCTTCCCCCGGTGCGATCGGCTATGCGGCGGCGATGCAGCTTTCTCCCCCCTGCGGGGTCACGCGCTCGATCACCGGCCAGGCCTGGCGGTGGCGCGGGCTCGCCGCCGATGCCGGATTCCAGCCCGAGGCGCTGGTCGATCAGCTGCTGCTGGCGCGAGGCTGCGCGCGCGAGGCGCTGGCCGCGCACCGCGCGCCGACGATCCGCGATTTCATGCCCGATCCTTCGCTGTTCCGCGATATGGACGCGGCGGCGGCGCGGCTGGCCGATGCGGTCGCGGCGGGCGAGGCGATCACCGTGTTCGGCGATTATGATGTCGATGGCGCCACCTCGGCGGCGCTGCTGGTGCGGCTGCTCGGCGCGTTGGGGGTGCGGGCGGGGCACTATATCCCCGATCGCCTGCTCGAAGGCTATGGCCCCTCGGCGGACGCGCTGGTCGGGCTCAAGCGCGCGGGCGCGTCGCTGGTGGTGACGGTGGATTGCGGCGCGCTCGCCTTCGAGGCGCTGGCGGCGGCGCGCGCGGCGGGGCTCGATGTGATCGTGGTCGATCACCACAAGTGCGAGACGCGGCTGCCGGAGGCGCTGGCGATCGTCAATCCCAACCGGCTCGACGAGGCGGACCAGGCCGCGCAGCACGGCCATCTCGCGGCGGTGGGCATGGCCTTTCTGCTCGGCGCGGCGCTGGTCCGCACGCTGCGCGCGCGCGGCTGGTTCGCCGGCCGGGCCGAGCCGCGGCTGCTCGATCTGCTCGATCTCGTCGCGCTCGGCACGGTGGCGGATGTGGCGGCGCTGCGCGGGCTCAACCGCGCCTTTGTCGCCCAGGGCCTCAAGGTGCTGGCGCAGGGGCGGAATATCGGGCTGGCGGCGCTGGTGGAGGCGGCCCGGCTGAAGCGGCCGCCGAGCTGCACCGATCTCGGCTTCGCGCTCGGGCCGCGCATCAATGCCGGCGGCCGGGTCGGCCGCGCCGATCTCGGCGTGCGGCTGCTCACCACCGAGGATCCGGCCGAGGCGCGCGCCATCGCGCTCGAGCTGGACCGGCTCAACGAGGAGCGCCGCGCCATCGAGCAGGCGGTGCGCGACGAGGCGGAGGCGCTCGCCGCCACCGCCGGCGATCGCGCCGTGGCGCTGGTGGCGGGGGCGGGCTGGCATCCCGGCGTGATCGGCATCGTCGCCGGCCGGCTCAAGGAAAGGCTCGGCCGCCCCGCCATCGTCATCGCGCTCGATGAGACGGGCGCCGGCAAGGGCTCGGGCCGCTCGATCGCGGGGGTGGATCTCGGCGCGGCGGTGCTCGCGGCGCGCGAATCTGGGCTGCTGCTGGCGGGCGGCGGCCATGCCATGGCGGCCGGCCTCAGCGTCGCGCCGGGCGGCGTGCCGGCGCTGGCGGCGTTTCTGGAGGAGCGGCTCGCCGGCGCGGTCGCCGCCGCCACGGCGGAGCGCGCGCTGCTGCTCGATGCGGTGGTCGCGCCCGGCGGCGTCACCCCCTCGCTGGTGGAGGCGATGGAGGCGGGCGGCCCCTATGGCGCCGGCTGGCCCTCGCCGCGCGTCGCGGCCGGGCGGGTGCGCGTGGTGCGCGCCGATTGCGTCGGCACCGGCCATGTCCGCGCGATCGTCGCCGGCAGCGACGGGCGATCGATCAAGGCCATGGCGTTCAACGCCGCGCAGGGCCCGCTCGGCCAGGCGCTGCTCGGCGCGCCGCCGCACCGCAGCCTGTGGCTCGCCGGCCGCGCCCGCATCGATGATTGGTCCGGACGCGCCGCCGCCGAACTCCATGTCGACGACGCCGCCTGGGCGGACGAGGCCGCTTGACCCCGCCCCCCGCCTCGCCTAAGCGACCCCCCACCCAGGACGGCCCCTTCGTCTAGCGGTCTAGGACGCGGCCCTTTCACGGCTGAAACACGGGTTCGATTCCCGTAGGGGTCACCAAATCCGCCACCCTCTTGATCGGCGTTCCCACAGGCGTAGCATCCCCGGCAAAGACACGGGAGAGGCACGTGGCGGGATCGATGATGGCGGCGGGCCTGCTGGCCCTGCTGCAGGCGGCGGCGTCCGCGCCGTCCCCCGCACCCCAGGCGCCCCCCGCCGCCTCGCAGGCCTCCGCCCCGCAGGACCCGTCCCCCGCCCCGGCCGCGCCGCGCGATCCGGCGCCGGACGCCGCCGCCCCGCCGGTCGATGCCAGCACCGTCCCCGGCGCCCCCGCCAGCACCGCCGTGCGGCTCCACGAGGTCGATACGCGCATGACGGTGCCCGTGCTCATCAACGGCAAGGGACCCTATCGCTTCATCGTCGATAGCGGCGCCACGCGCACCATCATCTCGGGCGCGCTCGCCGCCCTGCTCGGCCTGCCCTCGGCGGGCGCGGTGTCGCTGCACAGCATCGGCGGCGAAAGCCGCGTGCCGGCGGTGCGCATCGATTCCCTCTATGTCGGCGCGCTGCCCGCCAAGGCGCTGGTCGCGCCCGTGCTCGACGCCGGCAATCTCGGCGGCCTCGGCATTCTCGGCATTGATACGCTCAAGGGCAAGAAGATGGTGATCGATCTCGTGCGCCACAGCATGACGATCAGCCCCGCCGATGCCTATGCGCCCCGGCCCGGCAGCAACGAGATCGTCGTCACCGCGCGCAGCCGGCTCGGCCAGCTCGTGCTCGCCGATGCCGATGCGGCGGGGCAGAAAATCTATGCCGTGGTGGATACCGGCAGCATGGTCACGCTCGGCAATCTCACCCTGCGCGACAAGCTTGTCCGCCACCGCCGCGCGACGCCCCAGCCGGTCACCATCACCGATGTCACCGGCCGCACCATCGTCGCCAGCTCGGCGCCGATCCGCGATCTCCGGCTTGGCGCGGCGCATCTCGCCAATGTCGTGCTCGCCTTCGACGATGCCCATGCCTTTGAGCGGTTCGGCCTCGCCAAGAAGCCGGCGATGCTGCTCGGCATGGATATCATGCAGGCGTTCAGCCGCGTCTCGATCGATTTCGCCCGCCGCACCGTCCGCCTGACCCGGCCCGAGGAGAAGGACGCGGCGCCGATCGTCCGGCTCAATCCGGAGGGCTGAGCCGCCGCCCGAGTCGCGCCCGCCCGCCCGGCCGGCGCACGCCTGCCGGCTCGGCTCGGCGCGAGGCGGCGCCGCTTCGTCGCCGCCTGCACAGGCGATGCAGTACGCCATCATCGGACATAATCCGAAGTCCATTGCCAAAACCATAATGGTCGTAATAAGTAGCCGCGTCGCGAGTGTTTGCGCCGGAAACTCCGGAAGATAGCCGTACTCGCACCTGGGGGGAGACGGTCTGTGTCAAGTGTCGTTACGGTTGCGTCCAGCCGTCTTGCCAACGGAAATCAGGCCCAGCTCAGCTTCCGTCCCGATGATGACCAGAGTCTCACCGGCGAGTTGGTGCTGACGCTCACCAATTCCAGCAAGCCGGGCTTCTCTCGGACGGTGGATCTGGGCCACACCCAATATGAAAGCACCGACGGCATCGTCACCGCCCCCAAGGGCGCGTCGATCCTGACCTGGACGGGCGACAACCAGACCCATGCGGTGCTGTTCAACCAGGACGGCGTGATCCTCAACACCGTCGATCGCAGCGGCGATGGCTTCGTCACCGGCAATTCGCTGATCAACCCCGATGGCTCGCTGGGCTTCTCGACCTACAGCTTCGGCGCGAGCCAGGCGGTGGACACGATCAACTTCCGCGCCAATGGCGTGATCATGTCGGAGAATCTCACCAGCATCGTCCTGTCCGACTATGTCTCGCACACCAATTTCTACGATCGCTCCGGCGCGCTGATCGGCTCCCGCCCCGGCACCGACGCGATCCGCGAGGAGGTCAGCACCGATGCCGCCACCGGCGTGCGGACCGACACCTATTATGATCTGGCCGGCCATTATGCGGGCTCGGAGCGGATCGCCGCCAATGGCAGCCTGATCTATTATGACGGGCTCCAGCTCAACGCCGCCGGCGATGCCTATGAGCATGTCATCACCACCTACAATGCCGATGGCTCCTACCATGTCCGGCATCTGGATGATCCGCAGCCCAATGTGCAGGCCTTCAACGCGGCGGGCACGCTGATCGGCTCCGATGTGCGCCAGGACAATGGCGATCGGCTGGTGGTGGACTATGATCCCGCCCATCCCGGCGCGATGCTGCGCTCCACCGTGCTGCATCAGGATGGCAGCAAGGCCGTCGAGACCTTCGTCACCGGCCAGACCTATGCCACCCAGACGCTGAGCTATGACGATCAGGGCAAGCTCACCCAGCTCGAGCGCGACTATGCCGATGGCAGCGTGCAGATGCGGCAGAGCTTCGGCGCCGATGGCAGCAGCGCCGTCACCAGCTTCGATACGCACGGCCGCACCGTCTCCAGCGTCCTCACCGCCGCGGGCGGCGCCAAGGATGTGGTGAGCTTCAGCTATGCCGACGACAGCGCCGCCAAGCCGAGCAGCGCGGTCGCCACCCATTATGCGGCGTCGGGCACCAAGATCCTCACCGACACGAGCAATGCGGACGGCAGCCACCGCATCCAGGCGCTGGTATCGGGGGTGACGCTGGCGGGCCATGCCGGATCGGACGATCTGCTGGTGGGGGCGCCGCTCGGCTCCACCACCCTGGCCTTTGGCGAGTCGATCGGTCACGATACGGTGTGGAACTTCAAGCCGGGCACGGCCGCGCACCATGATGTGATCCAGCTCTCGGCCTCGCTCGCCAGCGATTTCCAGCATCTCCAGTCGCACCTCTCCACGGTCGGCGGCGACACGCTGATCAGCTTCGATTCGCACAATTCGATCCTGCTGCACGGCGTCACCGCCAGCAGCCTCGTCGCGTCGGACTTCGCCTTCGTCTGAGCCGAAGTCCGGCTCCGCCCCCGGCCCGACCGGGGGCGGACGGATCACCGGACCTCGACCGGCCCGGTGAAGCTGTTGCCGCCCAATGCCACCTTGCTTTCATAGGCGAACAGCGCGCGCCGCCCCGCCGCCGCGCGCACCGTATTGTTGGTCACGGTGCCCGAGGCGAGATTATAGTTGAGTTCGCCATTCTCGTCCCCGCAATTGGCGCCCTTCACCGGGCAGCTATGGCTGCCGCTGACGATGTTCTTGTTCATCGTCACCCCGGTCGAGCGATAGGCGCGGATGCCCGAGCCGCCCGACCGCTCCACGACATTGCCCTCGATCAGCACGATTCCGGCATAGCGCGGATCGAGCCCCTGCGCGCGATCCACCATGATGCCGTTGCCGTCGGTCGGCTTGGCGTTGAGCGGATCCTGCCAGAAGGGCACGCTATTGGCCGAATCCCGCACCGTGTTCACGCGGATGCGCACCCCCTTGGCGCCGCCGCCGGCGGGGGTGCGGCCATAGTGGAAGTCGATCCCGCTCGGATCCTGGATGCTCCACCAGCCCGTCCGCTCGACCCGGTTGCTGCTGATCTCAACATCGTCGACATTCTGCGCATAGATTCCCGCGCCCGCGCAATCATGCACGTACACGCCCGAGATCAGCACATGATCGGCGCGCACGGCGATGCAATATTGGTTGAAGCGCTGGTGCGTCGGCGCCTTGCCGCTGGCCTTCTCGGCGCGGTAATTGGCCTGGGCCTGATCGTAGCTGATGCTCCGCAGCGTGCCCACCACCTCGCCGCCGACGATCCGCACATAGGGGGCCGCCACGTCCAGCGTGAACAGCGAGACATCGTCGCTCGGGTCATGCTCCAGCCGCGCGCCGGCGGCGAAGCGGTAGAAAATGGGCTGGCTCGCGCTGCCGCCGCGCCCGATCCAGACCGGGCCGGGATAGCGGCCCGCCGCGATCTGCACCTCGTCGCCCGGCAAGGTGAGGCTCGCCGCGCGCCCGATCGTCGCGCAGGCCTCGGCGGCGGACAGGCAGGTCCTGGTGTCGCCGCCGCCCGGCGCGACATAGAGCGTCCGCCCCGCCGCCGGCGCGAGCGGCGCAAATCCGCAAAGAAGCAGCGGTACGACCCCGCCTATAGTGATACGCATCTACTCGTCTCCCCAACACGGTCAAAGACGGGACGGGATCTGCCGCCGGCGCCCGGGCCCGGCAAGGCGCGGGCGGCGCGGCGAGCGCGGGGCGCGGCGAGCCACGCACGGCCTGCTTCTTTGTCATGCCTCCGCCATGCTCCGGCGGGGCCGCGCCCGGTAGGCCGGCATGGCGGACGAGGAACGGCGCGATCCCCGGATCGTTGGCCGGGCGTCCTGCAGGGACCGTTTTTGCAATGCGGAGAGAGATGATGAAGACCATGCTCATCGGTGCCGTCGCGATCACCGCGCTCGGCGCGGCCGTCAGCCCCGCCTTCGGCCAGGACGCCTCGAGCCTGCCGCCGGGCGCCGCCCGGGATCAGGCCTATAACCGCGCGATCAAGCATGATCAGGCGTACAACCAGTCGCTCAAGGGCGCGCCCACGCCCGAGACGCACGATCAGGCCGTGGCCCGCGACGAGGCCTATAACCGGGCCAAGCGCGCCAATGCCGCCGGAATCGCGCATGACGAGCAGTATCACGAGGCGACCGCCCGCGATGAGGCCTATAACCGCAAGCTGAAGGGCAATCCCGCGCCCGAGACCCATGCTCAGGCGGTGGCGCACGACCAGGCCTATAATGCCGGCGCCAAGCGCGACAAGGCCTATCACGAGGCGCATCCCAACGGCCATTGAGGCCTGATCGGGCCGGGCGGCGCGATGCCGTCGTCCGGCCCGCTTTCTAGCGGCGGCGTTCGTAGAGTTCGAGCCGATCGACTCCCAAGCCGCGCGCGTCCAGCAGCCGCCACCGGCCATGCGCCGCGTCCAGCCCGGCAAGGCCGATCCCTCCCAGCGCCGCGCGGCCCGCGCCGATCAGGAGCGGCGCACGATACAGCAGCAGCCGATCCACCAGATCCTCGGCGAGGAAGGCCGCCGCCGCGCCCGCGCCGCCCTCGACCAGCAGATGATCCACCCCCGCCAGCGCCGCCGCCGCGCGCGGGCTCTCCACCCAGGTCCAGCCCGCCGGCAGATCGGCCGGGGTTCGCGCCAGCAGCAGCCGGCGCGGCGCGCGCGCCTCCAGCCCGGGCAGCCGCACGTCCAGTCGCGGCGCATCGGCGCGCAGCGTGCCGCCGCCGATGCAGATCGCCTCGGCGCGCGTCCGTTCCAGATGGGCATGGGCGCGCGCCTCGGCGCCCGTGATCCAGCGGCTCTCCCCCGAGGCCAAGGCGATGCAGCCGTCGAGCGAGGTGGCGAGCTTGAGCGTCACCTCCGCCCGCCCCTGGTAGCGGCGCTGGAGAAAGCCCGCCATGGTACGGGCCGCCTGATCGGCGCCGATCCCGATCGTCACGCCGATGCCGGCGGCGCGCAGCCGGGCGAAGCCCGCGCCGGCGGTGCGGGGATCGGGATCGGTGAGCGCCGCCACCACCCGCGCCGGCCCCGCCGCCGCGAGAAGATCGGCGCAGGCCGGCCCGCGCGGCGAGACATGGGCGCACGGCTCGAGCGTGACGAAGACGGTCGCGCCGCGCGCCGCCGCCCCCGCTTCCGCCAGCGCCATCGCCTCGGCATGGGGACGGCCGCCGGGCTGGGTCCAGCCGCGCCCTACCACCACGCCCTCGCGCACGATCAGGCAACCGACATTGGGGTTGGGCGCGGTCCGCCCGCGGCCCCGCTCGGACAGGGCGAGCGCCGCCGCCATCCAGCGCCTGTCCGCGCCTTCGCGACCCGCCGCCCCGCCGTCTACCCCGCCGCTCGCCATCGACACCTCTCCTCCCCCCGCCCCGCTCCGCCTCAGCGCGGCAGCACCCGCGCCGCCTGCAGCCGGGCGATGGCATCGAGCAGCGCCTGGCCGCTGTCCACCGTCTCGGCGAAGCCGGCGCGGCGGATCTTGCCCATGTCCGACACGAGATCGAAGGCGGAATGGAAGACGAAATCGCCAAAGCCCCACTGCACCGCCGCGTCATAGGGCGTGTCCACCAGCCCCTGCGCCGCGACCAGGCGCCGCCAGGCGGGCCCCTGGTCCGCCAGGCGCGTGGCGAGCGTCATCGGCAGGGGCGGCCCGGGCGGCAGCGCCAGCGCGGCGCCGATCCGCTCCCAGATCCGGCGCCAGCGAAAGGGTTCGTGCACATAGTTGAAGGCCTGGCCCCGCGCCGCCTCGGCGGTCGCCGCCCATAGGCTGGCGCGCGCCAGCGCGTGCGCATCGGTCAGCTGCGCGAACACCCCGTCATAGACCTGCGCCGGGCCGGGAAAGCGGAAGGCCGCCCCCGCCGCCCGCACCAGCGCCGCATAGGCGCCGATCACCATGGCGATGTTCATCGGATTGCCGGCGGCATCGCCGATCACCACGTCGGGCCGCAGCAGGGCGAAGTCGGGACCCCCGGCGGCCGCCCGGCGGCGCAGCGCATCCTCCTGCGCGAAGTAGAAATTCGCGCCCAGGGGGCGGATCGGATCATCCTCGTAGAAGGGCGCCGGCACGGGGCCGAGATGCACGCCATAGACTTTGGCGCCCTGGTACAGCACCACCCGCTCCACCGGCGCGCCCGCCGCCGCCAGGCCATCCAGCAGCGTCTCGAGCATGGCGCCGTTGACCGCCTCCTCCTCCGCCAGATCGGCGCGCGGGCTGAGCGCGGCATAGAAGACATGGGTCACGTCGCCGGCGGCCATCAGCGCGGCGCGCGCGGCGGCGGGATCGGTGAGATCGGCGGCGATCGCGCCGGCGCGCGGATCGGCCCGCCGGCCCAGCGGCCGCGCCCGCCAGCCCGGCGTCTCCGCCAGCGTTTCCAGCAGGGCCTTGCCGATGATGCCATGGGCCCCGGCGACGAGCGCGACGCGGTCGGCCATCGTCCGGCTCAGGCCAGATGCCGCAGGAAGGTCACCGTCGGCGCGCCGTCCAGCAGCGTGTCGAAGCGCGCCGCCAGCGAGAGGAAGGGCGGCGCGGCCTCGTGCGCGTCCAGCGCCGCGCGATCCGCCCAGCGTTCGATCATCACGATGCGGCGCGGATCGTCGCGGTCCACATACATGCTATAGGCGAGACAGCCCGGCTCCTCGCGCACGGCGGGAATGATGGCGCGCAGCGCATCGGCGAGCGCATCCTCCTGGCCGGGACGGGCGACGAGCGTCGCCACCAGATCGAGCGGATCGGCGGAAGGCTGGCTGGACATGATGATCTCCTCGGCGGCGGCCGCGTCGCGGCACGGCCATGCGCCATCGCTAAACCGCCGGGCGGCCCCTGGCGATCCGACGTTTTTCGCAATGCACAAAGCCAAGGCTCCCCCTCCGCCCCGCGCCTGACCTAAAGGAGCGCGGACATTGTCGCGCTTGGGGGCTTACTGGATGGAAGAAGTGGTCAATCTCCTGCGGCGCAAAAGGAAGTGGCGCGCCGCGCGGGCCGCCGGCCGGCTCGAGCGCCCCGCCACCGGCTTTGCGGTGGATTGCGCTGCTCCGCCGCACCCGTCACGCTGCGCCGCTAGGGGGCGGTGATGCACGACGAGCGATTCGACAGCCTGAGCGAACGGCAGCGCCTCTACCTCCGCCTCGTCTTCACCCATCACAATTCGTCCGAGATCGGCCGCCAGACCGGGTCGAGCCCGGACGCCGTCGACAAGCAGTTGAAGATCGCGATGCGCAGGCTCGGTGTGTCGAGCCGGTTTGAGGCGGCGCGCCAGTTCGCCGCCTATGAATCCGGGGTCCAGCCTTCGGACCCCCCAGCCACCGGACCTTCTCTCCCCCCGGTCCGGTCGCTTCCTCTGCCGGTGCCGACCAAGGCGAACCCGGCGAACACGCTGTCCTGGCGACAGGTGCTGATCTGGGGATTGGTGATCGGGCTCCTCGGCCCAGCGCTCATCACGCTGGCCGCCGCCGCGCTCGAAGCCGCCGATCACGTCCTTGGCGGCGCCGGACATCCATAGGTGCCGCTGCGTGTGGCTTGGGAGATAAGTATGACGGATCGCGCAACCATCGCCCGACTGATCGCGAACGACGTTCGCCGGGCCGAAGCCTCGATCACCAGTGCCGTCCGGGATACGTCCGCCTTTCTCGTAACGCTGTGCGAAGGCGATCTGGCCGACGATCTCGGCGCGGCCACGCTTCAGATCGCGCTGGAGCGCACCAGCCTCGGCATCCAGTCGCTGGTCGAGAGCCGCCGCCGGATCGGCTGCGAAACGCATAGCTATCTCGAGAAGGTCGGCCGCCGGATCGGACTGGACGAGACAGCCTGGGGCGAAAAGCCCGCGAACATCGCGCAGTTGGGCTTGATGGAGGGCAATGACATCTCCCCCGAGCCAGCCATGACAGATCGTTGAGCGAGGCTCAGCACGAGGGATTTGCAACTGGCAATGCTGTCGCTGCTCGCATACAATCTGTTTCTGCTTGGGGTGTGTATCTATGCCCTTGTTGCTGGCGGCCGGCCTGAAAAGATTGCTGCGGCTGTAAACTTGGTGGCGTCCTTCGCGTCAGCTGTGGTTTTCAGGCTTGGCCTTGCGGATATGCGTCTCTTTGCTCCACCGATAATCACAATAGATTTGATGGTGTTGCTGTGCTTCTTCTGGCTTGCCGTGCGCACCGATCGCTTCTGGCCGATCTGGTGCTTCGGTTTCGCCGTGTCCGATGTCGCCATCCATTTCGCGCGCTGGTTCACGCCGGCCAAGCCGTTCGCCTACGCGACCGCGATAGCGATTTGGGCTTATCTCGCGCTTCTGGCGCTTCTCTTGGGCACCCTCCGGGCCGCGCGCCGGCCCGCAGACCCGAACGGAGGTTTTAGACCATGGAAACCGGCAACCCCCTCGGCACCCCCTCCTCGCCCGCCACGTCCGATGTCCGGGCGGAACTGATCAACGCCTTGCACCGCTCGCTCGCCACCGCGCCCGGCCAGGCGACGATCCGGCTGATGCTGGCACGCCGTCTGCTCGCCGGCCGCCAGCGCCGCGCCATGATGATCCCCGGCGTCAGCTTCGGCGAGCCCGCCTGGGATATTCTGCTCGATCTCTACGTGGCCGCGCGCGAGCATCGCCGCGTCTCGGTGTCGGATGCGTGCATCGCCGCGCAGGTGCCGCCCACCACCGCGGTGCGCTGGATCAAGCGGCTGGAAGCGCAGGGCGCCGTGGTCCGCCATCCCGATCCCGATGATCGCCGCCGCTGGTTCGTCAGCCTCTCGGTCGCGCTCCTCGCCTCGGTCGATCAGTGGCTCGATGCGGAATGGCAGTCGCTGAGCAAGATGCAGGCCTGACCGGCGCTTTGGCTCAGCGGGGCCGCGGGATGATTCCGGCCGCCTTCAGCGCCGCCAGCCGTGCCGCGTCCAGCCCCAGCGCCGCCGCCAGCACCGCCTCGGTGTCCGCGCCCAGCCGGGGCGGCGCCCGCCTATAGCTGGGCGGCGTCGCCGAAAGCTTGGCCGGAAAGCCCGGCACCCGCACCGGCGGCCCCTCGCCGCGCGTCAGGCTCTGCACCAGCCCGCGATGCGCGATCTGCGGATCGGCCAAAGCCTCGCCCACGCTGTTCACCTTGCCCCCCGGCAGGCCCGCCGCCGCCATCGCCTCGGCCAGCCGCGCCACCGGCCAGCGCGCCAGCCGCGCGCCCAGCGCCTCGTCCAGCGCCGCGCGGTGCGCGTGGCGCGCGGCATTGGTGGCGAAGCGCGCGTCCTCGGCCAGTTCGGGCGCCTCGATCAGCCGGGCGAAGGCCTGGAACTGCCGATCATTGCCGAGCGCGACGAGGATCTCGCCATCGGCGCAGGCATAATCCTGATAGGGCACCAGCGTGGGATGCGCGTTGGCGAGCCGCTGCGGCGCCAGCCCGCCGTTGAGCGCGTTGGACGCCTGGTTGGCGAGCAGCGCCACCTGCGTGTCGAACAGCGCGCAATCGATATACTGGCCCTCGCCCGTGGCGTCGCGGTGGCGCAGCGCGGCGAGAATGGCGATCGTCGCATAGAGGCCGGTGAACAGGTCGCTCACCGGCACGCCCACCTTGAGCGGACCGCCGCCGGGCGCCGCGTCGGGGCGGCCTGTCACGCTCATCAGCCCGCTCATGCCCTGAATCAGGAAATCATAGCCGCCGCGGTCGCGATAGGGCCCGTCCTGGCCGAAGCCCGTGATCGAGCAATAGATGAGCCGCGGGCTCTGCGCGCGCAGGCTGGCCTGGTCCAGCCCATATTTGGCGAGACCGCCGACGCGGAAATTCTCGATCACCACATCGCTCGTCGCCGCCAGCGCGCGCACCAGATCGGCGCCCTCGGTCCGGCTGATATCGATCGCGACCGAGTGCTTGTTGCGGTTGGCGGCGGCGAAATAGGCGGAATCGCCCGATCCGTCGTCCAGAAAGGGCGGCCCCCAGCGGCGCGTATCGTCGCCATGGCGCGGCTCCTCGATCTTGATGATCTCGGCGCCGAGATCGCCCAGGATCTGCGTCGCCCAGGGCCCCGCCAGCACCCGCGACAGATCGAGCACGCGCAGCCCCGCCAGCGCGCCCGTCGTCCCGCCCGTCTCCGCCATCCTCGCCTCCTCGTTCAGCCCGCTATGCCGAGAAGCGCGGCGAGGAGCCAGAGGTCGGCCAGCACGATCCCGGCGAACAGCGCCCAGGCGATCCCCGCCACCGGCCGCGCCAGGCGGAAGCGGCCCATGATCGCCGGATTGGCGGTAAAGCCGATCAGCGGCGCCAGCGCGAAGGGCAATTGGAGCGAGAGCACCACCTGGGTGAGCACCAGCAGCTTGCCCACGCCGCCATCGCCAAAGGCCAGCACCCCGGCCAGGGCCGGGCCCAGCGCCAGCCCGCGCGTGATCAGCCGGCGCTGCCAGCAGGGGATGCGCAGGTCCAGAAAGCCTTCCAGCACCACCTGGCCGGCGATGGTGCCGGTGAAGGTGGCGCTCTGTCCCGAGGCGAGCAGCGCCACGCCGAACAGGATCGGCGCCACCGCCGCGCCGGTCAGCGGCTCGAGCAGGTGGAAGGCATCGCCGATCTCGGCCACGGCCTCATGGCCGGAGCCGTGGAAGACGGTGGCGGCGACGATCAGGATCGCCATGTTCACCAGCGTCGCCAGCGCCAGCGCGGCGATGGTGTCGATCCGCGCATAGCGCAACCGGTCGCCGAAGCCGATCGACGCCGCGCCGCGCGTCTGCACGATGGCCGAGTGGAGATAGAGATTGTGCGGCATCACCGTGGCGCCGAGAATGCCGACGGCGAGATACACAGCGTGCGGATCGGAAAACAGCCCGGCCGAGGGCAACAGCCCCGCCAGCACCGCCGCCGGCGCGGGCGGCGCCAGCGCGATCTGCGCCACGAAACAGCCCGCGATGGTGGCGATCAACCCGAGCACGATCGCCTCCAACTCGCGGAAGCCATGGCCCTTCAGCCCCAGCACCAGCACCGTATCCAGCGCGGTGAGCAGCACGCCCAGCCAGAGCGGCAGGCCGAACAGCAGCGTGATGGCGAGCGCGCTGCCCAGCACCTCGGCGATGTCGGTGGCGATGATCGCCAGTTCGGCAAGCAGCCAGAGGCCGCGCGTCACGCCGCGCGGATAGTGCGCCCGCGCCATCTGGGCGAGATCGCGCCCGGTCACGAGCCCCAGCCGCACGCTCAGCGATTGCAGCAGCATCGCCGCCAGCCCGCAGCCCAGCACCACGCACAGCAGGCCATAGCCGAAGCGCGAGCCCGCCTCGATGTCGGTCGCCCAATTGCCGGGATCCATATAGCCGACCGACACCAGCAGGCCGGGGCCGAGGAAGCGCAGCAGCCGGCCGAGCGTCGGCGCGCCTTCGGGCACGCGCACCGATCCCTGCACCTCGGGCGGGCAGAAGGGGGCGGTCGCGGTCTTGGGCAAGGTGAACACGATCGGTGCTGGTACGCACCGGACCGGCCGGGAGCAATCGGCGCGGCTCGATCACAGTCATCGAAGGCGGCGGGGTTCGCGCCGCGCGGCGGGATCGGCTATGGCGGCGCGATGCCCTGCCGCGCATCCGCCCCGCCGCGCACGCCGCCCCCCGCCCCCGTCGCGAGGCGCGGATGAGCGGCGGCGTCCTTGTCGTCGATGACGAGTTCCCGATCCGCCGTCTGCTCCGCAACAGCCTGGAACGCGCGGGCTATGCGGTGCTGGAGGCGGCCGATGGCGCGGCCGCGCTGGCGGCGGTGGAGCATCATGATCCGGCGGCGGTGCTGCTCGATCTCGGCCTGCCCGATCGCGACGGCCTGTCGCTCGTGCCGATCCTGCGCAAGCGTCCCCGGCTCGCGCTGCTCATCGTCTCGGCGCGCGACGCGACCGGCGAGAAGGTGGCGGCGCTCGATCTCGGCGCCGACGATTATGTCACCAAGCCGTTCGACAGCGACGAAGTGCTGGCGCGGCTGCGCGCGGCGCTGCGGCATCGCGGCCATGAAACGGCGCGCGCCGCCCGGCTCCGCGCGGGCGCGATCGAGATCGATCTCGAGCATCGCCTCATCCGCCGCCCCGACGGCGAGGCGCATCTGACGCGCAAGGAGCATGACGTGCTCGCCGCGCTCGCCGCCGCGCCCGGCCGGGTCGTCACCCACCAGCGTATTCTCGAGGCGGCATGGCCGCTCGATCATGATCGCAAGATCGAATATCTGCGCATCGTCATCCGCAATCTGCGCCAGAAGATCGAGCCGGCCGATGCGGTCGGCAGCGTGATCGTCAACGAACTCGGCATCGGCTACCGGCTGCGCGCCGAGCCCTGAAGGCTATCGCCGCCGCCGCGCCCCGGCTAGGGAGCGGCGATGGATCTCGACGCGCTGCTCCGCCACTATTTCGGCACCGACGACCCCGATGCGATCGACGGCGTCCGCCTCGCCCTGGGCCGCGAGCGGCTGACGGTCGATTTCGGCCGCGAGGCCGATCCCGGCCGACGCTTCGCCTTGTGGACGCTGATGGAGGTGTTCGGCATCGCGCCGCTGCCGGCCGAGGCCTTTCCCGATCATCCCGCGCTGCGCCGCGCCGCCGACGACTATCTCGACGCGGCCGACCGCCTCGCCGAGCAGGACGAGGCGGACGACGCCGACGAGGCCGGCCTTCACGGAGGCGGTGGCGGCGCCTAGAGCGCCGCGCCGCCCCCCGGCAGCATCCGCGCCCGCACCAGCGGGATGGGCGGGCCGCCATAGCTCAGGAACTGGTCGTGAAAGGCCTTCCAGCCGGCGCGGCCGCCATGGCTGCGGGTCCAGTCCGCGCGCAGCTTGAGGATCATCAGCTTGCCGAGCGTGTAGTTGAGATAGGCGGGATCATAGGTGCCGCGCGCCGCCTGCTGCTCGGCATTGCCCGGATCCTGATAGCCATCGTCGATGAACATGCGGCGCGACTCGGCCTCGCTCATGCCGCGCGTGTGCAGCCCGATCGCGGAGAGGAAGCGCACGTTGCGCAGCAGCGCGTTGGTCAGCTGGCCGATATGCGTCTCGGGGTCGCCATCGCCCAGACCCGCCTGCCACATCATCTCCTCGGCATAATGCGCCCAGCCCTCGGCATAGGCATAGCCGACATAGAGGCGACCGATCGGCGAGGCCGCCCGGTTGGCGTGGAGGAACTGCACGAAATGCCCCGGCATCACCTCGTGCACCGTGGTGAAGAGCAGATCGCCGCGGCTGGGGATATAGGCGTCCTGCTGCGCCTTGGACCAGCGCGGATCGGGCGGGGCGATATAGTAGATCGAGGGCACGCCGATATCGAACGGCCCGGGCGGATCGATATAGGCGGAATTCTGCGCGTTATAGGGCGGCGCCGCCGCCACCAGCGCCTGTTCGCGGCCCGGAATGGTGAGCAGATCATGCTGCACGACAAAGGCGCGCAGCCCCGGCACCTGCCGCCGCGCCGCCGCCACCGGGCCTTCGGCCGGCTTGTCGCGCGCCGCCTTGTCGATACAGGCGCGCACCGTGCCGCCCGGCAGATAGCGCGCGCAGGCCTCGGCCAGCGCCGCCTTGTTGCGGGCGAGATCGGCGCGGCCGATCGCCTCCAGCCGGTCGAGCGGGGTATCGACCATCTCCGTCGCCGCGAGCATGCGCGCGAAACGCGCCGGCCCCAGCGCATAATCCTGCGTCGCGTGCGCGGCATTGGCCTGCAGCCAGGCCGCCAGCTGGCGCATCGCGGCCGCCGCCGGCGCGGCGGCGGCATCATAGGCCGCCTGGAGCGCGGGATCGCGGACGCTGGCGAACGCCTTCTTGCCGTCGCCCGGGTAATAATCGGCCAGGCCGCCAAAGGCGGTCACGCCGTAATGGATGAAGCTGGCCGGCATCGGCATCCGCAGATTGGCGCGGATCTGCGCCACCGCGCCCGGAACCGCGCGCAGATAGGCGATCATCGCCTTCATCCGCACCGCCGGCGCCGCATAGGGGCGCGAGGTGTAGGTGCCGGGATCGATGCCGTTCGAGAAATACCAGGCGGGGTTATGATGCGGCTGATCGGCATCGGTGAGCCAGAAGAGCCGGCCCTTGGCCACCGCCACCAGATAGTCGCGCTCGAAGCGCTGGTCGGCGGTCAGCGCGGCGGCGGGAAAGGCCTCGGCGCGGCGGATCGACCCGCGCAGAAATTCGGCGCGGCGCGCGAGCCCCGCCTCGCTCCAATCGGGCAGCCGGCCATCCTGCTCGTGCCGCCCGGCCTGCACCGCAAAGGCGGGATCGAGCCTGAAGTCGGTGGCGATATAGGCGTCGCGAAAAGCCTCCCAGCGCGGCGCGGGGCGTGCGCCGATCAGCGTGGCGAGCAGCGGCAGGGCGAGCGCCCCGCGTCGGACGAAGCGGGGTAGGCGGGCGAAGGAACGCAAGGCAGGCCCTCTCGATCGGAACAGCCCGCCATGCTAGCCGGGCCGCCCGCCGCGCGCCAGCGGGTGCAATCCGCCGCGAAGCGTGTATCGGGGCGACACGCAAGCTTGAGGAGAGATCCGCGATGAACCGCCTGGGCGCGCTGCGCCAGCTGCTGGAGACCGAAGGGCTGGACGGGCTGATCGTGCCCAAGCAGGACGAGCATCTGATCCGCGAGGTCGCCGCCGATGCCGAGCGTCTGCGCTGGCTCACCGGCTTTACCGGCTCGGCGGGCACCGCGCTGGTGCTGCGCGATCAGGCGCTGCTCTTCGTCGACGGGCGCTACATCACCCAGGCGGCGCGCGAGGTGGCGGAGGCGGATTGGACGCTGGTGCACAGCATCCGCACCCCGCTCGCGACCTGGCTCGGCGACACGCTGCCCGCCGGTGTGCGGCTGGGCTATGCCCCGCGCTTCCACGCCATTGCCGATGCCGAAGCGCTCGGCCGCGCGGCCGCGCGCGCCGGGGCGACGCTGGTCGCGCTGGACCAGAGCCCGATCGATCGTCTGTGGCAGGATCGCCCCTCGGTGACGCCGCGCCCGGTCCGCATCCATCCCATCGCCTTCGCGGGCGAGCCCTCCGAGGCCAAGCGCCACCGCCTCGCCGCCGATCTCGGCCGCCAGTCCGCCGATGCCGCGATCGTGACGGCGCTCGAATCGATCGCGTGGCTGTTCAACATTCGCGGCGACGATCTGGCGGACACGCCGGTCGCCCGCGCCGCCGCCATCCTCGACGCGGGGGGCCGCGCCACCCTCTTCCTCGCCGATCCCGCGCCAAGCCCTGCGCTGCGCGATCATCTCGGTGCCGAGGTGACGATCGCCGCGCTCGCCGATTTCGCCGGCGCGCTCGACGCGCTGGGCATGGCCGGACGCGCGGTGCTGGTCGCCGCGCAGGGCACCAATGCCTGGATCAAGCAGCGCCTCGAAACCGCGGGCGCCACCATAAGGCTGGGCGCCGACCCCTGCCTGCTGCCCCGCGCGCTCAAAAATCCCGTCGAGTTGGCCGGCGCGCGCGCCGCGCATTTGCGCGACGGGGTGGCCCTGGTACGCTTTCTCGCGTGGCTCAAGTCCGGCGCCGGCGGGCCTTCGCTGGACGAGATCGGCGCGCAAGAGAGGCTGCGCGCCTTCCGCGCCGAGGGCGCGCACTTCACCGGGCTGAGCTTTCCCTCCATTTCGGCCGCCGGGCCCAATGCCGCGCTGATGCATTACAGCGCCGCGCCGGACACGGTGCTGCCGCTGGCCGATCATCCACTCTATCTCATCGACAGCGGCGGCCAATATCTGGACGGCACCACCGATGTCACCCGCACCGTTGCCATCGGCATGCCGGATGCGGCGATGCGCCGCGCCTTCACGCTCGTGCTCAAGGGGCATATCGCGCTCGCCCGCGCGCGTTTCCCGCTTGGCACCAGCGGCGCCCAGCTGGATGTGCTGGCGCGCCAGCCGCTCTGGCGCGAGGGGCTGGATTTCGACCATGGCACCGGCCATGGCGTCGGCGCCTATCTCTGCGTCCATGAAGGGCCACAGGGGATCAGCGCCAGCAATCGCGAGCGTTTGCAGCCGGGCATGATCCTGTCGAACGAGCCCGGCTATTACGAGGTCGGCGCCTTCGGCATGCGCTTCGAGAATCTCATGGCGGTGCGGGAAGACGGCGCGCTGGCCGGATCGGGCACGCCGCTGCTCGCCTTCGAGACGCTGACGCTGGCGCCGATCGAACGCGCGCTGATCGCGGTCGAGCGGCTGGACGCCGACGAGATCGCCTGGATCGACGCCTATCATGCGGAGGTGGCGGCGCGCCTCACACCACTGCTCGATCCCGCCACCGCCGCCTGGCTGGCGGCCGAATGCCGCCCGCTGGCCGGCTGATCCGGCGGGCGGCGCGCCCCCGGCTCAGTCGGCGAGCAGCGCTTCCATCTCCTCGGCCTCCTTGGGAATGGCGGGGCCGAGGATGCGCGGCGCGTCCTCGGTGACGAGCACATCATCCTCGATGCGGATCCCGCGCACGCCGGTAAAGGCGCGTACCCGCGCATAATCGATCATGTCGGCGTGGCGGCCTTCCGCCTCCCACTTCTCGATCAGCGGCGGGATGAAATAAAGGCCGGGCTCCACCGTCACCACCATGCCCGCGCGGAGCGGCTTGGCCATGCGCAGATTGGCGAGGCCGAACAGCGGGCTGCGCGACACGCTCTCGTCATAGCCGACGCTCGCCTCGCCGAGCGCCTCCATATCGTGCACGTCGAGCCCGATCTGGTGGCCCACCCCGGTCTGGAAGACGAGCGCATAGGCGCCGCTGTCTACGATCGCCTGCGGGTCGCCGCGGAACAGGCCCTCGGCGATCAGTCCCTCCACCAGCACGCGCGCGGCGCATTTGTGGACCTCGAGATAGGGCGTGCCCGCGCGACACGCCGCGATCGCCGCCTTCTGCGCCGCCAGCACCAGATCGTAGCAGAGCCGCTGGCGCGCCGAGAAGCGACCGCCGATCGGCAGGGTGCGGGTGATGTCGCCGGCATAGCCGAGCGGGCTGGTGGCGCCGCTATCGTGCACCACGAGATCGCCGGCGGCGAGCAGCTGGTCGCGCCGGTCATTGTGCAGCACCTCGCCCGCCGCCGAGAAGATGACGGGATAGGCGAGCCGGCGATCCGCCGCGCGCGCCACGCCTTCCACCGCCCCGGCGACGACATGCTCGCGCACGCCGGGCCGCGCCAGGCGCGCGGCGGTGGCGTGCATCTCCGCCGTCACCGCCAGCGCCAGCTCCATCTCGGCGATTTCCTCCGGCGACTTGATCTCGCGCTGCGCGACGATCGCGGCCACCAGCGGCGCCGAGGCGCCCGCCACCACCTCGTCGGCGCCACGACCCAGCCAGGCGCCGATCCGCGCGACGCTGGTCTGCCGATAGGGCGGGGTATAGTGGATCATCCGGCCGCGGCTGACATCGAAAAGAAAAGGCGCCAGATCCGCCAGCGGCCGCACCGCCGCCACGCCGACCCGCGCGGCCTCCTCGCGGAGCGGGGTCTTGGGGCCGAGCCAGATCAGATCGTCGAGCGAGGGATCGTCGCCGAACAGCAGGCTCTCGCCGCTGTCGAAATCGATCAGCCCCACCAGCCCGCTACGGTTCAGCCCGAAATAATAAGCGAAGCAGCTGTCCTGCACATAGGGATGGTGGTTGGACGCATAGTTCATCGGGCTGCTGGGCGCGGCGGGAAACAGGCCGAGGCCGGTGAGCGAGGCGGCGAGCGTGGCGCGCCGGGCGACATAAAGGCTCGTATCGAACATGGCCGCCGGCATAGCCGCCGCGGGCGGACGCGACAACATGCGCGCCGGCTGGATCATCGCGGCGCGTCGGGATATGGCCTGCTCGCAATCGCATAAGGGGTGACCATGCTCGAACAGGGCCGGAACTGCTGGCGGATCGAGCAAGCGGACCGCATGGCCGTGATCGTCGATGCGGACGAGTATTTCGCCGCCGCGCGCCGGGCGCTGCTCCAGGCGCGATCCCGCGTCATGCTGATCGGCTGGGATTTCGACGCGCGCATCACCCTGCACGACGGGCCGCGCCTGCCCGGCGAGCCCGAGCGGGTGGGCGAGTTCCTGCTCTGGCTGGTGCGCCGCACCCCCAGCCTCCATCTCTATCTGCTGCGCTGGGACATGGGCGCGATCAAATCGCTGTTCCGCGGCTCCACGCCCTTCACGCTGCTGCGGCTGATGCGCCACCCGCGCGTGCATGTGAAGCTGGACGGGCACCACCCGGCCGCCGCCTCGCATCACCAGAAGATCGTGGTGGTGGACGATTGCCTGGCCTTTTGCGGCGGCATCGACATGACCGGCGAGCGTTGGGACACGCGCCACCATCGCGATGGCGATCCCCGGCGCGTGCGGCCCAACGGCACGCCCTATAAGCCGTGGCACGATGCCACCACCGCTCTGTCCGGCCCCGTCGCGCGGGCGCTGGGCGACGCCGCGCGCGATCGCTGGGCGCGCGCCACGGGCGAGCGGCTCGAGCCCGTCGCCGACACCGGCCCGTGCTGGCCGGAGGGGCTGCCCGCCCATGCCGAAGCGGTGCGGGTGGCGATCGCGCGTACCCATCCGGTGATGGCGGATCAGGAGCCGGTGCACGAGATCGAGGCGCTGTTCCTCGATCAGATCGCAAGCGCACGTCGCTGGCTCTATTGCGAGAGCCAGTATTTCGCCTCGCGGCGGGTGGCGCAGGCGATCGCGCGGCGGCTCGACGAGGCCGACGGGCCGGAAATCGTGATCGTCAATCCGCTCGCCGCCCAAGGCTGGCTCGAACCCATCGCCATGGACACGGCGCGCGCGCGGCTGATCGAGTCGCTGCGCCGGCGCGATCGGCACAAGCGGCTCGCCCTCTACCATCCCTTCACCGCCGGCGGCGCGCCGATCTATGTCCATGCCAAGATCACCGTCGTCGATGATCGCCAGCTGCGGATCGGCTCGGCCAATCTGAACAACCGCTCGATGCGGCTCGACACCGAATGCGACATCGCGCTGGTGGACCAGGCGCCCGATATGATCACGGGCATCCGCGACGGGCTGATCGCCGAGCATCTCGGCCTGCCGGTGTCGCGCGTCGTCGAGGTGCTGGCCGAAACCGGATCGCTGATCGCGACGATCGAGCGGCTGCGCGGCCCCGGCCGGTCGCTCCGTCCCTATGTCGTGCCCGATCTCAGCGCGGTCGAGACCTGGCTCGCCGACAATGAGGTGCTCGATCCCGAAGGGCCGGAGGAGAGCTTCGAGCCGCTGTCCGGCCACCGTCTGTTCGAGCGCCTGCGGCCGCCGCCACGATAGACCGTGGCCCGCGCCTGACCGGCCGCGCGCCTGCCGCCGGCCGCGCTTCGTTGACGCCCGGCAAAGGAGACGGGCATGAGCATTTTCGGTACCATCCTGAACAAGATCTTCCACCATGGCGGGGCCGGTTCGGCGCCCGCCCAGCCGGCGCCCCAGCCGGCCGCCGCCGCGCCCGCCAGCCCGAGCGCGGCCGCGGCCCCAAGCCCGGCCCCCGCGCCCGCCGCCGCCGCTGCTCCGGCCCAGCCGGTGGATGTCGAGGCGGTGCTCACCGACATGGCGCAGCAGCAGGGCGGCGGCGGCAATTGGCGGACGTCGATCGTCGATCTGCTCAAGCTGCTCGATCTCGATTCCAGCCTTACGGCGCGCAAGGCGCTGGCCGACGAGCTCAACGTCCATGTCGGGGCGGACGGCAGCGCCGAGGAGAATATCGCCCTGCACAAGGCGGTGATGCGCAAGCTCGCGGAGAATGGCGGCAAGGTGCCGGCAGACCTGCGCGACTGATCGATCGCGTTCGAGCCGGGCCGCCCCAAGCGCGGGGCGGCCCGGCCTCGGCCCCTAGATGTTGCCCTGCTCCTCGGCGGGCACGCTGTCCTCCGGGCCATAATAGAGCGCGGCGCATTCCGCGCGCAGCAGCCCGCCTTCAAAGACGATATCGTCCCGCCATGCGTCGCGGATGAAGGACAGGGTGTCGATGTGCCGATCCTCGAAATACATGCGATGCACATCGTCGCGTCCCGCGCCGTACACCACGCGCCCGACCTTGGACCAGATCGCGGCCATGGTGCACATGCCGCAGGGCTGGAGCGTGGAATAGAGCGTGGCGCCGCGCAATTCCATGTCGCCGATCGCGGCACCGGCCGCGCGGATGGCGGCGATCTCCGCATGGGCGGTGGGATCGCACTGCTCCTCGGTATGGTTGCGCTCCACCGCAATGGCGGCGCCATCACGCACGATCACCGCGCCGATCGGGCTCAGCGCGGGATCGCGCCCGCGTTCGACCGCCTTTTCGATCGCGAGGCGCATCCAGCGCGAATCCTCGTCCGCGCCCATCTCAGCGCTCGTCGCCCTGGCTCGGCGGAACGGGCGGCGGCGCCGGCGTTGGCGGCCTGTGGACCAGGCCGCCCGCCGCTTCCCATTCGGCGCCTTCGGGGATGAAGGGCTCGGCGGCCGGGTCGGCCGGCGGCGGAGCCGAGGTCGGGCCGGTGCCGCTCATCGCGACGTCGCCGTCGGATCATGGCCGATATCGCCCGGCGTCGTCGCATTGGTGCGCGCCTCGCGCGCGGCATCGCGCGCGGCCCCTTCGGGCGGCGCCTCGTAGCGCGCGCCATCGCCGCCGAAATGCGCGCGGCTGTCGAGCGGCGCGCGCGTTTCCTGCGGATCCTCGCGCGCCTCTTCCGGGCTGCGGCCGCTCTGATCGTCATAGGCGCCGCTGCGCACCGCGCCCTCGGCCAGAGGCACGTCATCCGCCGCGCGCTCGCGCGGCGGGCGCGTCGCCGGGGTCATGCCGCCGGCCGCCGCCGTGCTGACCGCCGCGGTGCCGCCCTGGTGGCGCTCGGCATAGTCGGTCTTCTCGGTCATGCTCGCTCTCCTTGTCCGGCCCCAACGCATGGCGGCGGCGCTTCGCCCCGACAGGAATCGCGCGCGGCGCTCGCTTTGCCGCGTCCCGATGTTAAACCGGGGTTCACGCAAGCGGGCGCAGCCTTCCGATCCGCCCGGTGGAAAAGGATGACCGATGACCCGCGCCAAGACTTCGCTCGCCCTGGTGGGCGCCGGCCTGCTGCTCGGCGGGGGCTGGATGGCGGCGCAACAGACGCGGCATCCCAGCGCGGAAGAAGTGGCGCAGCGCGCCTGTATCGAGGATGTCGCCAATCACTCCGCCGAGGCGGAGGATAGCGGCGCGCTCGCCGCCCAGGCGGCGGAGTGCTCGGTCCAGGATCTCTGAGCCCGCGCCGGGCGGAGCCGCCGGCCCCGCCCCTCCACCGCCCGCTACGCGGCCGTCGCCCTAGCGGATGAAGCCATCGTGGCGCAGCAGCGCGTCGGGGCTCGGATCACGGCCCCGGAAGGCGCGATAGGCCTCGGCAGGGTCCACCGTCCCGCCGCGCGACAGGATGGTGTCGTGCAGCCGCGCCGCCACCTGCGGGTTCCAGGCATCGCCCGTCTCGGTGAAGGCGGCGAAGGCGTCATGATCGAGCACTTCGGCCCAGAGATAGCCGTAATAGCCGGCGGCATAGCCCTCGCCCGAAAAGATGTGGCCGAATTGCGGGATGCGGTGGCGCATCACGATCTCCGAGGGCATCTTCAGTTCGGCGAGCGTGGTCTTCTCGAAGGCACGCGGATCGATCTTCGCGTCGCCCGCCAGGTGCAGCTTCATATCGACCAGCGCGGAGGCCTGCGTCTCCACGACCGAAAACGCCTTGTTGAACGCCTGGGCCTGCTTGATCCGCGCGATCAGCGCCGGCGGCATCGGCTCGCCGCGCGCATTGACGAGCAGCCGCAGCACCTCCGGCGTTGTCAGCCAATTCTCGTTGAGCTGGCTGGGGAACTCCACGAAATCCCGGGCGACGGCGGTGCCCGACAGGGTCGGATAGGTGACCGAGGAGTTGAGGCCGTGCAGCGCGTGGCCGAATTCGTGGAACATGGTGTTGGCGTCGTCGAACGAGATCGTCACCGCCTCGCCCGCCGGCGCCTTCACGAAGTTGGAATTGTTCGAGACGATGGTGGTGACCGGGCCCTCGAAGCGCGATTGCTCGCGATACGATGTCATCCACGCGCCGGAATTTTTGCCGGCGCGGGCATAGGGATCGAAATACCAGAGGCCCACCTGCCGGCCATCGCGGCCAAGCACCTGCCACACCTTCACGTCCGGCTGGAAGACGGGCACGTCGGTCACGGGCTTGAAGGTGAAGCCGTAGAGCCGCCCGGCCGCGTAGAACATCGCCTCGCGGACATGATCCAGCTGGAGGTAGGGCTTCACCTGGTTGAGATCGAGATCATATTTCGCCTTGCGGAGCTTCTCCGCATAATAGCGGTAATCCCAGGGCGCGATCGCGAAGCCGCCATGTTCGGCGTCGACGATCTTCTGCATCGCCGCCACGTCCTGGTGCACCTGCGCCACCGCCGGCCACCAGACCTTCATCGAAAGATCGAGCGCCGCCGTGGGCGTCTTGGCCATGGTGTCGGCGAGATGCCAGTCGGCATAGGTGTTGTAGCCGAGCAGCCGCGCCTTGCGCGTCCGCAGCGCCAGGATCTGCGTGACGATCGCGTTGTTGTCGGTCGCGCCGCCCATGTCGCCGCGCGAGGTCCACATGGCGAACGCCTTCTGGCGCAGCGCGCGGTTGCTGCCATAGGTGAGGAAAGGCTCCACCGCCGAGCGGGTGTTGGCGATGCGCCACTTGCCGGCCTGGCCATGATCGGCGGCATCCGCCGCATAGCCGGCGACGAGCGCGGCCGGCATGCCCGCGAGATCCTCGGCCCGATCCAGCACGAGCGCGACATTCTCCTCGTCCGCCAGCTCATTCTGGGCGAAGCGCGTCTGCAGCACCGAAAGCTGCTGGTTCACCGATGCCAGCGCCTGCTTGTCGGCGGGCGACAATTTGGCGCCCTCGCGGCTGAAATCCGTCCAGATGCGCCAGACCAGCCGCTGCTGCTCGGGCGTGAGCCGGGCCTTGTCGGGTGCGGTATAGACCGCGTCGATGCGGCGGAAGAGCGCCGCATTCTGGATGATGCTATCGTCGAACGCGGCGAGGCGCGGCGACATGCGCGCCTCTATGTCGCGCATCGGGCCCGTCTTGAGGTTGGCGCTCCACAGATCGTAGAGCACCATCACCCGCTGCAGCGCCTTGCCCGATCGCTCCAGCGCCACGATCGTATTGTCGAAGGTCGCCGGCGCGGGATTGCTGGCGATCGCCTCGATCTCCTTCGCCTTCATCGCCATCGCCGCCGTGAGCGCGGGCTCGAAATCGGCCGGGCGCACCTTGTCGAAGGGCGGCACGCCGCCATAGGGGCCGGTCCATTCGGCGAGCAGCGGCGCGGCCGAGGCCGGGAGCGCGGTCGGCGCGGCGGAGGGTGCGGCGGCGGCGGCCAGGCCCGCCAGGCCGCCCAGCGCGGCGCCGGCCATCAGCAGCGCCCTCACTGGCCGCCCCCCACGCGGCCGGCTGAGAGGCTGGGCGGCGCCGAGGGCTGGCGCTGCTGGGCGTCCGCCACGGCATCGTCGAAAAAGGCGGCGAGATCGCGGTGCATCGCCGCCCGCGCATCGGGATTCAGATAAGCCATATGTCCTGCCGGATAATAGTGGAATGCGAAATTGCGGGCCTGATCGGGGCCGAGCTGCATGTGCCGCAGATCATATTCCGTGCCGGCGAACGGTGTCGCCATGTCGTAATAGCCGTTGAGCGAGAGCACGTGCAGATAGGGGTTGGTGCGCATCGCCACCGCGAGATCGACGGCGGTGTTCGGCACCGATTGCTTGGCGTCATAGCCGCGCACCGGCGCCGCATGCTTCCAATCCCAGGAGAAGCCATCGAGATTATAGGCCGAAACGCGATAGGGCATCTCGGTGTCGTAGTGCAGGTCGCGCACGAGATAATCGGAGAAGGCGCCGATATAGGCGCCCGAGATCGCCTCGCTCGAGGCATCGAATTCGGGCGCGTCGCCGGCGGCGTCGGCGTCGACACCGGTGTAGCGGCTGTCGAAGCGGCCGATCGTCAGCCGCTGGTCGCGCAGCAGCTCCTTCTGGAAGCGGGGCAGATCGACGCGCAGATTGGCGTTGAGGATGAAGGCCGGCGACAGGCCGGTGAGCGCGGCCATCTGCTCGGCGATGCGCTGCCGGCTGGCCGGATCCAGCGCCGAGCCCTGGGCGAGCGCGGCGGCATAGGGGCCGTCGGCGAACTGCCGCGCGCGCGCCACCGCCTCCTCCACCGTCGCCGGCGGATTGGCAAGCTTGTGGTGATACCAGGCGGTGGCGGCGTAGCTCGGCAGATAGGTGATGTAGAGCCGGTCGTAGCCGGGCTGGCGTATGCCGTAATTGAGGATGGAGGAGAGCAGCACCACGCCGTTCAGCGCCATGCCGCGATCCTGCAGCGCATAGGCGAGCGCGCCCGAGCGGGTGGTGCCATAGCTTTCGCCGAAGATCACCTTGGGGCTCTGCCACCGCGCGGTCTTGGTGACATAGCGGATGATGCCGCGCGCGAAGGCGTCGACATCCTGGTCGACACCCCAGAAATCCTTGCCCTTCTTGTCGCCGAGCGGACGCGAGAAGCCGGCGCCGACCATATCGAGGAAGACCATGTCGGTCTTGTCGAGCAGCGTATCGGGATTGGGGCCGAAATTGAACGGCGCCGGGCGCACGAATTCGGGATTGGCGGTGGCCACCCGCATCGGCCCGAACGAGCCCATGTGCAGCCACAGCGACGAGGAACCGGGGCCGCCATTGTAGAAGAAGGTGATCGGCCGCTTCCGGTAATCGCCCGGCTTGTCGGCGGTGTAGGCCACGTAGAAGATCGAGGCGATCGGCTTGGCCTCGTCGTCGCGGATCGTCAGCGTGCCGGCGGTGGCGGCATAGGCGATGCGGCCGCCGCGCGTTTCGGCGACATGATGGGTGACGACGGCGCGCTCCTCGACGGGCGGCTTGATCCAGCCTTCCACCGCCTCGGCATCCTTGTCCTTCTGATGCTGGCGGGCCATGTCGCCGCCGCTGTCGGGCTTGGCGGGATCGGCCTTGGCGGCCTCAGCGGCGGCGGGAAGGGACAGGCCGGCGAGCAGCGCGGCCGCCAGCGAAAGCACGAATTTGGAACGCATCAACGGGCCCTTGCAAGATGATCGCAGCTGCCCCCCGGCCCGGCTGCGCCCCCCGCTGCCAAGACAGCCCGCGCGCGCCCGCTTGGCAAGCCTTTTCGTCAGGCGACCGCGATGAGCCGCCGCGCCTGGGCGCGCGCCTCGTCGGTGATCTCGGCGCCGGACAACATGCGCGCGATCTCCTCCGCCCGATCCCCGGCATCGAGCGCGCGCACGCCGGTCCGCGTGACAAGGCCGTCATGGCTCTTGGCGATCAGGAAATGACGGTCGGCCCGGGCGGCGACCTGCGGGCTGTGGGTGACGACGAGCAGCTGCGCCTGCGCCGCCAGCCGCGCCAGACGCTCGCCGATCGCCGAGGCGACCGCGCCGCCGACGCCGCGGTCGATTTCGTCGAACACCATCGTCCGCGCGCCCGCCTGCTCGGCCAGCGCGACCTTGAGCGCGAGGATGAAGCGCGACAGCTCGCCGCCGCTGGCGATCTTGGCGAGCGGCGCGAAGGGCGCGCCGGGATTGGTGGAGACGAGAAACTCCACCCGGTCCCAGCCTTCCGGGCCCCAGGACGCTTCGCCCAGCTGCTCCAGTCCGGTGCGGATGCGCGCGGCGTCCAGCTTGAGCGGCGCGAGCTCGCCGGCCACGGCGGCGTCCAGCCGCTCGGCGGCGGCGGCGCGAATGGCGCTCACCGCCTCCGCCTGCGTGCAATAGGCGTCGCGCGCGGCATCGCGCGCGCGCTCCAGCGCCGCCAGCCCGGCGCTCCCTGCCGTCAGCCGCGCCAGCCGCGCCGCCAGCTCCTCGTGCAGCGCCGCCAAGCCGTCGGGCTGGACGCGATGCTTGCGGGCGAGGCCGCGCAGATCGAAGAGCCGCGTCTCGATCCGGTCGAGCCGGGCGGGATCGAAGGCCAGCGCCTCGCCCGCGCGGGCCAGCGCCTCCTCGGCCTCGCTCGCCTCGATCACCGCGCGATCCAGCGCGGCGAGCGCGGCGGCGAGATCGTCCTGCTCGGCGGCGACGCGATCCAGCCGGCGCGCCGCCTGGCGCAGCGCCGCGAGCGCGCCGTCCGACCCGTCGAGATGCGCGATCACCCCGGCGAGATCCTCCGCCAGCCGCGCGCCCTTCTGCATCGTCGCGCGCTCGGCGGCGAGGCTTTCCTCTTCGCCCGGCTCGGGGGCGAGCGTGGCCAGCTCGCCCACCGCATGCTCCAGCCATTCGCGATCGCGCGCCGCCGTTTCCAACTCCGCCCGCGCCTCGGCCAGCACCGCCTCGGCGCGCCGCCACGCCGCATAGGCCTCGGCCAGCGGGGCGAGCGGCGTGCGCGCGAAGGCATCGAGCAGCGCGCGATGGCCGCGCGGGTTGAGCAGACCGCGATCGTCATGCTGGCCGTGGATTTCCACCAGCCGCCCGCCAAGCTCGCGCAGCAGCGCGGCGGAGGCGGGCTGATCGTTGATCGAGGCGCGGCTGCCGCCATCGGCCTTGACGATGCGGCGGATCAGCAGCGGCTCGCCGGGCTCGCCTTCCAGCCCATGCTCGGCCAGCAGCGCGGCGATGCCGGCATCGTCGCCCGGTTCGAAACTGGCGGTGACGACCCCCTGCGCGGCGCCATGGCGGACGAGCCCGCTATCGGCCCGCTGACCGAGCACCAGCCCCAGCGCATCGAGCAGGATCGATTTGCCGGCGCCCGTCTCGCCCGTCAGCGCGCCGAGGCCGGGCGCGAAATCAAGGTCCAGCGCCTCGATCAGGACGATGTCGCGGATGGCGAGCCGGGTCAGCATGCGCGCCCTCTCTAGTCGATCCCGAGGGGAACGGGAACAGGGGACGAACAAATCGCCCCGGTCGCGTGCCTCACCCGGCGGTGCGCACCACGCCCTTGGGCGCCTTGCGCGTCATCAGGCTATAGGCGCGCCCATACCATTTGGAGCCGGGATAATTGGCGCCGAGCACCGCCGCCGACCGCTCCGCCTCTTCGGGCAGACCGAGCGCGAGATTGCTTTCGACCAGACGCTCCAGCGCCTCGGGCACATGGGTGGTCGTCTGATATTGGTCGATCACCGCGCGGAAGCGGATGATCGCGGCGAGCCACTGGCCGCGCCGCTGGTAGAAGCGGCCGATCTCCATCTCCTTGCCGGCGAGGTGATCGTTGACGAGATCGACCTTCAGCCGGGCGTCTGCGGCGTATTTGGTATCGGGATAGCGGCGGATCAGCTCGCCCAGCGCATCGAGCGCCTGCTGGGTGATCTTCTGATCGCGCGTGACGTCGTTGATCTGCTCGTAATAATCGACCGCGATCAGATAATAGGCATAGGCGGCATCGCGGTTGCCCGGATGGATCGACAGGAAGCGCTGCGACGACTTGATCGAGTCATTATAGCTGCGGGCAAGATAATAGGAATAGGAGCTCATCAGCTCCGCGCGACGCGCCCAGACCGAATAGGGGTGCTGCCGCTCCACTTCGTCGAACAGCTGCGCCGCCACGCGGTAATCCCGGCGATCCAGCCGGTCATAAGCGAGGTTGTACAGGGTATCGACATCGCGGGCGATGTAGCGCTGATCGCCCGCCTTCTTCTTGCCATTGCTGGCGCAGCCGGCAAGCGGCGCGAACACGGCTGCGGCAAGGGCGGCGAAAAGGAGCGGACGAGAGGCGAGGCTGCGCATAACGACGCTCCTTAGCGGCTGCGGGGGAGTGTGGGAAGCGGCCCGCGACATCCACGCCGCGCCTTGCGTCCCGGCGCTGAACCCGCTCTTAACGGCTTGTCGGCCATGGTGGGATCATGCTGCGCATCCTGACCATCGCCAGCCTCTTCCCCGATGCGACGCGGCCCGGCTTTGGCGGCTTTGTCGCGCGGCAGACCTGCGCGCTCGCCGCCCTGCCCGACACCGACGTGACGGTGATCGCGCCGCTCGGCCTGCCGCCGCTGCTCGGCCGCCGCCATCCGCGCTGGCGCGCGCTGGCCGCGCTGCCCGCGCGCGAGGCCTGGGCGGGGCTGGACGTGCACCGCCCGCGCTTTCCCATCATTCCCGGCCTGGGCGCGGCGCACGGCCCGCTGCTGGCGGCGCGGCTGCTGCCCTATGTGGCGCGGCTCCATCGCCGCCTTCGCTTCGACGTGATCGATGCTGAATTCTTCTATCCCGATGGCCCGGCGGCGATCGCGATCGGCCGTCGGCTGGGCCTGCCGGTCTCGATCAAGGCGCGCGGCGGGGACATTCACTATTGGGGCCGGCACCGGGGCAGCGCCGGTCAGGTGCGCCGCGCCGGCCGCGCTGCCGATGGCCTGCTCGCCGTGAGCGCCGCGCTCAAGACCGATATGGTCGCGCTTGGCATGCCCGAGGCCCGGATCCTGGTGCATTATACCGGCGTGGATCTCGCCCGCTTCCGCCCGCCGGCGGACCGCGCCGCCGCCAAGCGGTCGCTCGGGCTCGAGGGGCCGGTGCTGCTCTCGGTCGGCGCGCTGATCGCCCGCAAGGGGCATGATCTCGCCATCGCCGCCCTGCCCCGCCTGCCCGGCGCGACGCTGCTGATCGCCGGCGAGGGGCCGGAGGCGGCGGCGCTGCGCGCACAGGCCGAGCGGCTGGGCGTGGCGGATCGGGTGCGGCTGCTCGGCCGCCAGCCACACGAGGCGCTGCCCGCGCTCCATGCCGCCGCCGATGTCGGGCTGCTCGCCTCGGCGTCGGAAGGGCTCGCCAATGCCTGGGTCGAATCGCTCGCCTGTGGCGTCCCGCTGGTCATCAGCGAGGCGGGCGGCGCGCGCGAACTGCTTGACCGGCCCGAGGCGGGGCGGATCGTCGCGCGCACGCCCGAGGCCATCGCCGCCGCGGTGGCCGCGCTCCTCGCCGATCCGCCCGCGCCCGAGACGGTGCGCGCGGCGGCCGAGCGCTTCACCTGGCCGCGCAACGCGGCGCGGCTGCGCGCGCATCTCGCCGGGCTGGTGGCGGCGCGGGGCGGCTGAGCCGCCGGATCAGGCGTCGAGCGGGAAGAGCGCCACCGCGACCTCGCGGCCCTCGCCGCGCACGATCACCCAGGCGCGGGCGGCGGCCCGGCTGTCCATGAGATCGATGCCGATGCCGCGCGCCTGGGCGGCGGCGAGCAGCGCGGGAGACGGCCGGCGCAGCCGCGCGCCGGTGCCGATCAGCAGGAATTCGGGTGCCGGATCGAGCAGCGGCGCCAGATCGTCCAGGCTCAGCGCCTCCAGCGCGGGCGGGGTCCAGGCGATGGCGCGGCTGGGGCTGAGCTGCACCGCCCGGTACAGCGTGCCGTCCACGCGGAAGCCGCCCGCCCCGACGCCCTGGAGCACCGGACCGGCCGCGGCCTCTTCCGGGACAAAGCGCGCCATCAGCGCTTGGGCGCGATCCGCTCGGCATTGGCGCGCGCGGCCTTGCGGGAGTCGCTCGCGGCGGCCACCTGCTTGAAGCGCGACTTGTCGATGCCGAGCGAGATGAGCAGCGAGGAGGAGACGTAGATCGAGGAATAGGTGCCGACGATCACGCCCAGGATCATCGCCGCCGTGAAGCCGCGCAGCACATGGCCGCCGAACAGCAGCAGCGACACCAGCGCCAGCAGGATGGTGAGCGAGGTCATCACCGTGCGCGGCAGGGTTTCGTTGACCGAGAGATCGATCAGCTCGCCGATCGGCATCTGCCGATACTTGCGCAGATTCTCTCGGATGCGATCGTCGATCACGATCTTGTCGTTGATCGAATAGCCGACGATCGTCAGCACCGCGGCGACGATGTTGAGATCGAATTCGAGCCGGGTGAGCGCGAAGAAGCCGAGCGTCATCAGCACATCGTGCAGGATCGACACGAAGGTGGAGACACCGAACTGCCACTCGAACCGGAACACGCCGAACAGGGCGATGCCGGCGATGGCGAGGAAGACGGCGAGCACGCCCTTCCAGATCAGCTCGTCAGAGACCTTGCCCGAGACCGTCTCGACGCGATTGTAGCGGACGCCGGGAAAGCTCTGGCTCAGCGCACCCTCGACCTTGGCGACCAGCGCGTTGTTGGCGCCTTCGTCGGTCGAGCGCGGCAGCGGCAGGCGGATCGAGATGGTGGTGGGGTCGAAGGACTGGAGCGACGCCTCGCCCACATCGAGCCCGTCGATCCGCTCGCGCACCGCGTCGAGCGGCGCGGCCGTGGGGAATTTGGCCTCGATCAGCAGGCCGCCGACGAAATCGACGCCGAGGTTGAGGCCGCGCGCGGCGACCAGCCCGACGCTGGCCAGCGACAGCAGCAGCGTCACCGCAAAGGCGATGCCGCGCAGCCGGACGAAGCCGATATTGGTGTTGTCGGGGACGATTTTGAGAAGGCGCATGGCAGGGCTCAAATATGGATCGCCTGCGGGCGGTGGCGCTTGAGCCACAGCGCGACCAGCATGCGCGTGAAGGTGACGGCGGTGAACACCGAGGTGACGATGCCGAGCAACAGCACCACCGCGAAGCCTTTGACCGGGCCGGAGCCGAGCAGCAGCATGATGGTGCCGGCGATGGCGTGGGTGACATTGGCTTCGAAGATGGTGCGGCTCGCTTCCTTATAGCCAAGCTCGACCGCCTGGACGACGTTGCGGCCGCGCCGGCGCTCCTCGCGGATGCGTTCGTTGATCAGCACATTGGCGTCCACCGCCGTGCCGATCGTCAGCACGAAGCCGGCGATGCCCGGCAGCGTCAGCGTCGCGTTGAGCAGCGCCATCGCCGCGAGGATGACGAAGATGTTCAGGATGACCGCGAGATTGGCGTAGACGCCGAACCGGCCATAGGTGACCAGCATGAAGGCGACGACCAGCGCCACCGCGATCGCGCTGGCGACGACGCCGGCATGGATCGAATCGGCGCCGAGGCCGGGGCCGACCGTGCGCTCCTCCACCGTCTTGAGCGCGATCGGCAGCGCGCCCGACTGGAGCGAGATGGCGAGCTGCTGCGCGCTGTCGACGGTGAAATTGCCGTTGATCCGCGCCGCGCCGCCGAGGATCGGCTCGTTGATCGAGGGCGCCGAGAGCACGACATTGTCGAGCACGATCGCGAAGGGCTTGCCGACATTCTGCTGGGTCACCTCGGCGAAGGCGCGCGCGCCCTTGGAGCCGAAGGTGATCGAGACGACCGGCTCGTTGGTCTGGCCGTCATAATCCTGGGCGGCCTTGGCGAGATCGGTGCCGGTGATGATCGCGCGGCGCTTGACCGCGATCGGCGCGCCATTCTGGTAGCGCAGGATCTGGTCGCCGATCGGCGCCTGGCCGGCGGCGACCTTCTGCGGATCGGCCTGGGTATCGACCAGCTTGAACTCGAGCTTGGCGGTCTTGCCGATCAGCGCCTTGAGCTTGGCCGGATCCTGCAGGCCCGGCACCTGGACGAGGATGCGATCGCTGCCCTGGCGGACGATCGTCGGCTCCTTGGTGCCGAGCGCGTCGATGCGCTTGCGGACGATATCGGTCGCGCCCTTCATCGCCTGATCGACGAACTGGTTGATCCCGCCCTGGGTGGGGGTGAGGACGATGCGGGTGGAATCGACCACCTTCACGTCCCAGTCGCGCGTGCCGGTGGAGCCGACGGGCGCGGTGAGGGTGCGGATCTTCTCGACCGCGGCATCGACCCGGGCGGGATCGCGCACGAAGAAGCTGAGCGCGCCATCGGCGGTGGAGATGTCGCCGATGTCGATCGCGGGCTGCATCGCGTGCATCGAATCGCGGACGCTGTCTTCCATGGCGGCGACGCGGGTCTTGGCGACATCGGCCGTATCCGCCTCGAGCAGGATATGGCTGCCGCCGGCGAGATCGAGGCCGAGATTGATCCGCGGCATGCCGCCGAGCCCGAGCGCGCGGGCGGTGTGGTCCGGCATCAGGCTCGGCACGGCGAGCAGCACGCCGAGCAGCAGCACGCCGAAAATCGACAGGATCTTCCAGCGCGGAAAGTCGAGCATCGGGCGCCTCAGTCGTTCGCGGGCTTGCCGGCGGCGCGCACATCGGTGAGCGTGCCCTTGACCGCGCGGACCCGGGTGTTGGGCGCCAGCTCGATCTCGACCTCATCGCCGTCGACGCGGATCACGCGGCCGATCAGGCCGCCGCCGGTGACGACGGCGTCGCCCTTCTTGAGCGCCTCGAGCATCTGCTTGTGCTGCTTGGCGCGCGCCTGTTGCGGGCGGATGAGCAGGAAGTAGAAGATCACCACCATCAGGATGATCGGCACGAAGCCCGAGAAAGCGGCGAAGCCGCCGCCCGAGGGCGCGGCGCCGGCGGCTTGGGCGAAGGCGGGAGACGAGAACATGGGGCGGGTCGCCTGGCTGGACTGGGGGCGTGACAGCGCCCCCCTGCTGAAGGCGGGCGCCTATCACGGCAGGCGCGCCCCGCGCAAGCGAGGGCGGGACGCGCGCTTCCCGGAAAGCGACGCGAGCCCCTTGCGAACGCTTGCCAAGCGCCGCCGCCTCCCCTACAGGCCCCCGCTCAGGTCGGGGCGTAGCGCAGCCTGGTAGCGCATCAGACTGGGGGTCTGGGGGTCGCAGGTTCGAATCCTGTCGCCCCGACCAGCGCGACCCTTTGGAGTCGCGGGCCAAGGGCCGGGTCAGCAATGGCCCGGCCTTTTCCTTTGGCGCCCGCCGCTTGGCGCAGGCTGTCCTACACGAACCCATTTGGTTATACAGCGGGCGTTCTGGACAGGAGGCTGCGCATGGACCCGACGCATCTGATCGACGCGCTGATCGCGCGCGAGGGCGACTATGTGGATCACCCCGCCGACGCCGGGGGCCCGACCCGCTACGGCATCACCGAGGCGCAGGCGCGCGCCGCCGGCTGGACGGGGTCGATCCGCGCGCTGCCGCGCGCCACCGCCGCCGCGCTCTACGCCGCGCGCTACTGGCACGAGCCCGGCTTCGACCGCGTCGCCGAGCGCGCGCCGCGCCTGGCCGCCGAACTGTTCGACACCGGCGTCAATATGGGCCCGCTCACCGCGATCGCGCTGCTGCGGCGGGTGCTGCGCGCGCTCAACCGGCAGGGCCGCGACTTTGCCGATCCGCGCCCGCGCGGCCCGATCGACCGGCCGCTGCTGGCGGCGATCGACGCCTTTCTGCGCCAGCGCGGCGCGCCCGCCGAGACGGTGCTGATCCGCGCGCTGGATGCGCTGCAGGGCGCGCGCTATGTCGCGCTCGCCGAACGGCGCCCGGCCAACGAGCTGTTCCTCTATGGCTGGCTCGCCAATCGCGTGGGCGGGGCGCGATGAGTGAGGATCGCTTCACCCGCCGCGCGCGGCCCGCCTTTCTCTACGTGATGTACGCGCTGCTGCTGGGCGCGGGGCCGGTGGCGCTGGTGGCGGCGCTTTCGCCGGCGACGGCGGCGGCGATGACGCGCGCGATGGCGGCCTATCTCGCCGCCCTGCCGGAGCCGCTCTACGCGCTGTTCGGCACGGGCTATATCGGCTACACGGCGGCGCGCGAATGGGGCAAGGCGCGGCCCGCCGCGCGCGTCGCGCCGGCCGCCGCCGAGACGGTACGCGCCGGCTTTCCCTCGCCCCCCGCGATCGACTAGGCCGCGCCCATGACCGCGCTTCCCCGCATCGCCATCGCCCATTCCCAGCTCGGCAGCGTCGTTCCGCCGCTGCGCGCGCACTATACGGTGCTCCCCTTGTGGGAAGCGCCCGATCCGGCGGCGCTCGCCGAGACGCGGATCCTGGTGGCGGCGGGCGAGCTGCCGCTGCCGGACGCGGTGTTCGAGGCCATGCCCCGGCTCGGGCTGATCGCGGTCTTCTCGGTCGGCTATGACGGGATCGACGTGGCGGCGATGCGGCGGCGCGGGCTGGAGGTGAGCCATGCGCGCGACGCCAATCACGAGGATGTCGCCGATCACGCGATCGGCCTGATCCTGGCGCATCGGCGCAAGATCGTGGCGGGCGAGGCGCTGCTGCGCGCCGGCCTGTGGGGCACCGGGCCCAAGCTGCTCACCCGCGCGCTGGGCGGCGCGCGGCTGGGGCTGGTGGGGCTGGGCGCGATCGGCGGCGCCATCGCCCGGCGCGCCGAGGCGATGCGCATGACGGTGGGCTGGTGGGGCCCGCGCGCCAAGCCCGACGCGCCCTGGCCGCGCGCCGACAGCCTGACGGCGCTGGCGCGGGCGAGCGACATCATGGTGCTGACGGCGCGCGCGACCGAGGACAATCGCGCGATGATCGACGCCGGCGTGCTCGACGCGCTCGGCCCCGAGGGGCTGCTCGTCAATGTCTCGCGCGGCCAGCTGATCGACGAGCCCGCGCTGATCGCGGCGCTGCGCGACGGCCGGCTCGGCGGCGCCGCGCTCGATGTCTATACGGTCGAGCCGACGCCGGCGGACATGTGGGCGGATGTGCCCAACACGCTGCTCACCCCGCACAGCGCCGGCGCCACCGACCAGGCGCTGGCCGAAATGCAACGCCAGCTCCGCGCCAATATCGACGCCTTCCTCGCCGGCCGGCCGGTGCTGTCGCCGGCGGCGTGAGGGGGGGGGAGACCTTCGGTGGGTTCAAGCACTCCAACACCGTCGAAAGTCTTTTCTGGCTCTTGAAGCGCGGCATGGCTGGCATCTTCCGGATGAACGAAGCCCATCTGAGCCGTAGACTCATAAAGCGGCTGCGCCGCTAACGCCCGACGTGTTGCCGATCGGCCTCTACCCCCACCGATCTGAAAACGGGTATCTCGTTCACTCAGAGTTGGCAGTAAGGAAATCTGAGCATCCGACTCGCCATACCCACGTCATGGCCGACCTGATCGTCAAACGCGCGACTGCTAAGCGCGATCTCCTTCGCCGTTATGCAATTCACATCGATGGTGAGTGCGTTGCGCACGTTCGCGCGGGAGGAGCGACGCATATCAAGATCGCAGAGGGGATGCGTGAATTGCGGTTGTCGATCGACGGCCACAGTTCACAAGCAAAGACAATCCTCGCGAGCAATCACTGCGTCGCCATAGTGAACTGCGCTCCAGCCGAATATCCGGTTCCTGCTAGACAGTCCCGGATCTCAATCCTCCGATTGGCGGAGCGCTTACCCCCGGACCGCACGTCCTATATCAAGGTGGATCTGGACTGTGCGACTGAACTGGCACGGGCGTTCTTGCATGCAGCTTGGTCGGTCGCCCGATATAAAATTGGAGAGCGATCCAAGCCGGGTGAACAGTCGCGATACGGGCTCAGCGCTGGCGACCTTTCTGTGCTTTACCACGGGTGCCGCAGCCCCAACGCGGCTATTGTCACCACTCTCGGTTCGGCAAATGATCGCCTTTGGCGTGAGTTGGTCCGCGTCCATTGGCTAGCTGCCAGCACGATCCCCGCAATCGGTTCTGGGGCAGCGGTCGGCTATAGATTTACAGAGCTTGGCCAGATAGAATTGCTTGAAATCTTCGACGGATAGATCGTCTCGGCAGCGGATTTCTCCATGGTATCCTGATTGCAGGATAAGCCAATTGCACCCAATCTCAGGCATGTCGAACGGTGGCAACTAGGCATCTTTTCTTGAGTTCACGACCTAGGTTGCTACTGCGCTGAATTTGATTTTGCTACAGCACCCGCATGGTAAGCGATGCGGAGCGCACGGACGCCGCAAGGACCGGTGGCCGCTGCAAGAGCCTCACCTATGGAAGAATTGATCAGATCGCCGCCTAAGCATCCCAAGCTACCCCGCCAGAGTAGCTAGCACCCTCTTCCATATTTCCTGAAGACTCCGGCCACCTTCCCTTGCTAGCCTTGTGCGGCTTGTGAGGGGTGGCGAGGGCGCGTTTCAGCGCCGCTCCCATGCGAGCCGCTGTCTCTACGTCAGAGAGAGTGTCCGCCTGCCACGGTGCTGACATGTACCTAGATCCATTCGAGGGGCCGTTTCTCAAGCTCGAGAGAGCGGGTAAGCATTTAATCGAGCTTGTCGAAGCAGTTCGCGCCTATCAGGCGCTCGCCCATCCTGAGTTCATTCACAGAGGTCGCGCTGAGGACCCGTGGGAGATTGCGCTTTCCGAAAAAGTTCCTCCCGAAATATCGCTGATCCTAGGCGATATCGCGCACTCCTTGCGATCAGCACTAGATGTGATGACGTGTGACATCGCTCGGGTCCGAAAAGTAGGGGTGTCCGACATGTCGTTCCCATTCACAGATAGTGAGGAGTCTTTCAAGGCGAAGCTGTCTGTTTCGCCAAAGTCGGCTCCCTTTCTAAAGCTGGGGAAAGACGTCGTAAGCATGATCGAAGCTGCACAACCTTATAAGGGCGGAAACGACCTCCTCCGCGGCCTGCATGATCTCAACAATCACGACAAACACCGAACGGCTGTACCATTAGTACAGTTCATTAGTACTTCATTCAATCCTGGAGTGAAATGGTCGAGAGAGATGGGAGTTAATCTTATCTATCAATCCGGAATACTAATGGGGCTCGGGGTTGGAGAACCTATCTCGCACGAAAGGTACCTCAGCCATCCCGCTGACAGCATCACTATCAACAAGGACGCCATGATTATAACGTTTCCCCCGGGATACTTCCTAACCGGCTCTATCTTGGAAACAATGGAAAACCTCGTGAATGCTGTTTTTAGTCTCGTCGAGCGATTCAAGGAGGCAGTTTTGCCGGCCTAATTTAGGCAATCATGTCCTCGCTTTCTAGATTTTTTGAAGTCTGGATTGACGACTCCATTTGAAGTATGATTTCAGCGCCTGCCCGTCTAGATGGCTTCCTTTTGGACCTCATGCATCAAATATGTGATTGCGTTCGAAACGATGAAGAAGCCGATTACCGGTTTATGTCAAAAGCAACATCCATTAGGCGGCCTTGAACGGCGGCTAAGTCTCAGTCTTCGTCCCACCTGGGGTCATTAACAACCGGCAGTTCTTGGAGCCGGTCGCCCCCCTCAGCGTTCCGCCAGATAGGCGTCGAGCGCGTCGCTGCCGCCGATGCGGTGGTCGCCGATGAAGATTTGCGGCGTGGTGTCGACGCCCTGGTCCTGCTTGAAGCGATCGACCTCCTCGCGCGAGACGAGCAGGCGGTCGTCCACCGCATAGCCGGCGCCTTCGAGCAGCGCCTTGGCGCGCAGGCCGAAGGGGCAGACATGATCGGGCAGCACCATGCGGTACAGCGTCGCCTCGTTGGTATCGGTCATGCCGGGTCCTTTCCTGATGCTCTGCGCCAACGCGCGGCGGCGGGGGGTGATCCGCCGGGCCCGCGCGGGCCGGCGCGCGGCGGCGCCGCCCCCTTCGCGCGGCGCCGTGCGTTCTTGATCCAGCTTAGGAGTGGCCGATGCTGGACAGGGACGATCTTCTGCGGCGGCAGCATGTGCTGGCCGAGTTCGGCGAGTTCGTGCTGCGGTGCGACGATCTGCAGACCGTGCTCACCGAAGCCTGCCGGCTGATCAGCGAGGCGCTGGGCACGGGGCTCGCCAAGGTGCTCGAGATCGAGCCCGGCGGCGAGACGGCGGTGGTGCGCGCCGGCGTCGGCTGGGCGGCGAACGTGGTCGGCACGATGCGGATCCCGCTGGACGAACAATCCTCCGAGACTTTCGCGATCGAGGCCGGCGCGCCGGTGATCGCGCGCGACGTGGAGACCGAGAGCCGCTTCTCGGTGCCCGATTTCATGCGCGCGCACGGCGTGGCGGCGCTGGTGAACGTGCCGATCCGCCTGCCCGGCGGCCGCGCCTTCGGGCTGTTGCAGGTGGATGCGCGCGAGCCCCGCCAGTTCGGCGCGGAGGATATCGAGTTTTTGCGCACCTATGCGATGGTGCTGGGCCCGGTGATCGACCGGCTGCACAAGATGCGCGACCTCGAAGACACGATGAAGCGCTACCGGATGATCGTGGAACATGCGCGCGACTACGCGATCTTCCTGAGCGACCCCGAGGATCGCATCACCGATTGGCTGCCCGGCGCCGAGGCCGTGTTCGGCTGGACCGAGGCGGAGGCGCGCGGCCGCAGCGCCGAGATCCTGTTCCTGCCCGAGGATCGCGCCGCCGGCGTGCCGCGCCAGGAGATCGCGCGCGCGCTGCGCGACGGCACCGCGCCCGACATTCGCTGGCATCTGCGCAAGAATGGCGAGCGCGTGTTCATCGACGGGCGCACCATCGCCGTGCGCGACGGCGCGCGGCTGACCGGCTTCATGAAGATCGGCCAGGACATGACCGAGCGGCGCCGGTCCGAGGACGCGCTGCGCACCAACGAGGCGCGGCTGCGGCTGGCGCTGGAGACGGCGCGGCTGGGCGCGTGGGACTGGGACATGGTGGGCAACCACATCGAATGGTCCGACGAGCATTTCCGGCTCCAGGGCTATAGCGTGGGCGGGGTGACGCCGAGCTTCGAGGCCTGGGCCGAGCGCATCCACCCCGAGGATCGCGCCGAGGCCGAGCGGGCGCTGCTCCGCGCGCGCGACGAGCGCATCCCCTATGTGGCCGAGTTCCGCACGGTGCATCCCGATGGCACGACGCTGTGGTGCTCGGCCTCGGGCCGCTTCTTCTACGACGAGCAGGGCCGGCCGATCCGCATGATCGGGGCGATGCAGGACATCACCGAGCGCCGCCAATGGGCGGACCGCCAGCAGGTGCTGGTCGGCGAATTGCAGCACCGCACGCGCAACCTGATGAGCGTGGTGCGCAGCATCGCCGAGAAGACGGTGCGGGCGAGCACCGGGCTGGAGGATTTCCGCGACCGCTTCCGCGACCGGCTCGACGCGCTGGCGCGGGTGCAGCAGCTGCTCTCGCGCTTGCAGGAGGGCGAGCGGGTGCGGTTCGACGAGCTGATCCGCCACGAGCTGGACGCGATGCAGGGGATCGGCACGATCAGCCTGGACGGGCCCTCGGGCGTGCGGCTGCGCTCCTCAACGGTGCAGATGCTCGCGATGGGGCTGCACGAACTCGCCACCAACGCGATGAAATATGGCGCGCTGGGCCAGGCGGGCGCGCGGCTGAGCGTGACCTGGCGCTACGAGCCCGACGGCGAGGGCGGCGAGCCCTGGCTGCACATCCGGTGGCGCGAGGAGGGGGTCGCCATGCCCGCCGCCGATGCGCCGGCCGCCGGCACCGGCCAGGGCCGCGAGCTGATCGAGCGCGCGCTGCCCTATCAACTCGGCGCTCAGACTCGATACAGGTTAGAGAAGGACGGGCTCGACTGCTGCATCGCCTTGCCGGTGTCGCGAACGAAAGGCTGATCGACCATGACCGGCGCGCCCCTGCGCGGCTGCCGCCTGCTGGTGGTGGAGGACGAATATTTCCTCGCCCAGGATCTGCGCGACCATCTCACGGCGGCGGGGGCGACGGTGATCGGGCCGGTGGGGCTGATCGACGAGGCGGTGGCGCTGATCGTCGCCACCGACGCGATCGACGGCGCCATTTTGGACGTGAACCTGCAGGGCGAACCCGCCTTCCCCGCCGCCGATCTGCTGACCGCGCGGGGCGTGCCGATCCTCTTCACCACGGGCTATGACGGCGACGCCATGCCCGAGCGCTACCGCCATATGCCGCGCTGCGAGAAGCCCGTGCCGGCGGCGACGGTGATCCGCGCGATTGGCGCGGCGGTGCGCGGCGGGCGCTGAGACGGGCGGGCGCGCGGGCTCAGCCGGTATGGGCGCGCGCCGCCGCGACGGCCGCCTTCAGCCCCGCATAGCCGACCGCGCCCGGCAGGATCTGATCGCCGACGACGAAGGTGGGCGTGCCGGAAAAGCGCATCGCGCGCACCGCCGCCATGGTGGCCTCCACCTCGCGCGCGATGTCCGGCGCATCGGCGGCGGCGGGCGCGATGCCGGCGGCGCGGGTGGCGGCGGCGAGCGTCGCCGTATCGAGCGGGCCGGCGGCGTAGAGCGCATGGTGGAACGCGGCGAAACGGCCCGCCTTGGCGGCGGCGAGGCTGAGCCGGGCGGCGCTGTCCGACAGTTCGGACAGGACCGGCATCTCCTTGAAGACGACGCGCAGATTCTTGTCCTCGGCGACGAGGCGATCGACATCGCCGACCGCCGCGCGGCAATAGCCGCAGGCATAATCGTAGAATTCGGCCAGCGTGACATCGCCCTTGGGATTGCCCGCGACCGCGCCCGGAAAGGGCGTGAACAGGGCGGCGCGGTTGGCGGCGACGAGCGCGGCATTCTGCTGCGCCTGGAGCCGCTCCATCGCTTCGGGCAGCACCTCGGGATGGGCGAGCAGATAGGCGCGGACGCCGGCGCCCTGATCGCTTGGCGGACGCAGCGCCAGCATCGCGCCGGCGCCGGCCAGGCCGCCGATCAGCGCCGCCGCCGCTGCCATCGCCATGCCGCTTTTCACTTGCGCCGTTCCTTCCAGTCCAGATTGTTGCGCGAGGCGAGCGCGATGTCCTCGGCGCGGAGATAATCGACCGTGCCGACCTTGAAGCCCTTCATCGCGCGTTCGGCATTGAGGCCGGCGAGGCGATCGTCGCCCTCCATATGGTAGCGTTCGGCGGTGGCGAGCGCGGCATGCGCCTCGTCGCCGCGGCTGGCATAGACGGTGCCCAGCGCATACCAGGCGAGCGGATCCTCGCGATCGCGCGCCACCGACAGGCGCAGCACGCGCTCGGCCTCGGCATAGTTGGCGGGATCCTCGGTGGCGAGCAGCGCATGGCCGAGCATGGCCGAGATGAGCGGCGCATTGTCCGATCCGGCGACCGCCTTGCGCAGCGGCGGCAGCGCCTCCTTGGGGTGGCCGTTCTCGAGCAGCATCTGGCCGGCCAGCTCGTTGAAATAGGGATCGCCCGGCGCGGCGGTGAGCAGCGCGCTCGCCTCGCGCATGGCCTGATCGGGATAGGCGGCGCGGTGCCAGGCGAAGGCGCGCGCATAGTGGCCGTAGATCGACGAGTCGCTCGTCGGATAGCGTTTGAGCGCCTGATCGGGATCAAGCACATAGCCGGCCAGCTTGGCCTTGACCCGCAGGAAGCGGACCTGCTTGGCGGGATCGATCGGCGTGTTCCACCAGGGCGAGGCGGACAGATCATGCTCCAGCACCGCCTGGCGATCCGCCGACATGGGGTGGGTCTGCATGAAGGGATCGGCCGAGGCATAGCTGGAGGACAGCCGATATTCCTCGGCGCGCAGCTTGTCGAAGAAGCTGATCATGCCCTTGCCGCTCAGATGCGCGTCGTTGAGGTGGCGCACCGCCGAGGCATCGGCCGCGCCTTCCTGCGCGCGGCTGAAGGCGAGATAATTGCCCAGCGCCATCTGCTGGCCCGCGCCGAGCGCCGCCATGCCCGCCTGGGGCGCGCCGGCGACGGCGGCGGCGACTCCGAGCAGCAGCGAGAGCAAGGCGATGCGGGTGGCCGGCTTGGCATGCTCGCTGCCGAGCGGGGCATGGCCGCCCTCGATATGGCCAAGCTCGTGCGCGATCACGCCTTCCAGCTCATTGGCATTGTCGGCGGCGAGGATGGTGCCCGAATTGATGTAGATGACCTGGCCGCCCGCGACGAAGGCGTTGATCTCCGGATCGCGGACCAGCACCACTTTGAGCGCGCCCGGTGCGAGGCCGGCCGTCTTCGCGAGCGGGCTGGCGATGCTGTCGAGGAAGCGCTCGGTCTCGGTATCGCGGAGAATCTCGGGCGCGTCCTGCGCCAGGACGGGCCGCGCGCCGAGCAGGAGCGCGAGCAGCAGCATGAGGACAGCGCGAACCCGCCGGAACATGGCCCTGCCTCGCATCGCGCCGCTGAACCTCAAGTGAAAGGCTGCCGGCGCGCACCCGGACAGGGCGCGCGCCGGCGATTTCGGATCAGGCGCCGAAGGTGCGCTGCCACCAGCCGCGACGCGGCGCGGACTCGGCGGCCGGCGCGGGCTCCTCCCCGGCGTCGGGGGCGGGCGCGGCGGGCTCGACCTCGGCCGGCGCGGCCTCGACCGGAGCGGCCTCCGTCTCGACCGCCTTCTTGCGCGGCGCGCGCTTGCGCTTGGGCGCGGGCGCGGCCTCCTCGGTGGCGGCCGGCGCGGCCTCGACCGGGGCGGCCTCCGCCTCGACCGCCTTCTTGCGCGGAGCGCGTTTGCGCTTGGGCGCGGGCGCGGCCTCCTCGGTCACGACCGGCGCGGCCTCGACCGCGACCGGCTCGGGCGCGGCGGGCGCCTCGGCGACAGGCTCGGCCGCGGCGGCCGTGGCGGCCTCGGCACGCGCCCGGGGACGACGCCGGGTCTTGGGCTTGGCAGGCGCCTCCGGTGCCACCGCCGCCGGCGCGACCGGGGCCGCTTCGGGCGCGGCATCGACCTCGGCCTCCGCCGCCGGCGCGGCGTCGCCCGGCGTCTCGGGATCGGTCGCGGCCGGGCCGACATCGCCGGCATCGACGATCAGCGCCTCGCCCGCTTCCCGACGACGGCCACCGCGACGGCCGCGACGGCGACGACGGCCACCCTCGCGCCCCTCGCCCGCCGGGCTTTCGCCCGCCTCGACCGGCTCGGCGCCGGCGGCCTCATCCTCGGCGTCCAGATCGGCGTCGGCTTCGGTCGCGGGCGCGGTCTCCTCGCCCTCCTCCTCGGCGCCATCGGCCAGGGTCTCGCCCTGATCCTCCTGGTCGCGGCGACCGCCGCGCCGGCGGCGACGGCGCTTGCGGCGGCCATTGCGCTCGCCCTCGCCGCGCTCGCCCTCCTCGGCGGCGCCGGAGGCGGCGGCCTCGGCCTCCTCCTCCTCCTCGTCCTCATCCTCCTCCTCGGGAAGATCGCTGTCATCCTCGGGAACAACGGGCGGCGGCAGCTTGGGGGCGTGGGCCGGCGGCGGGCCGGACACCTCGATGCTCATCCGCGCGCCATCATCCTGGCCGTCGAGCAGCACCTCGATGCGGACGCCGTAGCGATCCTCGATATCCGCGATCTCGGCGCGCTTGCGGTTGAGCACATAGATGGCGGCCTCGCGGCTGGCGCGCAGGCAGAGCAGCGAACCGCGTCCGCGCGCCGCCGTCTCCTCGAGCAGACGCAGCGCCGACAGGCCCGCCGACGAGGCGGTACGGACAAAGCCGGTGCCCTCGCAATGCGGGCAGATGCGGGTGGAGGCCTCGAGCACGCCGGTGCGCAGCCGCTGGCGGCTCATCTCGAGCAGGCCGAAGGAGGAGATGCGCCCCACCTGGATGCGGGCGCGATCATTTTTGAGCGCCTCCTTCATCGCCTTCTCGACCTTACGGATATTGGATCCGTTCTCCATGTCGATGAAGTCGATGACGACGAGGCCGGCCATGTCGCGCAGGCGCAGCTGACGCGCGATCTCGTGCGCCGCCTCGAGATTGGTGGCGGTCGCCGTCTGCTCGATATTATGCTCGCGGGTGGAGCGGCCCGAGTTGATATCGATCGAGACGAGCGCCTCGGTCGGGTTGATGACGATATAGCCGCCCGATTTGAGCTGCACGACGGGATTATACATGGCGGAGAGCTGATCCTCCGCGCCGAAGCGCTGGAACAGCGGCACCGCATCCGAATAGGGCCGCACCTTGCGCGCATGGGCGGGCATGAGCAGCTTCATATAATCGCGCGCGGCGTGGTAGCCGGACTCGCCCTCGATCAGCACCTCGTCGATGTCGCGCGTATAGATATCGCGAATCGCGCGCTTGATGAGGTTGGAATCCTCGTAGATCAGCGCAGGCGCGGTGGAGGAGAGCGTGTTCTCGCGGATCTCGTCCCACAGCCGGGCGAGATAATCGAAATCGCGCTTGATCTCGGTCTTGGTGCGGCTGAGGCCGGCGGTGCGGACGATGCAGCCCATGGTGCGGGGCAGCTTCAGCTCCGCCATGATCGACTTGAGCCGCTTGCGATCGGCCGCGTTGGAGATCTTGCGGCTGATGCCGCCGCCGTGCGACGTGTTGGGCATCAGCACGCAATAGCGGCCGGCCAGGCTGAGATAGGTGGTGAGCGCCGCGCCCTTGTTGCCGCGCTCTTCCTTGACGACCTGGACGAGCAGCACCTGGCGGCGATGGATGACATCCTGGATCTTGTAGCGGCGGCGCAGCGCCTGGCGGCGGCGGCGCAGCGCCTCGACCTGATCGCCCTCGCCATGGTTGGACGAAGGCTTGGGCTTGGGCGCGCCCTCGCCATCCTCGTCGGTGGCGGCGTCCTCGGCGAAATCCTCGTCCTCGTCCTCGCCGGGATCCTCGATCTCGTCCTCGTCATCCTCGGCGACGCGCAGCGCCTCCTCCGCCTCTTCGCGGAGCAGGGCCTCGCGATCCTCCTTGGGGATCTGGTAATAATCCGGATGGATTTCCGAGAAGGCGAGGAAGCCGTGGCGGTTGCCGCCGAATTCGACAAAGGCGGCCTGGAGCGACGGCTCCACCCGCGTCACCTTGGCGAGATAGATATTGCCCTTGAGCTGCCTGCGTTCGGCGGATTCGAAATCGAATTCTTCGATGCGGTTACCGGACAGGACGGCGACCCGGGTTTCCTCCGGGTGGCGCGCGTCGATGAGCATGCGCTGAGTCATTGATGGGTCTCCGCGCGCCGGCGGCTTCAAGAGCTCGCGGGCGCGCATGGTCAAAAGGCCGGCGCGCGCGACACGGGCGCACGCTTGCGGCGGGATCGGAAAAAGCGGCTTCGGCCGTCCAGGGGCGCTGCCCGCCACGCGCGCCGCGCGCCCGGGGCGTGCGGTCTGCTGGGACGGGGCGATGCGGCATTCTGGACGTCAACCTGGTTTGCGCCGGCGGACGCCGGCCTCGCGATCGGCGGGCCAACGACGGAAAGCGGCTGGCGGATCGACCGATGCGATCCTACCCTGCTAGCATCGGTGCGGCGGAGGAGCAAGCCGGCCAAAGGCGAAGTGTCACCCGATGGTTAACGCGCCGCGCACTTTTAGTCGGCGAGCAGCGGGCGGCCGGTGGCGCGATCGATCACCACCGGATCGAAGGCGACGCCATCGGCGCCGGCGAGCACGATCATCGGCGTGTCATCGCCGAAGCGCCGCGCCCAGGCGCCGAGCGCGATCAGGATCGGGATCAGCGCCTGCCCCTTCTCGGTGAGGCGGAATTCATCGCGCGGCGGCCGCTCGGAATAGCGGTGGCGGGCGAGCAGCCCATCCTCCACCAGCCCCGCCAGCCGGCGCGTGAGGATATTGGGGGCGATGCCGAGCGCGCGGCGCAGCCCATCGAACCGGAATTCGCCGCGCGCCACCTCGCGCAGGATCAGCAGCCGCCAGGCATCGCCCATCCAGGCGGCGGCGCAGGCGATCGGGCAGGCAGGTTCGGCAGGCGCGTCCATCGAGTCCATTGCAATTTGAAAGTTACGTCACTATCATTCCGCTACCAACTCAATGTGGTCGGTTTCAGGAGAATTGCAATGCAGGAAGCCAAGGGAACGGCGCTGGTCACGGGCGCCTCGGCGGGAATCGGCGCCGTCTATGCGGAGCGGCTGGCGCGGCGCGGCCATGACGTGATCCTCGCCGCCCGCGACACCGCGCGGCTGACCGCGCTGGCCGAGCGGCTGCGGACCACGCATGGCGTCGGCGCCGAAATCGTCACCGCCGATCTCACCCGGGACGCCGATGTCGCGGCGCTGGAGGCGCGGCTGGCGCAGGACCCGGCGATCACGCTGCTGGTCAACAATGCCGGCATCACGCTCAAGGGCGGCCTGCTCGACAATGACGCCGAAGCCATCACGCGGCTGATCGCGCTCAACGTGACCGCGCCGACCCGGCTGGCGACGGCGGCCGCGCGCGCCTTCTCGGCGCGCAAGGCGGGGGCGATCGTCAATATCGCGTCGGTGCTGGCGGTGGCGCCCGAACTGTTCGAAGGCGCCTATTCCGGCACCAAGGCCTATCTGCTCAACCTCTCGCTCGCGCTCGCGGCGCAGCTGGCGGAGAGCGGCGTGCGCGTGCAGGCGGTGCTGCCGGGCGCGACGCGCACCGAGATTTGGGAGAAATCGGGGGCCTCGGCGGATGCGCTGCCGCCCGAATGGGTAATGGAGGCCGATGTGCTGGTGGATGCCGCGCTGCTCGGGCTCGATCGCGGCGAGGTGGTGACGATCCCGCCGCTGGCCGACGAGGGCCTGTGGCAGGCCTATGACGGCGCGCGGCGCGCGCTGGCGCCGCATCTTTCGCGCCGCGAGGTCGCGCCGCGCTACCGCAGCTGAGCCGGGCCGGCCGTGCGCGCGGATCAGGCGCGCACGGCCGCGACCATATAGTTGAGGCGCATATCGTCCGAGAGGACAAAGCCCCGGCTGGGCGAGAGGCTGAGCCCGCGCCGCGCCACAGGCGTCAGGCCGGCGGCGCGGAGATGCGCCTCCAGCTCCTCCGGGGTCAGGAACTTCGCCCAATCATGCGTGCCGCGCGGGATGATCGACAGGCCCTCGGCGAGCGTAATCAGCGCGAGCCGCGACCGCGCGGTGCGGTTGGGCGTGGAGAGGATGAGCAGCCCGCCCTCCGCCAGCGCGCCCGCCAGCCCGGCGACGAAGGCGGCGGGATCGGCGACATGCTCGATCACCTCGAGGCTGCAGACGAGATCGAAGCGGGCGCCCGCCAGCGCCTCCACGCTGCCGGCGCGATAGCGGATCGCCAGCCCCTGCCCCTCGGCATGGGCGCGCGCGGCGGCGATATTCTCCGGCGCGGCATCGAGGCCGGTGACGCTGGCGCCGAGCCGGGCGAGCGGTTCCGCCAGCAGGCCGGCGCCGCAGCCGAGATCGAGCGCGCTCCGCCCGGCGAGCGGGTGGCGGGCGCGCGGATCGAGGCCGAAATGCCGGTCCGCCATCTCGCGGATGAAGCGCAGCCGCGCCGGATTGAGCCGGTGGAGCATCGCCGAGGAGCCTTTGGGATCCCACCATTCCGCCGCCATCGCGCCGAAATGCCGGGCCTCGCGCGGATCGATGGTGGTGGCCGGCACAGGGTGAAGTGCAGTTGCATCGCTCATCCCTTACCCCTAACAGGACGCCCGCTTCTTTCCCACGCGCTTTCCGAACGGCGCAACAATCGAGCGAAGATATGGCCCGTATCGTTATGAAATTCGGCGGAACGTCGATGGCGGGCATCGAACGTATCCGGCTGGTGGCGCGCCAGGTGAAGCGCGAATGGCAGGCCGGGCACCAGGTGGCGGTGGTGGTATCGGCGATGTCGGGCGAGACCGACCGGCTCGTCAATTTCTGCCGCGAGGCCTCGCCGCTGTACGATGCGCGCGAATATGACGTGGTGGTCGCCTCGGGCGAGCAGGTGACGACGGGGCTGCTCGCGATCGCGCTGCAGGCGATCGGCGTGCCCGCGCGCTCCTGGCTCGGCTGGCAGCTGCCGATCCGCACCAGCGAGGCGCACGCCGCCGCGCGCATCATCGACATCGACACCGCCGCCATGGACGAAAGCCTGGCGCGGGGCGAGGTGGCGGTGATCCCGGGCTTTCAGGGCCAGGGCGCGGACGGCCGCATCACCACGCTGGGACGCGGCGGCTCCGACACCTCGGCGGTGGCGGTGGCGGCGGCGATGAAGGCGGACCGCTGCGACATCTACACCGATGTCGACGGCGTCTACACCACCGACCCGCGGATCGTGCCGCGCGCCCGCAAGATCCCGCGCATCACCTATGAGGAGATGCTGGAACTCGCCAGCGTGGGCGCCAAGGTGTTGCAGACCCGCTCGGTGGGACTGGCGATGAAGGAGCGCGTGCGCGTGCAGGTGCTCTCCTCCTTCGGCGACCCGGACCTGCCCCCCACCCCCGGCACGCTCGTCGTCGGAGAGGACGAGATCGGAGACGAAAACGTGGAAAGCCAGCTCATCACCGGCATCGCCTATGACCGCAACGAGGCCAAGATCACGCTGACCGCCGTGCCCGACCGGCCCGGCGCGGTGGCGACCATCTTCGCGCCGCTTTCGGAGGCGAACATCAATGTCGATATGATCGTGCAGAATGTAGCGCACGGCACCGGATCGACCGACGTCACCTTCACCGTGCCCGGCGCCGAGCTGGCGCGCTCGATCGACGTGCTGGAAAAGGCGCAGGCGACGATCGGCTATGCGGCGCTGGTGCCCAATACCGAGGTGTGCAAGATCTCGGTGGTGGGCGTGGGGATGCGCAGCCATGCCGGCGTCGCCGCCACCATGTTCGAGGCGCTGGCCGCGCGCGGCATCAACATCCTCGCCATCACCACCTCGGAGATCAAGGTCTCGGTGCTGATCCACGAGGATTATACCGAGCTTGCGGTGCGCGTGCTGCACACCGCCTACGGCCTCGACGCCGAGGACGCGGCATGAGCAGCGGCAGCGACCGGCTCGCCGCGCTGATGGCGCGGGGGACGGCCTTTCTCGGCTGCGACGTGGCGATCATGGCGGGTGCCATGTCGTGGATCTCGGAGCGGCATCTCGTCTCGGCCATGTCCAATGCGGGCGGCTTCGGCGTGATCGCCTGCGGCGCGATGACCCCGGCGCTGCTCGACGCCGAGATCGCCGCCACGCAGGCGCTGACGCGCCGGCCCTTCGGCGTCAACCTCATCACCATGCATCCCGACCTGACCGCGCTGATCGATGTCTGCGCGGCGCGCGGGGTCGGCCATGTCGTGCTGGCGGGCGGACTGCCGCCGGCGGGCTCGATCGAGCGGATCAAGGCCTCGGGCGCCAAGCTCATCTGCTTCGCCCCGGCGCTGGCGCTCGCCAAGAAGCTGATCCGCTCGGGCGTGGACGCGCTGGTGATCGAGGGGATGGAGGCGGGCGGCCATATCGGGCCGGTCTCCACCAGCGTGCTCGCGCAGGAGATGCTGCCGCATATCGCCGAGGCGGTGCCGGTGTTCGTCGCCGGCGGGATCGGCCGGGGCGAGGCGATCGCCGCCTATCTGGAAATGGGCGCGGCCGGCGTGCAGCTCGGGACGCGCTTCGTGTGCGCCACCGAATGCGTGGCCCATCCCCATTTCAAGAAGGCCTTCATCCGCGCCTCGGCGCGCGACGCCGTGGCGAGCGTGCAGATCGATCCGCGGCTGCCCGTGATTCCGGTGCGCGCGCTGCGCAATGCCGGCGGCGACCTGTTCACCGCCAAGCAGCGCGAGGTGGCGCAGGCGCTGGACGAGGGCCGTGTCGCCATGGCCGAGGCGCAGCTCCAGATCGAGCATTATTGGGCGGGTGCGCTGCGCCGCGCGGTGATCGAAGGCGATATCGAGCATGGCTCGCTGATGGCCGGCCAGTCGGTCGGGATGGTGACGCGCGAGGAGCCGCTGGCGGACATCCTCGCCCAGCTCACGGCCGAGGCGGGCGAAGCGCTGGCGCGCCGCGCCGCCTGATCGCGACGCGCGGACGAAGGCCGGCGCGGCTTAGCCTTTCGTCCAGCCGCGTACCGCCCGCGCGCAGGCTCCAACCAATTCGTTAACCTTATTTGGGCAAGGCTCGGCGCGTCCTTGAGGAGGCGAGTGGTGTTCGGCGCCTTGATCTATCTGGCCAGCCATCACGACCTGCGGCTGCTGGCGCTGGCCGGCCTTGTCTGCGCGGCGTCGACCTCCACCGCCGTGCTGTTGCTGCGGCGGCTGCGCGCCGATCCGGGACAGGCGCCGCGCCTCTGGCTCGCCGCCGCCGGGATCGTGACCGGCGCCGGTATCTGGGCGACGCATTTCATCGCCATGCTGGGCTTCGATGCCGGCGTGACGATGGGCTATGATCCGGTCCGCACGCTCGCCTCGCTGCTGATCGCGGCAGGCTTCACCACCGGCGCCTTCGCGCTGACGGTGCGCGACGCGGTGCCGGGCGGCCGCTGGGCGCGGGGCGCGCTGTTCGGCCTGGGCGTGGCGGCGATGCATTATACGGGCATGGCGGCGATGACGGGCAGCGCGACGATGCGCTGGTTCCCGCCGCTGATCCTGCTCTCGCTGGCCTTCGCCATCCTGCCCGCCATATCCGCGCTCAACCTGATCGCCGCGCGGCGCGACCGCGGCTCGGCCACGCTCGCCAGCCTCTTGCTGACCCTCGCGATCCTGCTGCTGCATCTCACCGGCATGGCGGCGATGCGGATGATGCCGATGGCCAGCGCCGCGCCGGCGGCCGGCGCCCTGCCCACCCCGCTCTTCGCCGGCCTGGTGGCGGCGATATCGATGGGGCTGATCGCCATCGCGCTCGCGGCCAATCGCTGGAGCCTGAGGCGGCGCCAGGCGCATCAGAGCACCACCGACGCCGCCTGGGCGGCGCTGTGCCGCTCAAACCTTGTCGCCGAATTCGGGCTGGACGGCCGCATCCGCTGGGCGAACGAAGCCTTTCTCGCGACGATGGGCTATACGCTCGACGAGCTGGCGGGGGAGAGCCACCGCCTCCTCTGCCCGCCCGACTTGCCCGCCACCCCGGACTATCAGGCCATGTGGCGCAGCCTGGGCCAGGGCGCCTTCGCGTCCGGCGAGTATCGGCGCATCGCCAAGGACGGGCGCACCGTCTGGCTCCAGGCCACCTATAATCCCGTGCTCAACGATCGCGGCCAGCCCGACCGCATCCTCAAGATCGCCTCCGACGTCACCGCCGCCAAAATGGCCGCCGCCGATTCCGCCGCGCGGCTGAAGGCGCTGGATCTTTCGCAGGCGGTGATCGAGTTCACCCCCGATGGCGTGATCGTGGCGGCCAATGACGGCTTTCTGCGGCTGATGGGCTATGCGCGCGAGCAGCTGATCGGCCAGCATCACCGCCTCTTCTGCACGGCGGAGGACGCCGCCTCGGAAAGCTATGCCGCCTTTTGGCGCAAGCTCGGCCAGGGCCGGTACGATCAGGGCACCTACAAGCGGGTGGCGCGCGACGGCCGCGAGGTCTGGCTGAACGCCAGCTACAATCCCGTGCTCGACCCGGACGGGCGGCCGGTGCGGATCGTCAAGTTCGCCAGCGACGACACCGAGGCGCGGCTGCGCAGCGCCGAGCGCCAGGCCATGGCCATCGCCATGCGTCGCTCGCAGGCGGTGGTCGAGTTCGATCTCGACGGCACCATCCTGGACGCCAACGACAAGTTCCTCGACTGCCTCGGCTATGCCCGGCACGAGGTGATCGGCCGCAAGCACAGCCTGTTCGTGCCGGACGCCGAGGCGCGCGGCCCCGCCTATGCCGCGCTCTGGGCCAAGCTTGCCCGGGGCGATTATGACGCCGGCATCTACAAGCGGCGCGCGCGCGACGGCCGCGACGTGTGGCTGCAGGCCAGCTACAATCCGATTCTCGATCCCGAAGGCCGGCCGATCAAGATCGTCAAATTCGCCACCGACATCACCGAGGCCAAGCTGCGCAGCGCCGAGCGCGAGGCGATCGCGGCGGCGATGGACCGTTCGCAGGCGGTGATCGAGTTCGCGCTCGACGGCACCATCCTGCACGCCAACGCCAATGCGCTGGAGGCCTTCGGCTATAGCGCGACGGATCTGGCCGGCCAGCCCCATCGGCTGCTCTGCCCCGCCGGGCAGGACCGTACCGACGACTATCGCCGCTTCTGGGACCGGCTCGCGGGGGGCGGGTTCGACAGCGGCGTCTACAAGCGCCGCGCGCGGAACGGCGCCGATCTGTGGCTGCGCGCCACCTATAATCCGATCCTCGATCCCGAGGGCCGCACCCTCAAGATCGTGCTGTTCGCGATGAACATCACCGAAGCGCGCGAACGGCACGCGGATCATGAGGGCCGGGTCAACGCGATCGCCCGCGCGCAGGCGGTTGTGGAATTCGCGCTGGATGGCACCATCCTGGACGCCAACGACAATTTCCAGGCCGCCTTCGGCTATGACCGGGCCGACCTGATCGGCCGCCACCATCGCATGCTGTGCGACGAGACGATCGCCGGCGCGGCCGACTATGCCGCCTTCTGGGAGCGGCTGGCGCAGGGCGAGTTCAGCAGCGGGCGGTTCCGCCGGCGCGGCCGCGACGGCGGCGAGATCTGGATCCAGGCGACCTATAGCCCGATCCTCGACGCCGATGGCCGGCCGCGCAAGATCGTGAAGATCGCCAGCGACATCACGCGGCAGGTGCGGCTGGAGCAGGAGGTGCAGGCGGCGCTCGCCGAAAGCCGCCGCTTCCAGGCGGCGCTGGAGACGCAGCGCGACCAGCTGGGCCGCACCATGACCGAGATCACCCATATCGTCGGCTCGATCGGCGCGATCGCCTCGCAGACCAATTTGCTCGCGGTCAACGCCACGATCGAGGCGGCGCGCGCCGGCGAGGCGGGGCGCGGCTTCGCCGTGGTGGCGAGCGAGGTGAAGAAGCTGGCGCACAACACCAAGGCCGCCACCGAGCGCGCGCAGGACATGATCGTCCGCCATTCGGACATCGGCCAGTCGGCGCGCGGGCAGACGCTGGCGGCGTGAGGCGCCGGGCCCGGCCCGTCCTCAGCCCCGCCCCTCGCGCCGGCCGTGATAGAGATGGGTGGCGGCGGCGGCCGCGACGATCGGCACGAGCAGATTGACGAAGGGCACCAGGAACAGCGCCGCCGCCGCCACCCCCAGCGCGGTGCGCGCGCCCCGGCTGGCCTGGAGCGCGGGGCGGAGCGCCGGGCCGCGGACGTGGCGCAGCGCCACCATCTCGCCGAGATCGGTTCCGAGCGCGAGCCCGTTGACCAGCACGAAGAGCAGCGCCGGGCCGATGCCGGTGACGAGCAGCACCAGATAGAAGGGCAAGGCGACCAGATTATAGACGAGCAGCCGCGCCGAGGAGCGCAGCCCCAAGGCCAAGGCGCGGGCCGGACCGAGCGGTCGCGCGGTGGCGCGGGCGGCGGGATAGTGGCGCGCCTCCACCGCCGCCACCACCGCGTCCATGAAGCCCGACAGCACGCCGATCGCCACCGCCGGAAAGAGCAGCCACAGGCCCAGGAGCGTCGCGAGCAGCGCGGACAGGCCCGAGGCGGTGGCATCGAGCGGGCAGCCGTCCAGCCCGATCAGCCCGCAGGGATCGCTCCCCGAAAGCGCCCAGCCGATCGCCAGCCCGGCGGCGGCGAACAGCGCGAGCGTGAGGAGCAGCGAGCGCATCAGGATGCGCAGCAGGGCGGGATCGGCGAGCTGGCCGACAGCGAGGGCGAGGGCGCGCAGCATGCCGGCCCCAGCGCGCCGCCGCCCGGCGCGGTTCCCGCATCCGGCGGCGGAACAGAAGACGGGATGAGCCTTTGTTGCGGCGCGAGGCTTTGAAAGGACTGCTGATCATGGAAGCGCCGCGCGTGCCGCCCGCGCCACCCTGCCTGCTCGTGCTGTTCGGGGCGACGGGCGATCTCACCCGGCGCCTGCTGATGCCGGCGCTGATCAACATGACCCGCGCCGGGCTGCTGGACGAGAAGTTCCGCATCCTCGGCATCGGCATCGAGCCGGGCGACGACGCCATGCTGCGCGAGCGGCTGGCGAGCTTCCATCCCGAAAAGGGGGGCGAGGGCGATACCGAGCGCGGCGCCGCCTGGACGCAGCTGTCCGAGCGCATCCACTATGTGCAGGGCGATTTCACCCAGGACGCGATCTACGAGCGGGTGAAGCAGGAGGTGGGCGACGGCAACGCCGCCTTCTATCTGGCCACACCCCCGGCGCTGTTCGCGCCGATCGCCGCCAAGCTCGGCGCCCATGGCCTGACCGACGAGGCCAAAGGCTTCCGCCGCATCGCCATCGAGAAGCCGTTCGGCCATGATCTGCAATCGGCGCGCGCGCTCAACGCCGCGCTGCTGGAGAGCGCCGCCGAGAGCCAGATCTACCGGATCGACCATTTCCTCGGCAAGGAAACCGTCCAGAACATCATGACGGCGCGCTTCGCCAACATGATGATCGAGGGGCTGTGGAGCAGCGACAAGATCGATCATGTCCAGATCACCGCCGCCGAGACGGTGGGGATCGGCACGCGCGGCGCCTTTTACGATGTCACCGGCGCGCTGCGCGACATGGTGCCCAACCACCTCTTCCAGCTGCTCGCCATGATCGCGATGGAGCCGCCGACCAGCTTCGACGCGGAATCGATCCGCACGGAAAAGGGCAAGGTGCTGAAGGCGATCCGCCACTACAGCGTGGAGGAGGCGCGCGACAATGGCGTGCGCGGCCAGTTCACCGCCGGCACCGCCGAGGGCGCCGCCGTGCCCGCCTATACCGAAACGCCCCATGTCGCGGCCGACAGCCGCACCGAGACCTATGTCGCGCTCAAGCTGCTGGTGGATACGTGGCGCTGGGCGGGCGTGCCCTTCTATCTGCGCACGGGCAAGCTGCTCGCCGCGCGCGACACCGAGATCGTCGTCACCTTCAAGCCGGTGCCCTTCGCGCAATTCGCCTCCATCCCCGCCGAGCATCGGCCGCCGCCCAACCGGCTGGTGATCCAGGTCCAGCCCAATGAGGGCCTGTCGATGCAGATCTCGATCAAGCGGCCCGGGCTGGTGGTGGAGGCGGTGCCGGTGGCGCTGGATTTCCGCTACGCCGCCATGTTCGATATCTCGGGCCTGACCGGCTATGAGACGCTGCTCTACGATCTGTTCGTGGGCGACCAGACGCTGTTCCAGCGCGCCGACGGGATCGAGGCCGGCTGGGCGGCGGTGCAGCCCTTTCTCGACGCCTGGGCCGACGCCCCCGCCCCCGATCCCTACGCGCCCGGCAGCAGCGGGCCCGAGGCGGCGGACGCGCTGCTCGCGCGCGACGGTCGCCAATGGTGCCCGGTCGGCGCGGCGCGCTGCCCGTGAGCCGGGCGATCGAGGATTATGCGCTGATCGGCTCGACCCACAGCGCGGCGCTGGTGCATCGCGACGGCACCATCGCCTGGCTGTGCCTGCCACGCTTCGACAGCGAGGCGATCTTCGCCAGCCTGCTCGGCACCGAGGCGCATGGCGGCTGGACGATGCACGCGCGCGGCGAGGCCGAGCGGACGCGGCGCTATCTGCCCGACACGATGATCCTCGAGACGACCATCGCCACCCCCACGGGCACGGCGGTGGTGCTCGATTTCATGCCGCCCCCCGCCAGCGACGAGGTGCATGAGCTGATCCGCATCGTGCGCGGCGTGGAAGGCGAGGTGGCGCTCGCCACCGAGCTGCGGCTGCGCTTCAACTATGGCCGCGACATTCCCTGGGTGCATCGCAAGGAAGGCGCCACCCTCGCCGTGGCGGGGCCCGACGCCGTCCGCATCTCCAGCAGCATCGAGCTGGAGAACGAGGATTTCGCCACAAGGGCGGAGTTCACCTGCCACGCCGGCCAGGCGATCGCCTTCACGCTGGAATGGTATCCCTCGCATCGCGAGCCGCCGCTCCCGCGCGACGCCTTCGCGCTGCTCGAGCATAGCCGCTGCTTCTGGCAGAACTGGATCGCCGCCTATTCGGCCGACGGCCCCTATGCCGATATGGTCGAACGCTCGCTGCTGACGCTCAAGGCGATGACCTATAGCCCCACCGGCGGCATCGTCGCGGCCCCCACCACGTCGCTGCCCGAGGCGCCCGGCGGGGTGCGCAACTGGGATTATCGCTTCTGCTGGCTGCGCGATGCGGTGGCGACCATCTATGCGCTCGGCGCCTCGGGCTTTCTGGAGGAAGCGGGGGCGTGGCGCTGGTGGCTGATGCGCGCCGTGGCGGGCGCGCCCGACGAATTGCAGATCATGTACGGGTTGCGCGGCGAACGCCGGCTGACCGAGATCGAGCTGGACCATCTTCCCGGCTTCGCCGACAGCCGCCCGGTGCGGATCGGCAACGCCGCGTCCGAACAGATCCAGCTCGATGTCTATGGCGCGGTGCTGGCGGCCTTCGATGCCGCGCGGCGCAGCGGCATTCCCGATATGGACGCGGTGTGGCCGGTGCAATGCGCGATCGCCCATCATCTCCTCGCCATCTGGGACCAGCCCGATAGCGGCCTGTGGGAGATGCGCGGGCCCAAGCGCCAGTTCGTCCACTCCAAGATGATGTGCTGGCTCGCCTTCGACCGGATGATCGCGAGCGCCGAGGATTTCGGCCTGTCGGGCGATCTCGACACCTGGCGCGCCGCGCGCGACGCCATCCACGCCCAGGTCTGCGCGCAGGGCTTCGACGCGGAGAGCAACAGCTTCGTCCAATATTACGGCGCCAAGGGCGTCGACGCGGCGCTGCTGCAGATGCCGATCATGGGCTTCCTGCCGCCCGAGGATCCGCGCGTGCGCGGCACCATCGCCCGGATCGAGCGCGAATTGCTGCACAATGGCGTGGTCTATCGCTACCGCACCGATGACGGGGCGGATGGCCTGCCGGGCGAGGAAGGCGCCTTTCTCGCATGCAGCTTCTGGCTGGCGGAGGCCTATGCGCTGTGCGGCCGGCTGGACGACGCCAAGGCGCTGTTCGCGCATCTGTGCGGCTTCGCCAATGATCTGGGCCTGCTGGCCGAGGAATATGACCCGGTGAACCAGCGCCAGCTCGGCAATTTCCCGCAGGCCTTCAGCCATTTCGCGCTGGTCAACGCGGCCCATACCCTCGCCGGCGCGACCGGCGGCATGGCGCAGAGCCTGGCCGGTCGCCACGGCCGGCGGCTGAAGGAGACCGACGCCGCCGCCTGAGCGCGGCGCCGCGCGGGGTCGCGAGGGCGGAAACGGCCGCTCGCCGCTTTGCGGGGGAACACGGTGTTCTGGGGGGAGAGCCGAACGGCTCGCTTCGGCAAGACAGGTATTTCCCAAGATTAGTCCTCGAGCATGAGGAAGCGGGACTTGTCGCGCTGAACTTATCCCTCTTTCGGCAAGTCACAGTGTCCGCCTGGGCGTCGGCGACTGGGGCGGCGGCGGCCCGTGCGCTCTATGCGTTTCCGCCCTAGAGCCGGCGCGCCGAGGCGCAGGCGGCGAGGCCGATTGCGCCCAGCGTCAGCATAAGCCCCGGTTGGCCGAGCCGGGGCAGCACCGCCACCGACACCAGCGTGACCAGCACCATCGCCAGCGCGTTGGCGACATTGTTAGCGGCGACATCGCGCGCGCGGGCGGCGGCGGCGCCAGCGGTTTGCAGCGTGGCGTAGAGCGGCACGATATAGACCCCGCCCGCCACCGCCAGCAGCAGCAGCAGCCCCGCCACCAGCGCGCCGCCCGGCGTCGCCACGAAGCTCAAGGCGTCGAGCGGCGCGGCGGCGGGCGGATGGCGCGTGGCGAGGCCGAGCCCGGCGGTGAGCAGCGCCAGCGCGAGCGCCGCCGGCGCCGCCGCGCGGGTGCGCACCGCCCCGCCCATCCAGCGGCTGACGCCGAGCGCGCCGAGCGCCACGCCGATCGAGAAGAGCGCGAAGAACAAGATCGCGACGCCCGGGCGTCCGCCGAGCCGCGCCGCCAGGGGGGGAAATTGCTGCGTGAGCGCGGCGCCCAGCGCGAAGAACCAGCTGATGCCGAGCACCGCGTGGCGCAGCCGCGGCGTCGCCAGCGCGTGGCGCAGGATGCGCGCCGTGCCGCGCGCCAGGTTGCGATCGGGCGGCGGCGCGGCCCCGGGCGGCGGCGCGGGCGGGATGCGCCGCGCCGCCATCAGCCCGACGAGCGCGGTCGCCAGCAGCAGCGCCAGCGCCGCCTCGCGGTGCACCAGTCCGCCCAGCATCTGGCCGGCCAGGATCGCGAGGAAGGTGCCCGCCTCGACCAGCGCGGTGCCGCCGACCAGCTCGTCCGGCCGCAGATGCTGGGGCAGCAGCGCGTATTTGACCGGGCCGAACAGCGAGGAATGGGCGCCGAAGCCGAACAGGGTGAGGCAGAGCAGCGGCAGCGAGGCGCGGTACAGCGCCAGCCCGGCGAGCCCGACCAGCGCCAGCTCCGCCGCCTTCACCCAGCGCGCGATCCGCGCCTTGTCGTAGCGATCCGCCGTCTCGCCCGACAGGCTGGAGAAGAGCAGAAAGGGCAGGATGAACAGCCCGCCCGCCAGGCTGGCGACCAGCGCGGCGGCGGCGGGCCGGTCGCGCAGCACGCCATAGGTGACGAGGAACAGCATCGCCGAGCGGAAGAGATTGTCGTTGAAGGCGCCCAGCAACTGGGTGACGAAGAGCGGGCCGAAGCGGCGCCGGGCGAGCAGCGCGATCATCCGCCGCGCTCCTCGCCGAACAATTCGCGCTGGGCGCGCTCCAGCTCGTCGGCATAGCGTTTGCGGACATGCGCCTCGGTGATCAGCCCGAGCACGCCGCCATCGGACGTGACGACGGCCAGCTCGTCCACGCCCAGGCGATCGAACACCGCCATGCAGTCGGTGATGGTGCGATCGGCGGTGACGGTTTCGTCCGGCCGCCGCGCCAGGCTCTGGATCGGCGCGGCGGGATCGAGCCCGTCGGCATAGGCGGCGGCGGTGGTGACGATGCCGCGATACATGCCGTCGCCATCGGACAGAACCATGCGGCTGGTGGCGCCGAGCGGCACCTGCCGGCGGAATTCGGCGATGCTGGTGGCGGCCGGCACCGCCGCCGGCGCCTTGCGCATCATCCGCCCGGCGGTAAGCTGCCGCACCCAGCCGATATCGCGCGCCGAGCGGACCACCTCGCCGCGCAGATGCAGGCGCCAGGTCGAGAAGCTGTAGCCGAACAGCTCGCGCACCAGCGCGCTGGCGACGAGCGACGCCGTCAGCACCACGCCGGTGAGCGCGAAATCCCGCGTCGCCTCGAGCACCAGAAAGGCCATGGTGAGCGGACCGCCGACAATCGTGACGGCCAGCGCGGCCATGCCGACCAGCGCCGCATCCTGCGTCCAGAGATGCTGGCCGGGCAGCCAGAGATTGACGCAGGCGGCATAGACGCGGCCGATCAGCACGCCGAGGAAGAGCGAGGCGAAGAACAGGCCGCCGCGAAAGCCGAAACCGAGCGAGATGGTGGAGGCGGCGAGCTTGGCGAGCAAGGTGGTGACGAGAAAGGCGAGGCCGACATCGCCCGCGATGGTGAGCCCGAGCGCGCCATGGCCGGCGCTGAGCGCCTGGGGCGAGGCCCAGGCGATCGGCATCAGCAGCGCGCCGCCCAGCGCCGGGCGCAGCGCCACGGGCAGCTTCAGCCGGCGCACGCCGGCCTCCACCAGCCCGACCGCGCGCATCAAGGCGATGCCGATCACGGCGCAGACCAGCGCCACCCCCATGAAGGCGACATAATCGAGATTGCGGGTCACCCCCGCGACATCGGCGGTGAGCAGATAGGGCTCCGCGCCGAGCGCCTTGGCCATGCCGACCCCGGCGATGCAGGCGGCGGCGACCGGCGCCACCGCGGCGGGCGTATAGGCGCCGATCACGATCTCGAAGGCATAGAAGGCGCCCGTCAGCGGCGCGCCGAAGGCGGCGCCGATCGCCGCGCCGGTGCCCGCCCCCACCAGCACGCGCAGATCGGCGCGGCGCAGCGCCAGCCAGCGTCCGGCGAGCGAGGCGAGGCCGCCGCCGATCTGCGCATAGGCCGCCTCCAGCCCCACTGACGCGCCGCAGCCATTGGAGACGAAGGTCTGCCCCGTCACGCTCAGCGTGTCGCGCAGCGGGATGGCGCCGCCATGCAGCGCGTTCGCCTCCACCACGTCGATCGCGGTGCGGCGGCGGCCGAGCGCGATGCGGATCAGGCCGAGCAGCGCGCCGCCGGCGGGCAGCGCCAGCAGGCTGAGCGGCGGCACATGGCCCATCTCGCTCAGCCGCGCATGGCCGGGCAGATGATAGAGGGCGCGCTGCACATCATGGGCGGCGAAGCCGAGCAGGATGGCGAGCGCGCCCGCGCCCGCGCCGGTGCAGGCGGCAAAGGCGATGAACACCGCCTCGCTTCGCCGCAGCTGGCCGCGCAGCGCGACAAGGTGGCGCAGCATGGTGTGCCCGGTCACGCCGCTCCCTTCCGCTCCGCGCCTGCGCGCCCTCCTAGGCGCTTTCGCGCGCCTCGGCCAGCAGCGCCGCAAGCCTCGGATCGCGCGCGACAAACAGATCGAGCAGGCCAAGCGCGGCAAGCGCCGGCACGGCGGCGCGCATGGCCGCCTCGCGCGCGGCGCGCGTCTCTGGCGGGCCATCCGCCTCCAGCCAGGCGCGCGCATTGGCGAGAAAGGCGGCGACGGTGCCCTTGCGCAGCAGGCGTCCGTCGCGCTCGATATGGTCCGCGCCGTCGGCGAGAATGTCTTCGGGTCGCACGCTTTCGGTCATGGTCGCATCTCCTCTTTCCCTCCTTGTAGCGGCGGCGCGGCGCCGCTCTCCCGGATCATGCGCCAAACGGCGGCCCACCCGCCGCGAGGTCAGGGTCAGGCCCGGCGGATGAGGAAGATGGCGTGAGCCGCGAGGAGGTTGGCGGCGGTGGCGCCGGTCCGGCGCTCGCCGCTCAGAAACCATTCGCGCTCGCGCACGATCGCGCGGTCGCGGAGGAAGGCGCGGAAATCGTCGATGGTGAGGTGATGGATGTTGGGCGTGTCGTACCAGGCCTCGGGCAGGCTACGCGTCACCGGCATGCGGCCGCCGAACAGCAGCGACAGGCGCACCCGCCAATGCGCGAAATTGGGGAAGGAGACAAAGACGTGCCGGCCGATGCGGAGCAGCTGCTCGAGCACCCGCTCGGGCGCGCGGCTGGTCTGCAACGTCTGGCTCAGAATGGCATAGTCGAAGCCGGCGTCGGGATAGCCGGCGAGATCAATATCGGCGTCGCCCTGCACCACCGACAGGCCGCGCGCCATCGCCGCCGCGACATTGCCGGCATCGATCTCGATGCCGCGCGCATCCACCTGCCGCGCGTCGCGCAGCGCCGCCATCAGCGCGCCATCGCCGCAGCCGATATCGAGCACGCGCGCGCCCGGCTCGACATGATCGGCGATGATCGCGAGATCGGGCCGCAGGCTCACAGCCCGCCCGCGCGCAGAAACCCGTCCACGAGCCGATTCAGCTCGGGCACGTCGAGCAGAAAGGCATCATGGCCGAAGGGCGAACGCAACTCGACAAAGCTGGCGGCGGCGCCGGCGGCGTTGAGCGCCTGCACGATCGCGCGCGATTCGCTGGTCGGGTACAACCAGTCGGTATCGAAGGAGACGAGGCAGAAGCGCGTGGACGAGCGGCGGAAGGCATTGGCCAGCCAGCCGCCATGCTCCTCGGCCAGATCGAAATAATCCATGGCGCGGGTGATGTAGAGGTAGGAATTGGCGTCGAACCGGTCGACAAAGCTGATGCCCTGGTGGCGCAGATAGCTCTCCACCTGGAAATCCGCGTCGAAGCCGAAGCCCTTGGTATCGCGCGCCTGGAGCCGCCGGCCGAATTTGGCGGTGAGCCCCGCCTCGGACAGATAGGTGATGTGCGCCGCCATGCGCGCCACCGCCAGCCCGGCGGCGGGCGGATCGGCGCTGGCATAATAGTCGCCGCCGCGCCATTTGGGATCGGCCATGATCGCCTGGCGCCCGACTTCGTGAAAGGCGATATTCTGCGCCGAATGACGCGCCGCCGAGGCGATCACCACCGCCGCGCGCACGCGATCGGGATAGGTGGCGGCCCATTCCAGCACCTGCATCCCGCCCATCGACCCGCCGACCACCGCCGCGATCGTGCCGATGCCGAGATGATCCGCCAGCCGCGCCTGGGCGCGGACCATGTCGCGGATGGTGATGACGGGAAAGCGCATCGCGAAGGGCGCGCCATCGGGCGCCGCCTCGCCCGGCCCCGAACTGCCCATGCACGAGCCCAGCACATTGGCGCAGACGATGAAGTGCCGCGCGGGATCGATCGGCCGCCCTTCCCCGACCAGCCGGCTCCACCAGCCGGGCTTGCCGGTGCGCGGATGGACGCTGGCGACATGCTGATCCCCCGTCAGCGCGTGGCAGATCCACACCACATTGTCGCGCGCGGGGGCGAGGCGGCCATAGGTTTCGTAGGCGATCGTCACCGGGGCGAGCTGCTGCCCGCCATCCAGCGCCAGCGGCGCCGCCAGCGTGACGCGGCGCTGCGGGCCGAAGCGGCGATCCTCGGCGGCGCTCGCCACGATCAGCCGGCCAGCGCCGCCACCAGGGCGCGCACCTTCTTCTGCCGCCACTGCGGCAGCGGCGCGACCAGCCAGTAATGCGGGCCGGGCTCGCGCGCGAACACGGCGACGCGGCCCGCCGCGACATCGCCCGCCGCGAGCAGCGCGGGCACCAGCGCGCGCCCGAAGCCGGCGGCGGCCGCTTCCAGCGCCAGCCCGGCATCCGCCACGCTCAGCAGCGGCTCGCTCGCCTGGGGCGGCGCGCCGGGCCAGCCGATCGCCGCCTCGCCGCCGCCTTCCACGCCGACCAGCGCGAAGCCGCCCTCGAGCAGGGCGACGCCTTCATGCTCGCCCTTATCCTCGGCGAAGCGGATGGCGAGATCGAGATTGGCCTCGGTGAAATCGAGCCCATCGTCGGAGGAGAGCAGCACGAAGCGCAGCTCCGGATCGGTGCGCGCATAGTCGGCCAGGCGCGGCGCCAGCCAGCGCCCGGTCATGTCGCGCGGGGCGGCGATGGTGAGCGTCTTGGACGATTGGCCGGCCTGCATCGCGCGCACCGCCTCCTCGAACTGGAGAAAGCCCCGGCGCAGCGCCTCCAGCCCGGCCTCGCCCTCCTGGGTCAGCTCCAGCCCGCGCGTGGTGCGGCGGAACAGCACCACGCCCAGCGTATCCTCCAGCGCGCGGATCTGCTGGCCCACGGCGGCCGGCGTCACCGCCAGCTCATCGGCCGCGCGCGTGAAGCTGAGATGGCGCGCGGCCGCATCCAGCACGCGCAGCCCGTTGAGCGGGAGATGCGTCCGCTTCATCGCGCGGTGACGGGCACGTGCAGCAGGAAGCGGGGAATGGCGACATCGAAGCTGGCGCCGAGCTCGTCGACCATGCCGTAGCTGCCCTCCATCGTGCCGCTCGCCGTATCCAGCGGACAGCCCGAGACATAATCGAAACTGTCGCCGGGGCCGATCAGCGGCTGATCGCCCACCACGCCGCCGCCGCGCACCTGCTGCACCTGGCCGCGGCCATCGGTGATGATCCAATGACGGGTGAGCAGCTGGACGCCGCGCCGGCTCTGATTCTCGATCCGGATATGATAGGCCCAGAACCAGCGATCATGCGCCGGCTCGGACTGTTCGGCCTGATAGCTGACCGACACGCGCACGATGATGCCGCGCGTTTCCGCCTCATAGGGGAAGAGCGCCTTCACAGCCCCACCGCCCGCAGCGCGGCATCGAAATCCTCGAGCAGATCATCCGCATCCTCGAGCCCGATCGACAGGCGCAGCATGCCCTCGGTGATCCCCATATCGTGGCGCACCTCCTCGCTCAGCCCGCTGTGCGTGGTCGAGGCCGGATGCGTCATCAGGCTGCGCGAATCGCCGAGATTGTTGGAGATGTCCACCAGCCTCAAGGCATCGAGCAGGCCATGGGCCTGGGCGCGCCCGCCATCGAGCATGAGCGCGATCACCGTGCCGCCGGCCGACATCTGGCGCATCGCCAGCGCGTGCTGGGGATGCGAGGCGAGGCCGGGATAGAGGAGACGGGGAACGCGGCGCTCCAGAAAGGCGGCGACGCGCAGCGCCGTCTCGCTCTGGCGGCGGATGCGCAGATCGAGCGTCTCCAGCCCCTTCAGCACCACCCAGGCGTTGAAGGCGGACAAGGTGGGGCCGGTGTTGCGGGTGAAGGGCAGCAGCGTATCGGTGATGAAGCGTTCGCTGCCGCACACCGCGCCGGCCAGCACGCGCCCCTGGCCGTCCATCATCTTGGTGGCGGAATAGGCGACGACATCGGCGCCGAACTCCAGCGGGCGCTGCAGCGCCGGGCTGGCGAAGGCATTGTCGACCACGGTGGTGATGCCATGATCGCGGGCGATCGCGCAGATCGCTGCGATATCGGCCACGTCGAGCGTCGGGTTGGTCGGCGTCTCGAAGAAGAAGACCTTGGTCTCGGGCCGGATCGCCGCCGCCCAGGCCTCGGTGTCGCGGCTGTCGACCACGGTGGTGGCGATGCCGAACTTGGGAAGCAGCGTATCGGTGAGCCAGCGGCACGAGCCGAACGCCGCCTTGGCGCCGACCAGATGATCCCCCGCCTGCAACTGGCAGAGCAGGGCCGCCGTCATCGCCGCCATGCCGCTCGCCATCGTCCGCGCCGCCTCGGCGCCCTCGAGCAGCGCGATCCGCTGCTCGAGCATCTCCGTGGTCGGGTTCTGGAGGCGGGAATAGGTCATGCCCGGCTGGTCGCCGGCGAAACGGGCGGCGGCATCGGCCGCGCAATCATAGGCGTAGCCGGAGGTGAGGAAGATCGCCTCCGACGTCTCGCCATATTCGCTGCGCGCGGTGCCGCCGCGCACCGCGCGCGTGGCGGGGCGCCAATTCTGGGTGATCGAGCGATCTTGTCCGGCCTTGCGCTTCATGCCCGCCGCTTTGCGCCCCCTCTCCCGTCCGCGTCAATCGCCGGCTTTGCCGTAAGCCCCTCAGAGCGCGGCGCGCACCGCCTCGCCCATGGCGCGCGTGCCGGTGGCGCCGCCGAGATCGGCGGTGCGGTGCCCCGCCGCCAGCGCGGCGGCGACGGCGCGCTCGATCCGGTCCGCCGACGCCGGATCGCCCAGCGAATAGCGCAGCATCATGGCGGCGGACAGGATCGTGGCGAGCGGATTGGCCTTGTCCTGGCCGGCGATATCGGGCGCGGAGCCGTGGATCGGCTCGTACAGCCCCTTGCCGGCGCGGTCGAGCGTGGCCGAGGGCAGCATGCCGATCGAGCCCGCGCACATCGACGCCTGATCCGAGAGAATGTCGCCAAACAGATTGCCCGTGACGATGACATCGAACTGGCCGGGATCGCGCACCAGCTGCATCGCGGCATTGTCGACATACATGTGGCTCAGCGCGACATCGGGATAGTCGGCGGCGAGCGCGCTCACCACGTCGCGCCACAGCTGCGAGGTCTCGAGCACATTGGCCTTGTCGACCGAGCAGAGCCGGCCGCGCCGCGCCCGCGCCGTCTCGAAGCCGACCCGCGCGATGCGCGTCACCTCGTCCTCGTCATAGCTCATCACGTCATAGCCCTGGCGACGGCCGGCCGGGGTGGTGCGCAGTCCCTTCTCGCCGAAATAGACATCGCCATTGGTCTCGCGGACGATCACCAGATCGATCGCGGCGGCGATATCGGGGCGCAGCGCCGAGGCGGCGGCAAGCTCGGGATAGAGCTTGGCGGGGCGAAGGTTGGCGAACAGCTCCAGATGTTTGCGCAGGCCCAAAATGGCCTGCTCGGGGCGCAGCGCGCGCTCCAGCCCGTCGCACGCGGGATCGCCGACCGCGCCGAACAGGATGGCATCGGCCCGCCGCGCGAGATCGAGCGTGGCGGGCGGCAGCGGATGGCCCTCGGCGCGATAGCCGGCGGCGCCGACCGGCGCCTCCTCGAAGCGGAGCCCGGCGCCGGCGACCGCCTCCAGCACCTGCCGCGCCTCGGCCACCACTTCGGGTCCGATCCCGTCTCCGGGCATGAGCGCGATCAACATGGGCGGTCTCCTTCAACGCGGCGCGTATCGCGGCGCCATGCCAGCCCGCTTACGGCCCGGCAAGCCGGCGCAGCCGCGCCAGCAGCCGCTCGCGCGCATCCAGCACCGCCTCGCGCGCGCCGCCGAGCAGATCGCGCGCGAGGAAAAAGCCGGTGAGGCGGAACCCATCGAGCAGCGCGGGCCAATCCGCCTCGCCGCCCGCGAGCAGAAAGCCCGGCAGCGGCAGCAGCCGCGCGGCATAGGGCTCGCCGGCCGCGCGCGACACGGCCTGGCCGCTGCGCGGGCTGACATAGACAAGATCCGCCCCCGCCCCGGTGGCGGCACAGCGCGCGAGATCGAGGCCGAAGCCCAGCTCGGCGAGCAGCAACAGCTCGTAGCGCGCCAGCGCGCCCGCCCAGAGCCGCGCCGAGGGTGCCGCCTCGATCGCCGCCAGCAGCCCGCCGAGCGCCGCATAGAGGCGCGGATAGGGCTGCGCTTCCGGCAGGGCGATGGCGGTGAGCGCGGTCGCCCAGTCGATCGCCGCCGCCGCCATCGGCTCGCCATGGAGCGGCGCGCGGCTTTCCAGCAGCTCCACCGTCAGCGCCGCGAGCTGCGTGTCGGTGCGCGCGCGCAGCTCGGCAGCGACGCCATTGCCCGGCATCAGCACCGGCCGCAGCCGCCGCGAGCGGCCGCCGCGCACATAGCCGTGGCGCAGGCCGTGCTCGGCGGTGAGCAGGCGCACCACCGCGCCATGTTCGCCATGCGGGCGGACCGCGCAGATCAGGCCGGCGGCGCGGATCAGCACGCCGCCGTCTCAGCCGCGCGGGTGGAAATGATCGTGGATCGCCTGCGCCATCGCCTTGGAGATTCCGGGCGCGCGCTCGAGATCGGCCAGCGCCGCGCCGCGCACCGCCTTGGCCGATCCGAAATGCATCAGCAGCGCCTTTTTGCGCGCGGGCCCTATGCCGGGCACATCGTCCAGCGGATTGGCGGTGAAGCTGCGCGCGCGCTTGGTGCGGTGCGCGCCGATGGCGAAGCGGTGCGCCTCGTCGCGCAGCCGCTGCAGATAGAAGAGCAGCGGCGAGTTGAGCGGCAGCATCGATTCGCGGCCGTCGGGCAGGTGGAAATGCTCGCGCCCGGCGTTGCGGTCCGGCCCCTTGGAGATGCCGACCACAGCGACATCCTCGACCCCGGCCTCCTGCAGCGTCGCGCACACCGCCGAGACCTGGCCCTTGCCGCCATCGATCAGCAGCAGATCGGGCCATTCGCCCGAGCGGCGCTCGGGATCCTCCTTCTCGAGCCGCGCGAAGCGGCGTTCCAGCACCTCGCGCATCATCGCGAAATCGTCGCCCGGCGCGGTTTCGGGGCGCTTGATGTTGAACTTGCGATAGGCGTTCTTGCGCAGCCCCTCGGGGCCGGCGACGATCATCGCGCCCACCATGTTGGTGCCCATGATGTGGCTGTTGTCGTACACCTCGATGCGCGCCGGCGGGCCGTCCAGCTCGAACAGCTCGGCCACCTCGCGCAGGATGCGGCTCTGGGTGGTGCTTTCGGCCTGATGCCGGTCCAGCGCCTCCTCGGCATTGCGGCAGGCCTGCTGGAGCAGCCGCCTCTGCTCGCCGCGCTGGGGCCGCTTGAGCTCGACCCGGCGGCCGGCGCGCGTCGCCAGCATCTCGGCGAGCAGCGCTCCCTCCTCCAGCTCGCGATCGATCAGCACCAGCCGCGCAGGCGGCACCTCCTCGTAGAATTGGGCGAGGAAGCTCACCAGCACCTCTTCCTCGGGCACGTCGGCGGTGTGCGCGGGGAAGAAGCTGCGATGGCCCCAATTCTGGCCGCCGCGGATGAAGAAGGCCTGGATGCACATGGCGCCGCCCTTGGCGGCCAGCGCGAAGACATCGGCATCCGCCACGCCTTCCGCATTGATCGCCTGGGTGCCCTGGATGAAGGTGAGCGCGCGCAGCCGATCCCGGAGCAGCGCCGCCAGCTCGAAATCCATCGCCTCGGCCGCCGCCGTCATCTGATCGCCGAGCTTCTTCTGCACCTGGGTCGATTTGCCGGCGAGAAAGCTTTTGGCATCCTCGACCAGCTCGGCATAATCGGGCTTGGAGATGCGCTCGACGCACGGCGCCGAGCAGCGCTTGATCTGGTAGAGCAGGCAGGGCCGCGAGCGGTTCTGGAAGAAGCTGTCGGTGCAGCTGCGCAGCAGGAACAGCTTCTGCAGCGCGTTGAGCGTGCGTGTCACCGATCCGGCGCTGGCGAAGGGACCGTAATATTGGCCCTTGGCGCGCCGCGCGCCGCGATGCTTCTGCACGCGCGGGAAATCATGATCCTCGCGCAGCAGGATGAAGGGGAAGCTCTTATCGTCGCGCAGCAGGACATTGTAGGGCGGCCGGAACCGCTTGATGAGCTGCGCCTCGAGCAGCAGCGCCTCGGCCTCGGTGTTGGTGGTGACGATCGTCATCGAGCGCGTCTGCGCCACCATGCGCTGGAGCCGCTTGGTGAGCCGCGCGACCTGGACATAATTGCCGACGCGGTTGCGCAGCGCGCGCGCCTTGCCGACATAGAGCACCTCGCCGCGCTGATCCTGCATCCGGTAGACGCCGGGGCGGACGGGCAAAGTCTTCAGCACGTTGCGGATCGCGGCGATGCCCGCCTCGAGATCGGGCTGGTCGCTGCCGCGCACGGTGAAGGCGGACTTATCTTCGGCGAAACGGTCGGGCGCTACGGGATCGGTCACCCCGGCGATTTAGGGTGCGGAGGCGGCGGGCGAAAGGGCCTGCGCGCCGCCGCCCCGGTCAGGCGCGGGCGCGATCGCGCGTGAAGCATTCGGTGGCGGCGCGCGCGCTGCTCACCACGCGGCAGATATGATCCGCGCCGAGAAAGCGGAAGCTGTACAGCTCGCCGAAGCGGGTGCGGACCGAGATCATCTTCTCGTCGCGCTCGAAGGCGGCGATCGGCACCAGCCCCAGCTCGCGCCGGCCGCTGCCGAAGGAGATGGCTTCGGGCGTGATCGTCATGGTCGGCTGGGCGGACAGGCTGATCCGATCCATGCCGGGCCGTTCGCCGATCCACTTGCCGAGCAGGGGATTGGCGCCCGCGCTGATCGCCAGAGCCATGAGCAGTGCGGCCATATACATCCCCCGGGTAACGCCGGAGCATAGCGCGGCGCGGCCGATCCGCCAAGCGCCGCCGCAGCGGCTCAGCCCAGGGTGGCGATCGTCCGGTCGATCAGCGCCGCATCGGCGGCCGCATCGTGCCGCTCGGCGATGATCCGCGCCGCCGCGCCGGCGGCCGCGCTGGCGGCGGTGGCGCGGACATCGGCGATGGCGCCGCGCTCGGCGGCGGCGATCTTGTCCTCCGCCATCTTGCGGCGGCGCGCGATCAGCGCCTCGGCGTCGGTCTTGGCGCGGGCGACGAGCAGGCTCGCCTCCTCGCGGGCGCCGGCGAGGATCGCCTCGGCGTCGCGATGCGCGGCCTTGGCCTTGGCCTCCATGTCCGCGCGCAGCGCCTCCGCCTCGGCGCGCAACGCCCGGGCTTCCTCGAGCTGCTGACGGATGGTGGCGATCTTCTTGTCGAGGCCGGCGGCGATCAGGCGGGGCACGCCCTTCCAGATCATGATCAGGATGACCACCAGCATCGACAGCGCCACCCAGCCGGGCGGGCCGAGGCCGAGGGCGGATTCCTCATGCTCGGAGCCGGGCACGGGCACGCCGACTTCGGCGGTCGTGGCGGCCTGGGCGGGTGCGCTCATATCAGATTCCTCAGGCGGCAAGCTGGGCGCGGACGGCGGCCATCGCCTCGCCCTCGCCGATCTGCGCGCCGGACAGACGCGCGACGATGTCCCGCGCGGCCTCGGCGGCGACGCCTTCAATATCGGCCAGGGCGCGGGCGCGGGCATTGGCCAGCGCCAGCTCGGCCTTTGCGAGCGTCTCGGCCGTGTCGGCGGCGGCGTGGCCGAGCACCGTCTCGGTGTGGCGGACCGCCTCGGCCTTGGCGGTGGCGACCGCCTCGGCGGCGGCCTTGTGCGCGCGCGCCATCTCGGCGGCATAGTCCTTCTCCACCGTCGCGGCGGCCGCGCGCGCCGCCTCGGCGGCGGCGAGATCGCCGGCGATGGTGTCGTTGCGGGCCTGGACCGTGCCTTCGATCTTGGGCAGCATCCCCCGGCCGATCACCACATAGATCACGGCGAAGACGAGCAGCAGCCAGAGCAGCTGCGAGGCATAGATGGATGCGGCTTGATCGATTTGCGGCATTGGTCACTCCGCCCGCGCGGCGGTCCGGCCGGGGCCGGGCCGCCGGGCCGGGCTCAGCCCTTGACGACGAACAGGATGAGGATCGCGACGACGAAGGCGATCAGGCCGAGCAGCTCGGCGGCGGCGAAGCCGATGAACAGGCGGCCCTGCTGGCTGTCGGCGGCGGACGGGTTGCGCAGCGCCGAGGCGAGGAAGGAGCCGAACACATTGCCCACGCCGAGCGCCGCGAGACCCACGCCGATCGCCGCGAGACCGGCGCCGATGACCTTGGCAGAAGCGAGATCCATGACTGTATCCTTATGTTGAAATCGGAAGATTAATGCAGGTTGATGGCGTCGTTCAGATAGAGCGAGGTCAACAGCGCGAAGACATAGGCCTGGATCGCCGCGACCAGCAGCTCGAGCATGCTGACGCCGACGATCATGACGAAGCTGAGCAGGCTCACCACCGGCCCGATCGCGGTGCCGGAATTGATGCCCTGGATCACGAAGCTGGCGAACACGTCGAGCAGGATGTGCCCCGCCGTCATGGCGACGAACAGCCGGAGCCCGAGCGAGAAGGGCCGCACCAGGAAGGACACCAGCTCGATCACGAAGATCAGCGGCACCAGCAGCGCGGGCGTGCCATGCGGGATGAAGAGCGAGAAGAAGTGCAGGCCGTGACGGGCGAAGCCGACGATCAGCACGATCGAGAAGCTCATGATGGCGAGCACGCCGGTGACGGTGATGTGGCTCGTCACGGTGAAGGGGTGCATGCCCGGGATCAGCGCCAGCGGGAAGAGGCCGATGAAGTTGGCCAGCAGGATGAACATGAACAGCGAGAAGACATAGGGGGTGAAGGCACGCCCCTTCGGCCCGATGTTCGACTCGATCATGTTCGAGACGAAGCCGGTAAAGCCTTCCACCATCGCCTGCCAGCGATTGGGCACCAGCTGGCGGCGCATGCCGCCCAGCATGAACAGCCACAGCAGCGCCAGGATCACCACCATGAACGCCGCGGAATTGGTGAAGGCGATATTGTGCCCCAAGAGCGTCCAATCCGCGCCGACCACCGGGTCGACGCGGAATTGCGCCATGGGATCGATGCCGCCGCCCGCTTCAGCCACTCTGGACCCTTCTCATGCTCGAAGCGCCCAGATCACTCCGGGCGCTCGCTAGAAATCCGATAAATATTCCTGAAGGCAACGGCGACGCCAAGCGCCAGCATCACCAGCAGGAGCCAGGGCGAGGTGCCGAGCCAGCGATCCAAGAGCCAGCCGATCAGCGCACCGCCTGCCGGTCCGGCGATCAGCTCGGTCAACACGCGGCTTCCCTGACTATAGCCTTTTTCGGGCTTGCGCGGGCGGCCTTGCGCGATCCGGGCCGTCTCGGCGGAGCGGGCCGCCCTCAACCGCTCCTCGAGCGATGAAGGCTCTCCCCCCGTCCCACCTGACTGGACCTGCCGGGGATCGTCCTGCGCCATGCACCCTCCTCGCGATCGGGAGGGTCATGCCGCGGGCCAGCCCCCCTAGGCGGGCTCCCCTTAGGTGCGGCGGCAGGGCGAGTCAATCGCGGGCGGAATGGCGGCGCGCGTCAGCCGCCGCATTGGGGCGGCAGGGTGATGGGCGCGTCGCGCTTGACCGCCCATATCCCCGGCGCGACCGAATAGGCCCGGCCGGCCTTAAGCCCGGTCAGCGTCTTGCAGCCGATCGAGGCGGCGAACGCCTCGATCGGCACGTTCTTGGCCTGGGCCACCTGGGTATAGCCCTGGCGGCGCTTGATATTGATCGCCTCCACCTCGGCCTTGAGCGCGGCCGAGGGAGGCCGCGCGAAACCCAGATAGCCATCCGCCTGCTCGCCCACGGCGCCGCTGGCGATCGCCGCCTCGACCGCGCTCGACTGGGCGAGGGCGACGCCGCCGGCGGCGAGCGCCAGCGCGGCGAGGCACGGAAAGAGCGCGCGTCGCATCATTTGGGGAAAAGCTCCGGGTTGGAGGTGATGAAATCCTCGGCATCCTTTTTGAGGCTGACGACGACTTCCTGCTTCACGGTGATGTTGAGGTTGATCTCGATCGGGCGATCGGGCGCCTTGACCGAGACACAGCCGCCAAGCGCGCCGACCAGCGGCGGAAGAAGGAGAAGTTGGGGCCGCATGGCGGAATGCTAGCATCCTCTCTGCTGTACGTCACCGTGGCCGATGATCTGCCATGGCATCGCTGACGGCGGGCTGAATGGCGGGGGATGACGGTGCGGCGGCGGCGGGCAGGCCGGTGCCGGCGAGCAGCAGGCTGGGATCGGCATAGGAGCGCGCGGTGCCGAGCAGCGCGCGGAAGGGCGCGCGGATGGCGATGGAGAAGCGGAAGGGCAGGTTGCGGATCAGCCGCGCCACCAGCCCGGCGCCGGGCGTCGCCTCGCGCACGCCGGTGAAGCGCACGCGGCTGACGATCTCCCCATCCAGCCGACCGTCCAGATCCACGGCGAGCGCGCTGTAGCGGATCGCCTTCAGCGCATCGAACGCGAGCGCGCCGAGCCGCCCGACATTCTCCTGCGAGAGCGCGCCGATATAGGCGAGCGTGCCGCCCGGCGGCCGCGCCACCATCTCGCCGCCCTCGATCCGGCCGCCGCGCTGGTCGAACACCATCGGCAGGGTTCCGTCGAACAGGCCGGTGGCGGCCAGGTTGGGCGCCGCCATGTCCTGGACGAAGGCGGCGGCATCGGCGCCGCGCACGCGGAAGGTGAGCCGGCGCTCGCTATCCTGATCGAAGGCGAGCAGCGAGGGATCGAGCGTCAGCTGGCCGCGCGCGAAGGGCCAATGCCCCTCCTCCAGCGCCACCTTCTGCCCCGGCAGCAGCTGATAATGGAGGACGCCCTGTGTCACCGGCACGCCGGGATTGACCTCGGCGATCCGCACCTCCTGGCCGGGCGGCGTGGCGAGCGCGAGCAGATCGTTGAAATGCACCCGTCCCGAAAGTCCGGTAACGGGGCCGAAGGCGGCGGCGAAATCGAGCCGCTCGGTCTCGAAATCGCCCTGCGACGTGATCGCGCCCGGCGCCCAATCGATCCGGGCGCGGCCGCGGACATGGCCGCGCGCATTGGCGATCACGCCCAGCGTCAGCCGGGTGAGCGCCTCGGGCTGCAGCGCCGGGGTGAAGGCGAGATCGGGCACGGCGATGTCCGCGCTGCCCCGCCCCGCGTTCAGATCGTGGCGCAGCGTCACCTCGGCCAGCGTCGCGCCGCCGCCCGGCCGGGTGAGGCCGGTGGTGGCGGTCACCCGCCCCTGGTCCAGCCGCAGCGCCAGCCCGCGCCCCGCCAGCGGCTGGAAGCGTGCGGGCGCCTGCGCGTCGGACAGGGTGAAATCCGCCGCCAGCACCAGCGCGCCGTCCGCCTCGCGCCATTCGCCCTCGCCGCCATCGGCGATCAGGGGCACGCTGCCGATCTGCCCGCCCAGCCGGTGGAAGCGGCCCGCGCGCGCGCCGAACGCGCCGTCGAGCGCGGCGATGTCGAGCCGGGTGGGCGTGGCGCCGGCGCCGAGCCGCACCGCCAGGCCGGTGACGTCGAACCGGTCCTGGTCCAGCGTCACGCGATCGGCGGCGAGGCTGAGCGGCGCCGTGCCCGAGCGGCCGGCGAGCCGCAGATCCGCCACCATCAGCCCGGCGCGGAGCCGCCCGGCGGCGTCGATCGCCGCGATCGGCGCGCCAGCGCGGCCGCAGCCGCGCAGCCGTCCCTCCTCCAGCGTCATGCCCGCGACGGCAAGCCGCGCGAAGCCGATCGGCACGCAGCCGGACTCGAGCCGCCAGCCCCCCGCCCCGCCCGCCAGCGCGAGCGGCAGCGTGAGCCCCTCCACCCGGCCGCCGCCGATCGGGCCATCGGCGGTGAGGCGCGTGGCGAGCCGCAGCGTGCCGGCGTCGTAGCGCAGCGTCACCGGCGTGAGCGCGAGCCGCGCCGCCCCGGCTTCATACGGCGCGGCGAGGATGGTGGCGGTAAGCGGCGCAGCGCCGCGCGGCCGGGCGAAGCGGGCCGTGAGGCGGGGTAGGCCGTCGCCCGCGCTGGCCGCCTGGCCGCTCAGCGCGATCCCGCCGCCGGCCGGCCAGCTCAGCGTGCCGGCGAGGCGCAGCGCGCCGCCGCTCGCGCCGCGCAGCATGGCGTCGGCGAGGCGCAGACGCGGCCCGCCAGGCGGCCGATCGAGCGCGATCCGCGCATCGAGCGTGGCGGCGCGCGCGAGCCGCGCCGCCGCCGCGCCGATCGCCGCCGCCACCGGGCCGGCGGGCGTGGACGCGGCGGCGCGGCCGAAAGCGGCCAGCGCGCGGCGGCGATCCGGATCGAGCGCGAGCCCCGTTCCGTGCACGGTGCCGCTGCCGGTCACACCCCCGGCATAGACCAGTCGCCCCGTCAGGCTGGCCTCGGCGGCGCGGAGCCCGGCTGCGGCGAGGCGCGGTGCGGCGAGGCGCAGCGTGCCCATGCCGGTGGTGGCGCGGCGATCCCCGGCGAAGCGCAGCGCGCCGTTCAGCGCCGCGATCCGCGCCGGCCCCGCCGCGCCCGGCCCGGCGGCGAGCGCGAGCCGCCCCTCCCAGCGATCGAGCGCGGGCGAGAGGCTGGCGCGGCCGTCGATCCGCGCCGGGCCGAGCGCCGCGCCGCCGCAGCGCAGGCCGGCGAGGGTCAGCGGCCCCGCCAGTTCGGGCCCTCCGCCGGCCACGCGCACCGCCAGCGTGCCCGCCAGGCCGGTGAGGCGGCAGCCGGGCGCGGGCCGCAGCTGCGGCGCGGCGAGCGTGAGCCGGCCGCTGAAATCGCGCGCCGCATTGCCCCGGCCGTCGAGCCGCGCCGCGATCGCCCCGGCCGGGGTGGCGAGCGCGAGCCGCGCATCGGCGAGCGTCAGCGCCAGATCGGGCAGGCCCGCCGCGCCACGGCCCTGCGGCCGCAGCCGATCGAGCGCGCCGAGCGACAGGCCGCGCGAATCGATCCGCGCGGCCAGCCGCACCCCCTCGGCGCGCACGCCGCGCAGCTGCGCGCCGCCGGCGCCATAGCCCAAGGCGAGATCCAGGCTGCGCACGGTGAGATCGGGCGCGCGCGGATCGCCGATGCGAAGATCCGCCAGCCGCTCGTGGAACGGCCCGATCGACACCAGCCGGTAGGAGGCGCGCACGCCGCGCCGCGCCAGTTCGCGATCCACCACGCCGCGCACCAGCGTCTGGCGCTCGATCCATACGCCGCCCAGGACGAGGAGGATCGCGGTGCCCGTCGCAAGCGCCACAGGCCGCCGCCGGCGCCATCCCGATCGGCCCCCGGGCCTGTTTTCCTCCGCGCCTGATATCATCGTATCGGCTCTTTATGCGGGCCGCGCGCCGGGCTCCAGGTTTTCGCGAAATTGTGGCGCGCCGCGCCGTCGCCTAGCGTGGGTCCACATGCATGATCGATCCCACTCCGCCGACGGCCACCGCGCGCGCCTGCGTCGGCGCCTGCTGACACAAGGGCCCGACTCTCTCGACGACCATGAGCTGGTGGAATATCTGCTCGCGCTCGCCATTCCGCGCCGCGATACCAAGCCGCTCGCCCGCGCGCTGCTGCACGAATTCGGCGACATTGCGCGCCTGTTCGCGGCCGAGCCCGAGGCGCTGATGCGCGTGAAGGGCATGGGCGCGAGCGCGGCGGCGGCGATCCGGATCGCCGATGCCGCCGCGCTGCGCCTGCTGCGCGCCCGCGCGATGCAGGGGCCGGTGCTGGCGAGCTGGCAGGCGCTGCTCGATTATCTGCAGGCCGACATGGCGCATATCGGCATCGAGCGGGTCCGCGTGCTGCATCTCGACACGCGCAACCGCCTGATCCGCGACGAGCTTGTGTCCGAAGGGTCGATCGATCAGGCAACGGTCCATATCCGCGAGGTGCTGAAGCGCGCGATCGAGCTGGACTCGGCGGCGCTGATTTTGGTGCACAACCACCCGAGCGGCGATCCGGCGCCGAGCCGCCAGGACATCGCGCTGACCCGCGAGATCATCGCCGCCGCCAAGCCGCTCGGCATCCTGCTGCACGATCACATCGTCATCGGCGCGCAGGGCCATGCCAGCCTGCGATCGCTCGGGCTGATCTGAGGCGGCGGCTCAGCGCGCGAGGAAATCCGCCATTTCCTCCGGGGTGACGCCGCCATCGTGATTCGCGTCGGCCACCGCGAAGGCGCGCGCGGCGGCGTTCATCGCCGGCACCGGGCGGATGCCGCCGGACTGCGCCGCGCCCGCCGCCGCCACCTTCGCGCCATTGGCGCGCATCACCCAGGTCGCGAATTCGAGCGGCCCGAGCCGGCCGGTGCGGCGGACATCGTAGCGCGGCCATTCGGCCCTGACCGCCGCGAGGATCTGCGCGCGAGCGGGCTTGGCGCGGGGCGTCGGATGCGCCGGCGCCGGTTCGGCGCGCGCCATGGGCGCCGCGGGCAGGCGCTGGACGGGCGCGGGCGCGACCGGCCCCGGCTCCGGGCGTGCCGCCGCCTCGGCGACCAGCAGGGCCGCCAGCAGGATCGTCATCGTCTCGTCTCCATGGGCGCCGGCGCATCGCCTGTCCCGCCTTGCGAAAGGCTGAACATGGCTTCGTTGCGGGGGCCGGCGGCCTCTGCTACGCGCACCGCTTTCTTCCGGCGGCACGCAAGGAGTTCCGCATGATTCCGCGCTATTCGCGACCCGAAATGGTCGCGATCTGGACGCCCGAGAGCCGCTTCCGCATCTGGTTCGAGATCGAGGCGCATGCGCTCGACGCCATGGCCGCGCTCGGCGTGGTGCCGGTCGAGGCGGCGCAGCGCGTGTGGGAGGCGGATCGCGCCGCCGGCGCCTTCGACGTCGCGCGAATCGACGCGATCGAGGCCGAAACCAAGCATGACGTGATCGCCTTCCTCACCCATGTCTCGGAGCGGACCGGGCCCGAGGCGCGCTTTCTCCACCAGGGCATGACCAGCTCCGACGTGCTGGACACCTGCCTCGCGGTGCAGCTGAGCCGCGCCGCCGATCTGCTGATCGCCGATGTCGACGCGCTGCTCGCGGTGCTGGAGCGGCGCGCCTTCGAGCACAAGCGTACCCCCACCATCGGCCGCAGCCACGGCATCCATGCCGAGCCGGTGACCTTCGGGCTCAAGCTGGCCCAGGCTCATGCCGAATTCCAGCGCGGCCGGGCGCGGCTGGTGACGGCGCGCGCCGAGATCGCGACCTGCGCCATTTCCGGCGCGGTCGGCACCTTCGCCAATATCGATCCGCGCGTGGAAGCCTATGTGGCCGAGAAGATGGGGCTGGTGCCCGAGCCCGTCTCGACCCAGGTGATCCCGCGCGATCGCCATGCCATGTTCTTCGCCATTCTGGGCGTGATCGCCTCCTCGGTGGAACGGCTGGCGATCGAGGTCCGGCATCTCCAGCGCACCGAGGTGCTGGAGGCGGAGGAATATTTTTCGCCGGGGCAGAAGGGCTCCTCGGCCATGCCGCACAAGCGCAATCCGGTGCTCACCGAAAACCTCACCGGCCTCGCCCGGCTGGTGCGCGCGGCGGTGACGCCGGCGATGGAGAATGTCGCGCTGTGGCACGAGCGCGACATCTCGCATTCCTCGGTGGAGCGCGGCATCGGGCCCGACGCCACCATCACCCTCGATTTCGCGCTCGCCCGGCTCACCGGCGTGATGGACAAGCTGCTCGTCTATCCCGAGCGGATGCGCAAGAATCTGGATCGCATGGGCGGGCTCGTCCATTCGCAGCGGGTGCTTCTGGCGCTCACCCAGGCCGGCGTGAGCCGCGAGGACGCCTATCGGCTGGTCCAGCGCAACGCGATGAAAGTGTGGGAATCGGACGGCGCGCTGTCGCTGCTCGATCTGCTCAAGGCCGATCCCGAGGTGACGGCGGCGCTCGGCCCCGCCGAGATCGAGGAAAAGTTCGATCTCGATTATCATTTCCGTCAGGTCGACACGATCTTCGATCGCGTCTTCGGCCGCCATGGCTGAGCGCGGCGGCGCCCATGCCGCGCTGCGCGCCGCGACCCGCGCGGACCATGATCGCGTCGACGCGCTGTTCGGCGCGCTGACGCTGGCGTCGGCGGCCGATTATCGCGCCTTCCTGCTGGCGCAGGCGCTGGCGCTGCCGGCGGTGGAGCGCGCGCTGGACGAGGCGGATTTCGCCGGCGCGCTGGCGGACTGGCCGGGCCGCCGGCGCGGCGACGCGCTCGCCGCCGATCTCGCCGCGCTCCACACCCAAGCGCCCGATCCGCTGCCGCCGCCCGCGCTCGCCGGCCGCGCGGCGCAATGGGGCGCCGCCTATGTGCTCGAAGGCTCGCGGCTGGGCGGCCAATTGCTCGCCCGACAGCTTGGCGCGGGCCAGCCCAATGCCTATCTTGGCAAAGTGCACGCACCCGGAAAGTGGCGAGATTTTCTCAGCGCGCTCGATCAGGCGATCGAGACGCCGCCGGCTGTCGCCGAGGCGGTGGCAGGCGCGCGCGCGGTATTCGCGCTGTTTGAGCGTGCGGGACGGCGCGCGATGGAGATGCATTGATCCAGCCCCTCGCTCCCGCCGGTGCGCCTGCGGTGGACCTGTCCAACTGCGATCGCGAGCCGATCCATATCCCGGGGCTGATCCAGTCCTTCGGCTTTCTGCTCGCGCTCACCTCGGATTGGATGGTGGCGCGGGCCTCGGCCAATAGCGAGGCCTTTATCGGCCAGCCGGCGGCCGCGCTGATCGGCCGGCCCGTGCTCGACATTCTGGGCGGCGAGGCGGTGCACGCGATCCGCAACCGCGTCGCGCTGCTGCGCGGGCCGGACGCCACCGAGCGGCTGTTCGCCCTGCCCGTTCAGGGGGTGGAGCAGCGGTTCGATTGCGCGGTGCATCTCGCCAATGGCGGGATCGTCGTCGAGCTGGAGCCCTGCCATCCGGAGCTAGGCGACGGTGCCGGGCTGGTTCGCTCGATGATGGCGCGGCTCGACCAGGCGGAGACGCTGGACGGCTTTCTGCGCGAAGGCGCGCGCCAGATCCGGGCGCTGACCGGGTTCGACCGGGTGATGGTGTACCGCTTCCACGCCAATGGCGACGGCGAGGTGGTGGCGGAGGCGGCGCGCAGCGGCATCGGCAGCTTTCTCGGCCTCAACTACCCGCATACCGACATCCCCGCCCAGGCGCGCCGGCTGTACGAGCGCAACCTGTTCCGGATCATCGCGGATGTCGCGGCGCCGCCGGTGCCGATCGTGCCCGCGCTGGACGAGAGCGGCCGTCCGCTCGATCTGTCGCTGGCGGTGCTCCGCGCGGTGTCGCCGATCCACATCGAATATCTCACCAATATGGGCGTGGGCGCGTCGCTCTCGGTGTCGATCCTGCTCGAAGGCAAGCTCTGGGGCCTGTTCGCCTGCCACCATTATGGCCCGCGCTGCCCCGGGCTCGAGCGGCGCTCGCTCACCGAATTGTTCGGCCAGATGTTCGCGATGAAGCTTGAGACGATCGAGCGCCGCGCCGCCGCCGCCTTCGCGGATCGTGCCCGCGCGGTGGGCGACCGGCTGCTGGTCCAGCTCGCCGGCAATGAATCGCTGCGCGACGATCCCGCCTGGCTCGCCGAGACGATCGGCGACGCCATCCCCTCCGACGGCATCGGCGTGATCGTGAACGGCCAGATCGCGCTCGCGGGGCTGACCCCGCGCGAGGATGCGTTCGTCCGCCTGGTGCGCGAACTCAACCGCACCACCGCCGGCCGGGTGTTCGCCACCGATTCGATCGCCGGCTTCTTTCCCGAGGCGGCCGAATGGGGCCACCAGGCCGTCGGCATGCTGGCGCTGCCGATCTCGCGCAGCCCGCGCGATTATGTGGTCCTGTTCCGCCAGGAAATGGTGCGTTCGGTGCGCTGGGCGGGCGATCCGCACACGCCCAAGAGCTTCGGTCCCAATGGCGATCGGCTGAGCCCGCGCAAAAGCTTCGAGGCCTGGTCGGAGACCGTCCAGGGCCGCTCGCTGGCCTTTTCGCCGGCCGAGCTTGACGTCGCCGAAAAGCTGCGCGGCACGCTGATCGAAGTGGTGCTGCGCATGTCGGATGAGGCGCATGCCGAGCGCCAGCTCGCGGCCGAGCGGCAGGAGCTGCTAATCGCCGAGCTTAACCACCGCGTGCGCAACATTCTCGCGCTGATCCGCGGCCTGGTGCGCCAGTCGCGCGGCAGCACCGGCTCGGTCGAGGAGTTCGTGCGCGAACTCGACGCGCGCATTCACGCGCTGGCGCGCGCGCACAACCAGATCACCGCCGATCACTGGAACCCCGCGCCGGTGCGCGGCCTGATCGAGACCGAGGCCGAGGCCTATCTCGGCGGCGCCAGCGGCCGCGTGCAGGCGACGGGGCCGGATGTGCTGCTGAGCCCCAACGCCTTTTCCACCCTCGCGCTGGTGATCCACGAGCTTGTCACCAACAGCGCCAAATATGGCAGCCTGTCCGATAGCGGCCGGGTCGAGACGCACTGGGCGATCCGCGAGGATGGCGCGCTGATCCTCGACTGGCGCGAGATCGGCGGCCCGGCGGTGACGGCGCCGCGCCGCCAGGGATTCGGCAGCACCATCATCCGCCGCTCCATCCCCTATGATCTGGGCGGCGAGGCCGAGGTGGAGTTCGCGCTTACCGGACTGCGCGCGCATTTCGTGATCCCCGCCGCGCATGTCGGGCGGCGGCCCGGCGCGGCGGCGCGCGAGGCCAGCGCGCCGGCGGTGCGGCCGGCCGAGCCGCGCACCCGCCCTTCGCTGCCCGCCGGGCCGGTCCTGCTCGTCGAGGACAGCCTGATCATCGCGATGGACGCGGAGGATATTCTCGTCCGGCTCGGCGCCGAGCGCGTGCTCACCGCCAATTCGGTGCGCGCCGGGCTGGAGGAGATCGCGCTGGAAACGCCGGTGCTCGCCATTTTGGACGTCAATCTCGGCCCCGAGACCAGCCTGCCGATCGCGGATCGGCTGAAGGCGCTGGGCGTGCCCTATCTCTTCGCCACCGGCTATGGCGAGCAGGCGCAGCTGCCGGAGCCGCATGCCCAGATTCCGGTGGTGCAGAAGCCCTATACGCAGGACGGCGTGGAGCAGGCCCTGCGCGCGGTGCTGCCCACTCCCTGAGCCGCACCGGCCGCCGGCTCAGTAATCCTTGGAGATCCGCACATTGGCGCTTTGCCGGCCGATGGTGGAAATGGTCGAGAGCAGCGACAGCCAGCGCGTCACCTGGAACTCGATCCGCGTCGCCGAATAGCCCTGGCCGTCCGTCACCAGCTCCACATAGGTGCGGCGGCCGATATATTTGCCGGCGGCGATCGAGGTCTTCTGGCCGGTGGTGACATCGGCGGCCTCGATCCGCAGCCGATCGAGACCGGCGACGCGGCGGATGGCGTTGATCGGATCCAGCGCGCCGCGCCCGCCGCCGGTACGCAGCGCGTTCACCGCCGCCGCCAGCTGAAGCGCCTCGGGCGCCGAGAGATTGGCGATCGAGGTGCCGAACAACAGCCGCGACAGCAGCTCGTCCTCGGGGAGCGCGGGAACGCTGGTGAAGGACAGTTCCGGCTTGCTGCCCGTGCCCGAGACACGGATCGTGGCGTTGAGGTTGGAGATCGACGCGATCGCCGCGATATCGAGCGCGGGATCGACCGGCTGGCTGCCGGTGAAGCGGATGATGCCGCGATCCAGATCGAAGCGGCGACCGGCGAACTGGTAGCTGCCGCGGATCATGTCCGCCCGCCCCGTGATCGCCGGATTGTCGACCGTGCCGCGGATCTGGAGCTTGGCGCGCCATTCGCTGTCGAGCCCGAGGCCGCGCACGAACAGCTGGTTGCGCGCATCGGTGGTGAGATCGAGCGACCAGGGCGCGGGCGCCGCCTCGGGCTCGACATCGGCGGGGCGGTTGAGCTCGGTGACGGCGAGATGCGGCACCGCCGTGGCGGCGACGCTGCCGAAGCGATAGGTGGCGCGGTCGAGCCGGACGGCGCCGCTGATCGCGCCGCCCCGCCCATTGGAGCGGATGGTGAGAGGCCCGGTCACGGTGGCGGCGATATCGTCGCGATTGAGCAGCAGCGCCTTGCGCGCGGTGAGCGCGATATCGATGCCGAGCCCCTGCGGCGCGGCGAAATCGAAGCTGGCCTGGCCGCTGAGCGCGCCATCGTCGCGCGTGGTGCCGCTGAACTGATCGATCACCAGCCTCGATCCGTCGAACCGGCCGCGCCCCTTGATCCCCTCGATCACGGTGCCGAGCGTGGCGCTCTCCAGCCGCGCCGCGCCGGTCGCCAGCGAGCCGCGGATCACGGGCGCATCGACCCGCCCGCTGATATCGGCGCCGATCGCCACCGGCCCCGACAGATCGATCGTCTCGATCCCCGACAGGCGCCACAGCGTGTCGATCGGCCCGGCATAGCGAAGCTGGCCGAACAGCCCGGCATGGGCGAAACGCTCGGCCAGCGTGCCGCCGGGCGGAAGCGGGCCGAGCGCCGCCTGGGCGCGTCCGATCACCTGGCCGCCCGATGCCGCGACCGCGCGCAGCGCGGCGCGATCGCCGGTCAGCGCCGCTTCCACCCCGAGATCGACCGGGCGCGAGGAGAGCACCAGCCCGGCGCGGCTGAGCCCGCGCACGCGCAGCGTCACCCGGCCGCTCGGCAGCGCCCCCTCCTGCGCGCGGCCATAGCTGATCCGGCCGCTGGCGGCGCCGCTCAGCGCCAGGCCGGGCTTGAAGATGTCGAGCATCGTCAGGGGCAGCGCGGAGAGGCTGGCCTCGAAGCGGTTGGGCCCGGCGCCGAAGCGGCCCGCCACGGTGGCGCCGCCGCCGCCATAGCTGAGCCCGGTCGGCTCGAGCCGCCAGCCGGCGCCGTCGCGGCTGAGCGTGGCGGGGCTGGTCAGCGTCACCGGCCGGCCATCGATCTGGCCGCCGCCGCGCAGCCGGTACTGCATCGGCGCGACATCGATATCGGTATCGAAGCTGAAGGCCTTGCCGCGCGATCCGGCGAGGCTGGCATGGATCAGGCCGCGCCCGCCCGCGAGCCGCGCCTGGCCATCGGCGCGGGCGAGGAAGATGGTGCCGCGCCTGAGCCCGCGCGCCATCACCTGCGCCGTCACGCGGGTGGCGGCGGGATCGAGCACGATGTCGGCATCGGCGCGCCCACGCCGCACCGTGAGATCGGCATCGCCCGCGAGCCGGGCATCGGCGGCGGCGATGTGGACGAGGATGCGCTGCAGGGCCTGCGCCGCCGCCAGATCGATCGTGCCGGTCAAGCCGCCGCCCGCCACCGCGAGCCGGCCGGCCAGCACCGGCCCCACCGCCGTCAGCCGTCCGGTGGCGCGCGTGCCCGACACCGCGAGCGCGGCGACGTCGATCACGGTCGGCTGCTGCGGCGGGGTAAGGATGCGCCCGCCCAGCGTGAAGGGGCCGAGCGTCGATCCGCCCTGCGCCTGGAGCGCGAAGCCTTCGGGCACCGGATCCAGCGCGACGCGCACCCCGGCAAGGCCGAGCGCGGGCACCGGGCGATCGAGCAGCAGCCGCACCTGGGGATGATCGATCAGCCCGTCGAGCGCGAGGCGGAATGGCCCGTAACTGGTCTGGCTGCCGCTGCCCTCGAACTGGAAGCTGCCGTCGCGGCGACGCAGGCCGGCGCCGCTGATGCGCAGCGCGGGCGCGGTGACGGTGAGGTTGGTGAGCCGGAGCCCACCATCGGGCTGGCGCACGAGATGGGTTTCCAGCATCGGCAGGCCGCCCGCCAGTCCGCGCAGAAAGCCATTGTCGAAGCGCCGCACCCAGGCGCGGCCGCGCCCCTCCACGATCGCCGCGCGCGTATCGGCGGTGGGGCGGACGGCCAGCTCGGTCAGCACGTCCACCAGACCCAGATTGGGGATGAGATAGCGCGTCAGCCCGCCCGAGAGCGTGACGCCGAAGCGGCCGGTGACGAGATCGACGAACAGCGCCAGCCGGCCGTTCAGCTTGTCGGAGCGCAGGCTCAGCCCCTCGCCCGTCACCAGCCTGGGCGTGACGCGCAGCCGGCCGCTGACCGCCAGATTGGCGAGAATGCCCCCCGCCTCCGCGCCCACCCCGGTCACCCGCCGCGCGGTGAGCCGCAGCGGCAGATCCAGCGCGCGGCCGCCCAGCCGCCCCTCGCCGGCGGCGCGCACCGCCTCGAAGCCGGTCGTGTCGAAGGCGAGCGTCGGGGCGGTCAGCGCGTAGCGGAAGGCGGCGGTGCGGAACGGCCCGGCGAGGCGCGCGCGCAGCCGCACGTCGCGCCCCGTCATATTGGGGAAGAGCGCCGCCGGCCGGCGCAGCGCCAGGTTCACGGTCAGCGGATCGAAGCGGCTGGCGGCCAGATCAATCCGGCCCTGGGCCTGCGCCTCGAGCGCGGGCGCCTTCAAGGCGAGCCGGCCGGTGAGCTGGCGATCGGCATAATGCGCGCGGCCGGACACGCGGACCGCCGGGCTGGTGAGGCGCTGGAGCTTGCCCGCGACGAGGCTGGCGGGGGTGACGAGCCCCGACAGCGCATAATCGCCCCGCGCCTCGGCAAGGGCGAGATCGGCGACGCTGCGGCCGGCGACGCGCAGCCGCGCCCGGCCGCGCCAGCCGCGCCACCGCCCGGTGCCGCTGATCGCCATCGCCACCGGCCGGCGCGCGCCGAACAGGCCGGGCACCACCCCCGTCGCGGGCGCGGTGAGCCGGCCGTCCAGATCGAACCGGTCCTGCGCGGGCGCGGTATCGAGCCTGAAGGCGAGGCGATCGCCCGCCGTGGAGGCGGCGACGAGATGGATCAGCGCCCGCCCCCGCGCGGTATCCGCCCGCGCGCGCAGCCGCACCAGCCGCCGCGCACCCGCCACCGGCGGCTCCAGCCGCAACCGCAGATCGACCGCGCCGAGATGGATGGGATAGCCGGGTATCAGCGGCTGCGGATGGGCGGAGGGCCGCAGCCGGGGCAGGCGCCGGAGGATCACCAGATCGGAGCCGAGGCGATCGACATAGAGGCGATGCGCGAACCAGCGCGTCGGCCGCCAGTCCAGCGTCACCAGCGGTGCCTCGAGGAACAGGCCCTGGGGATCGGACAGGCGGAGGTCGCGCAGCCGGGCATGGCGCCAGATCGAGCCCTCGATCCGGCCGATATGGATGCGCAGGCCGGTGGAGGGGCGCAGTTCGCCGATGCGATCGACGATGAAGCGGTGGCCGGCATCGCTGTCCACGCCAATGCCGATCACGGCGACGAGCGCCGCCAGCAGCGCCACCAGCCCGGCGAGCGCGCGCGCCAGCCGCCCCGGCCAGCGCCGCCGCGCGCGGGGCGGCGGCGCCGCTGGCGCCGGAGCGGCGCTCGCGTCCGGCTCAGCCATCAGAAGGCCTGGCCGAGCGAGACATAGATGGCGACGCGGCTGTCGCCGGGCTGACGGTTGATGGGTGTGCCGACATCGACGCGGATCGGACCGAAGCTCGTATAATAGCGCACGCCAAGCCCCGTGCCGAAGCGGAAGCCGGTGAAGCGCGGCAGCGCCGCCGTATAGAGATTGCCGCCATCGAGAAAGGGCACGATGCCGAAATTGCCGAAGCGGAACCGCGCCTCGGTGCCGAACTCGGCAAGGCTGCGGCCACCGATCGGATCATTGTCGACATCGCGCGGGCCGATCCGCTGATAGCCGAAGCCGCGCACCGAGCCGCCGCCGCCCGCGTAGAAGCGCCGGGTGGGGGCGATGCGATCGCGGCTGGCGCCCTGGATCGAGCCGAGCCGCACCCGCGCCGCCAGCACGATGCGATCGCCCAGCGGCTGATAGGCCGAGCCATCGATCTGCAGCCGCGCATAGCCGAAGGCCGAGCCCTGGAGCGACAATTCGGGCGAAACGCGCGCCGCCAGCCGATAGCCCGAGGAGGGATTGAGCAGATCGTCCGATCCGTCATAGGCGAGGCTGGTCGGCACGGCGGCGATATAATAAGTGCGCCGGCGCGGCTGGCCGGTGGCGGCGATCACGTCGCGCTCGTCCGATGTCGCGAACTCGACGCCGTAGGACCAGGTCCATTTCTTCTGCCAGACGATGTTGGTCTGCCGCTCGATCCCCGCGCTGATGCTGAAGGTGTTGGCATCATAGGCCGGGCGCTTCTGGTGATCGGCCGCGATCTGCGCCGTGAACACCTGGTCGCGCTGGCGGAAATTGCCGCGCCGCAGCTGCGCCGAGACAAGCTGTTCCTGCGTGCCCGCCTTGCCGCGGAAGGTCACCGCGCCTTCGGGCGGGAGCAGATTGCGGTGCTGCCACGAAAGCTCGACGCTGGCGCCCTCGCCCGTGCCATAGCCGATCGCCGCCGCGACGGTGCGCGGGGGCGCCGGCTCGAGCCGCACGGCGAGATCCACCACCTGCGGATCGGCCGTGCGCACCGGCCGGATCTGCACCACCGACACAAGGCCGGTCGCCACCAGCGCGCGGCGGAGATCGTCGAGCCGCTCGGCATTGTAGCGATCGCCCGGCTTGAGCCTGGAGATGCGCGTGACATGGCGCGGCCCGAACACGCGATGCCCCTCCAGCCGGATCGCGCCGATGCGCATCCGCGCGCCCGGCGTCACCGCCAGCGCGAGCGTGGCGCGGTGCGTGTCATGATTGATGGTGATGTCGGGATCGGCCACGACGGCGAAGGCATAGCCGCGCGCGCCGAGCGCGGCGCGAAGCGCGGCGATGCCGCCATTCACGCGATCGGCATCGGCGGGATCGCCGGGCTTGAGCGCCAGCGCCGAACGCAGCGCCGGGGCATCCTCGCCCGCCGCGGCAAGCCCGCTGACATGCACCTCGGCAAAGGCATAGCGCTGGCCCGGGCTGGCCAGCAGCGCCACCTGGAGGCGCTGCGCCGTCCCCGCCACCGGACCGGTGGGCAGCGCGACGCGGGTGTCGACCTCGGCATCATAATAGCCGGCGGCACGCAGCAGCTCGCGCAACAGGCCCGCATCCTGGCGGGCGCGGCGATCGATCTGCGCGACATTGGCGGGCTTTTCGAGCCCGGCATGGAGCACCGACAGCTCGTCGAAGCGCGTGCGCAGCGCCGCGCCGCCGCCAATATCCTCAAGCCCGTCGAGCCGGATGGTATAGCGTTGCTCGCCGACCGGCACGGATCGGCCGCGGCTCGCCACCGGCGCGGCGGGCGGTGGCGGCGGCAGCGCCAGGGTAGGGATCGGGCCGGGCGCCACCAGCAGCGGCGCCGCCTCGTCCGGCCGGCTGAGATCGGGCCAATCGACCCCAAGATCCGGCAGCGGCGCCAGCGGCGAGCCGGGATCGAGCACATCGGCCGGCGGCGTGGCGATGCCGGGCTGCTCGCCCCGGGCCACGGCCGGACACAAAGCGAGGGTGATCGCGGCGCGCGCCCGCCAGGCGCTGAGCCGCGCGGCGGCGGACGACATGGCCCGACAGTAGAGCCTGATGCGGCAAGGGGAAAGCGTCTCGCGCGGCGCCTGGCGGCGCTAGTGCACCGTGCCCGAGGGCGCCGCCGTCTCCAGCATGCGGATGGTGCGGCCGACGCGGCACCAGCGCGTGTAATGGATGAAATTGCCCCAATCCCGGCTGCGCGCCGCCCGCTGGCGCGCCTCGCCGATCGCGCCGGGGCCGAATTGCTCAATCAGCGCGGAAGCCTGATCATAGGCTTCGCGATCACCGATGAAGATGAGTTCCACGTCTTGTCTCCCCGCTGCCACCTTGGTCGCACGGATGGGGTTAAGGACGGACCGAGGACAAGGGTGAAGCGCCGGCTTACCATTCTTGCCGCCTTCGCGGCTGGCATCGCCGCCTCGCCCATGGCAGAGCGGGGCATGGCCAGCCCTTCCCGGTCGTCGCGCGGCGGCGGCGTTCTCATCGCGCTCGGCGCCGTGCTCGGCGCGTTGATCGGCACCTTCTCGGGCCAACCCTCGATCGGCGTCGTGGCGGGCACCGGGCTCGGCGTGGCGCTGGCGGTGCTGCTCTGGTGGCGCGACCGGCGCTGAACAGGATCGCCGCTGCGGCCCGCCTCGGCGCATAAAAAAAGGCCGACCCTTGCGAGCCGGCCCGGAGTTTAGGAGAGGATGCCTGAAAGGCACGCTTCTTGTGCATCTGCGAAGATCATTTTGCAAGTGCACAATCCTCAAGTCTCAAGCGGGTCGCAACGCGCGCACTTCGACCCGGCCGGCCTCCACATAAATCCCGGTGACGAAGACTTTCTTCTCGACATGATCGACCGGCAGCCGGTTCAGCTCGAGCAGCACGGCGCCGCCGCTGTCCCGCCGCAAAACAAAGCCGCCCGCCTCGCGGACGAGCGTGCCGCTATCGACGAACGAGTCGCCGCGCATCGGAGCTTCCACCATCGCCGCCCAACGCCCGGCACGACGAAGGGGTGCCGCAGCGGGATCGGCGCGGCTGGCCGGGCGGCGGCGCCGGCGATATGGATCGGTCGCGGCCGGGCGCCCGAGGAGACTGGACATGCATATCGGATTCATAGGCTTGGGCGGAATGGGCGCGGCCATGGCGAGCAATCTCGTGCGCGCCGGCCATGATCTGACCGTGTTCAACCGCAGCCGCGACAAGGCCGCGCCGCTGGCCGAGATGGGCGCCAGGGTGGCCGAGGATATCGCCGGCGCCTGCACGGGCGAGTGCGTCGTCACCATGTTGGCCGATGATGCGGCGGTTCGCGCGGTGGCGCTGGGCCCGGACGGGATCGTCGCCCATCTCGCGCCGGGCGCCATCCACATCTCCTCCAGCACGATCGGGCTCGACTGTTCCAAGGCGCTGGCGGAGGCGCATGCCGCCGCCGGCCAGCGCTTCGTCGCCGCGCCGGTGTTCGGCCGGCCCGATGCGGCGGAGGCGGCGCGGCTGTTCGTCGTCGCCGCCGGGGCGCCCGAGGCGCTCGCCGCCTGCGAGCCCGTGTTCGATGCCATCGGCCAGCGCAGCTTCCTGCTCGGCGACGAGCCCAGCGCCGCCACCATCGCCAAGATCGGCGGCAATTTCCTGATCGCCTCGACGATCGAGGCCTTGGGCGAGGCGCTGGCGCTGGGCGCGCGTGGCGGCATCGATCCGCATGCCTATCTCGATCTGCTCACCAACACGCTGTTCGGCGCGCCCGTCCACAAGACCTATGGCGCGCTCATCGCCGACGGCGCCTTCACCCCCGCCCGCTTCGCCGCCCCGCTCGGCGCCAAGGATGTCGGCCTCGCGCTGGAGGCGGCCCGCGCGCTGAAGGTGCCGCTGCCGCTCGCCGGCCTGATCCATGACCGCTTCGTGCGGCTGATCAACACCGGCGGCGCGGAGCGCGACTGGGCGGCGCTGGGCGGTCTCGCCTTCGAGGATGCCGGCCTGCCGCCTCAGTCCCCCGCCGCCGCGAGCGATGCCGAGTCTAGATAGAGGTAGAGCGGATTGAACTCGGCGATCTGCCGCAGCCGCTCGGCGTCGAGCAGCTCGGCCTCGCCGTTGCGGAACAGCAGCAGCCCGTCCTCACGCAGGCTGCGGAGCGTGCGGTTGACATGCACCGGCGTGAGCCCGCACGCCTGGGCGATATCGATCTGGCTCAGCGCCAGGGCGAAGCGGCGGCCATCGCTGAGCCCGACCGCGCGCAGCCGCGCCTCCAGCTCGCAGAACATGTGGCTGATGCGGCCCGCCGCATCGAGCCGGCCGATGCGGAATATCCATTCGCGATGGGTGGCGGCATCCAGCAGCGTGCTGGCCCAGAGCGCGGTGGTGAGCGCGGGCCGGGTGGCGACGAGGCGGCGGAGATGCGCGTGCGGCATCATCGCCACCGTCACCGCCGTCATCGCGATCACGTCATGATCGATATAGCCGAGCGGAAAGCCGTGCAGATCGACGAAATCGCCGGGCACGTGCAGCCCCACGATCTGCCGCTCGCCCTTCTGATCGTCCATCACCCGCGCCACCAGCCCGTCCAGCAGCAGCAGCGCCCGATCCAGCGGCTCGCCCCGCGCCACCGCGCGCTGACGCGGCGCGAGGTGGCGGGTTTCGGTGAAGGCGGCATCGAAGGCGCGCTGGTCCTCGGGATCGGCGTCGCGGACCGAGCGGTGCTTGAGGAAGAGTCCGCTGCGCATGGCCAATTCCTTCACGTGAGTCCGGCGGAAAGCGCCGCTGTCGAAATCCCGGCGGCCGCGTAGATGCGATCGAGCGTGTCGGACACCTGGACAAGATGCTCGGCATCCGCATCGTAACGCGGCGATGCGGCGATCCGCTCCGCCCAGGCCGCGGCCGCGCGCCCCCCCCAGGCATCGGGCGGACCGGCGAGACGATCCGCCCTTGTGCCGGTGAAATGCTCGGCGGTGAAATCGTAGAAGGAGCCGTCGACGTTGCGCAGCGCGGCGCCGCCGTGCCGCCCCTGAAACTCCGCCGCGATCACCGCGTCGCGCCCGGCATGGAGCCGCCACGAACAGGCCAGCCGCACCACCGTGCCGCCGGCGAGCCGCAAGGTGGCGAGCGCGAGATCCTCGACCGCGTCGCTAGCGATCGGCGCGCCGCCGCTGAACAGATCGGCCTCGACCGCCTCGACCGCGGGAAAGTCCAGCGCCCAGAGCGCGAGATCGACGAGATGCACGCCAAGATCCATGACACAGCCGCCGCCCGCCTGGCTGCGATCGTAGAACCACGGCTTGTCCGGCCCATAGGCATTGTGGAACACCAGATCCACGGCATGGATCGGACCGAGCGCTCCGGCCGCGAGCAGATCGCGGATCGCCACCATGCCGGCGGTGAGCCGATAGGAGAAATCGACCGAAAGCAGCCGGTCCGCCGCGCGCGCGGCGGCGATCACGCGGCGCGCCTCGCCCGCGTCACGGCCGAGCGGCTTCTGGCAGAAGACGGCGCAGCCGGCCTCCAGCGCGGCGATCGCCTGGCCGGCGTGGAGCGCGCTGGGCGTGGCGATCACCACCCCGTCGAGCCCGAGCGCGAGCATCTCGTCAAGCGAGGCGCAGCGCCGCGCGGACGGCGCCAGCGCGCACGCCGCCGCCGCCGCCTCGTCCGCGCCGTCCGCCACCGCCACCGCCTCGATCGCGCCGGTGGCGAGCATCGCCTCCATGCGGTGGCGGCCGATCCAGCCGGTGCCGAGAAAGCCGATCCGGGGGCGGCTCAGCATCGCACCAGCGCCTTGACGAAGGCGCCGGGCTTGTCGCGCGTCGCATCCAGGGCGGCGCCGAGCTGCGCCAGGGGATAGTCGTGCGTGTAGAGCGGGCGCGGATCGAGCGTGCCCGAGGCGACCAGATCGATCGCCGCGCGCAGCCCGGCCATCTGCACGGCGGGATCGCGCTCATGCGCATTGATCACGTCGATTCCCTTCCAGTTCCACATCTGCATGCTCACCTGGCGCGGCCCGTCCTGGTGATAGCCGGCGATCACCAGCCGGCCGCCAAAGCCCACCAGCTCGCCGGCGAGATCGAGCGGCCACTGCTTGCCCACCGCCTCGATCACGCGCGCGCACAGCACATCGCCGGTCAGCGCCTTGACGCGATCGATGATCGCCCAGTGATCGTCCATCACGATCGTTTCGGCGGCGCCATAATGCCGGGCGAGCGCGAGCGAGCTTTCGCGGCGCGAGATGGCGATGACGCGCGCGCCCGCCGCGCTCGCCAGCCGCGTCAGCACCGCGCCGAGAAAGCCGATGCCGATGATCGCCACCGTCTGCCCCGGCTCGATCGCGGCGCGGCGGAAGATGTTGACGGCGCAGGCCAGCGGCTCGCCGGGAAAGGGCTGGCCGGCGAGCGCCTCCGGCAGCCGCGCCACCTTGTCGGCGTCCGCCACGTCGAAGCCGGCAAAGCTGCGATAGGACAGCGCCGCCACGCGATCGCCCGGGGCGAGCCCGGTCACGTCAGGCCCGATCGCGTCGATCACGCCCCAACCCTCATGGCCGAGATCGCCCGGCTCGCGCGGATAGGTCAGCCATTCCAGCCCGGCCCAGGGCTCGAGGTTGGACGCGCACACGCCGCAGCCCTCCAGCCGGACGCGGACCTGGCCGGGCCCCGGCTCCGGTCGCGCCACCCGATCGAGGCGGATCATCCCCGGCTCGACCAGAACGGCCGCCGTCATCATTGCCGGTGCGTCCATGAATTCTCCTGAGTTTTCAATGCAACCATTTGCCCGTCCTGCGCTTTCCAGCCGGTCGTCAACCGCGAGAGAACGGGAGCAGGGATATGGCGGGAAGCACCAAGACCGATGGCGCGCACAAGACGGTACAGCCCTCGCCGGAACTCGGCGCGGTGGTGGGCAACGATCCGTTGAAGCGCACCGACGTTGTCAGCAAGATCTGGGAATATATCAAGAAGAACAATCTCCAGAACGAGAAGGACAAGCGTCAGATCGATGCCGACGACAAACTCGAGAAAGTGTTCGGCAAGAAGCAGGTCAGCATGTTCGAGATGAACAAGCTGATCTCCGCCCATCTGAAGTGAGACGGATCGGCGGCCCGTCCCGGCGGGCCGCCGCGCCGTTCCGGCACAGCCTCATGGCTGGTCGCCGGCGATGAAGCGCTGCACCGCCGCATGGGCCGCGTCGTCGGTCATCTGCTCGGCGGGATGCTTGCAGAAATAGGCCGACGGCGCCCCTATGACGCCGCCCGCGCCGCGATCGCGCGCGAGCTTGGCGCAGCGGATCATGTCGATCGCCACGCCCGCCGAATTGGGGCTGTCCTCCACCGAGAGGCGCAGCTCCAGATTCATCGGCACGCCGCCGAACAGCTGCCCTTCCATGCGGATGAAGGCGACCTTATTGTCCTTCTGCCAGGCGACATAATCCGACGGGCCGATATGCACGTCGGGATCGGGCAGCCGTTCCGCCGCCACCGCCTGCACCGCCTCGGTCTTGCTGATCTTCTTGGATTTCAGCCGGGTCCGGTTGGACATGTTGAGGAAGTCGGTATTGCCGCCGGTATTGAGCTGGTAGGTGCGGTCCAGCTTCACCCCGCGCTTGGCGAAGAGATCGGTGAGCACGCGGTGGACGATGGTGGCGCCGAGCTGCGCCTTGATATCGTCGCCCACGATCGGCACGCCCGCCGCCTCGAAGCGCGCGGCCCAGTCCGGATCGCTGGCGATGAAGACGGGAATGGCGTTGACGAAGGCGACCCCCGCCTCGAGCGCGCAGGCCGCGTAGAATTCGGTCGCGCGCTGCGAGCCTACCGGCAGATAGTTGATCATCACCTCCGCGCCGGCCTCGCGCAGCGCCGCCACCACGTCGGCCTGGCTCGGCTCGGGCAGATCGGCCGCGACGAAGCTCTGCGCCTCCGGATACTCCGCCATATGCTCGGCGACGCCGTCCAGGATCGGGCCCATGCGCACCCGCGCGCCGGTTTCGGGCACCGCCTCGCAGAAGCGCGCGGTGCAATTGGGCGCGGCGAAGATCGCCTCGGCGACATCGCGCCCGACCTTGCGCGCATCCACGTCCCAGCCCGCCACGACACGGATGTCGCTGGGCCGGTAGCCGCCCAGCTCCCAATGCATCAGGCCCACCATCTCGTTGGCGCCCTTGCGATAATGCGCGATGCCCTGGACCAGCGAGCTGGCGCAGTTGCCGATCCCGACAATGGCGAGGTTGATCGGACGCTCAGGCGACAACATCGATACTCTCCCGGATCGCCGGCAGCGCCGGCGCATAACGATCGATCATCCAGGCGCAGAAATCGGCGAAGGCCTGGGGTTCGCGCGCGCAGCTGGTATGGTGCGGCGCGACGCCGAGATGTTCCGGCGTGAAGCAGAAGGTGACGGTCACGTCGAAATCGGCGAGCGCCTCCATCTGCCGATCGAACCAGCCGATCGCATCGGGCCGGAAGCTGTCCGCCCAGGACAGGCCGGTGCGCAGCTTGCGCGTGCCGAGCCGCTTCATCCACGCCACCGCCTCGTCGAGCCGGGGATCCTGATAGTGGAACCATTGCATCAGCCCCATCTCGCCGGCGACGCGGGCATAGTCGTCCAGCGCCGGCTTGGGCGTGCCATCCTCGCGGATCAGCCCCATGTAGAAATGGCGGTAATAGGAAGAGCCCTCGGCCTCGCGATGCCGCGTCTCGGCACCCCAGGCCATGGGAAGATCGTAGAGCGAGTACCAGAAGAGGCGCGGCACGCGCCCGATCAGCAGCTCGGCGGTGCGCGTGAGCCCGAAGACCTGCACCTCCTCCGCGCCGAACGAGCCGACGCCCACTTCCGTCACCCAGACGGGCTTGTCGGTCACCGCCTCGATCTCGGCGATCTTGTCCGGCCAGGCGTGGATCGGCCACAGATTCCAGTCGAGCGGGAAGCCGTGCACGGCAACCACGTCGACCGCGTCGAGCGCGCCGTGGCGCTCCATGCGCTGCAGCCAGGAAGGATCGATCGGCGACATGCCGCCGAGCACGCGCGTGACCGCGGGATTGATCGCGCGGATCGCCGCCCCGGCGCGGATCACATGATCGGCATAGATGGCCCAGTCCGGATCCAGCGCCGGATCCCAGTGCGACTTGTTGTTGGGCTCGTTCCAGATCATCGCGGCTTCGATCATCGGCCGTCTCCTTTCGCGGGATAGGCCGCCATCGGGCCGTGCATGAGGTCGCCGAACGGCACCGGCGCGGCGCGGCAGAGATAGACTTCCGCCTCCGGCCGCGCCGTGATGGCGAAGCCGGCCGCGCGCAGCATCGCCTCGGTGCAGGCGCGGTTGGGCGCCCACCAATTGGTCCAGTCGCCTGCATAATGCCGCTCGATGAAGTGCATCCGCGGATAGCCGGGCTCGGAAAAGAGCGGCGGCTCGTCGAAGGTGCCGGGGGTATGGAAGGGATGGTCCTCGGGCACCGGCGCGACCGTCTCGGCGCCGCGCTGCATCGTCTGGAACAGCATCCAGTCACCCGCGACATGCTCGCGGACCAGATCCAGCGCCAGCAGCGGATGGCGCAGATGGTAGAGCACGCCCATGAAGATGACGAAATCGAAGCGCTCGCCGAGCGCGCCGACATCATAGACCGACAGGTTGCGGAACTCGATTCCGTCGAACCCCAGCGTGCGCGCCGCCAGCCGCCCCTGCGCCAGATAGCGCTCGTCGCTGTCGATGCCGACCACGCGGTCCGCGCCGCGCCGCGCCATCTCCATCGCGTAGAAGCCGGCGTTGCAGCCGATATCGAGCACCGTCATCCCGCGCATATCGCCCGGCAGCGCATGGGCGAAGCGCTGAAACTTGAAGCGGGGATAGTCGCCCAGAAAATGCTCGGGCGCGGTGTGCACGCCGCCCAGATCGATATTGTGGAACCACGGGGCCAGCGCCGCCACCTCGTCGCGCAGGCGCTCGCGCGCCGCATCGGCCGGTTCGCGGTCGCTCATGCCGGCCGCTCGTTGAGCTGGACCAGCCGCCCGCCCCAGCCGCCCACCGACAGCGTCGTCACCGATGCGGGATCGACATCGAAGGCGAGCAGCCGATCCAGCGACAGGCCGAGATAATGCGCGACGACGCCGCGGATGATGTCGCAATGGCTCACCAGCACCACCGGGCCCGGCGTGGCGGCCGCCGAGCGCGCCTCGACACAGGCGACCGCGCGCGCCGTCGCCGCCGCCATCGTCTCTCCCTCGGGCGGCCGGGCCGCCTCGCGCGCTTCGTTCCAGCGGGTCCAATCGGGATCAGCGGCAAGCTGGGCGAAGGGCCGCCCCGTCCAGAGCCCGAAATCGATCTCGTCCAGCCGCTCGTCCACCGAAACCGGCAGGCCCAGCGCGCCCGCTGTTTCGCAGGCGCGGCGCCGGGGGCTGGAGAACACCGCGCCGATCGGGCGGGCCGCGGCCCAGCGGCCCAGCGCCTCGGCCTGATGCCGCCCTTCCGGGCTGAGGCCGATATCGGATCGGCCGCTCAGCACATCGCCCAGTTCGGCGTGGCGGGCATGGCGGATCAGGTGGACGAGCGCGCTCACCGGCGCGAGACAGGCAGGAAAAGCATCAACATAGAAGCTGGTAACCCCGAGATAGGCCCGGCGTTCCCTCCACCGGTCGGTAAAATCCCTCCGTTCACCCGAAGAAGGGGAACAAAGATGAAGAAGGATGGCTTCTTACTCTCTGTTTCCACACGATTACCCAGTCAATTGATCTACGTTAATCACAATAATTGATCTATGTTGCGATGCCTTTCGGCATCGCGGCGGGATGAGCTTTGCGGAGGGCACATGGAGCGGGTACTCATCACCGGCGGGGCGGGATTTATCGGCCGGTTCGTGGCCGACGAGCTGATGCGGCGGGGCCATCAGGTCCGCGTGCTCGATAGCCTCATCGAACAGGTTCATGGCCAGATCGACCGTCCGGCGATGCTGCACGAGGATGTCGAGCTGATCCGCGCCGATGTGCGCGACGGCGCGGCGGTGGCGCGCGCGCTCGAGGGGATCGACAGCGTCGTGCACCTCGCCGCCGAGGTCGGCGTCGGCCAATCCATGTACGAGGTGGAGCGCTATACCTCGGTCAATGATGTCGGCACGGCGGTGCTGTTCGAAAAGCTGATCCAGCGGCCGGTGCGGCGCGTGGTCACCGCCTCGTCGATGAGCATCTATGGCGAGGGCCTGTATCGCGACCAGGATGGCGCGCTGGTGGAAACCGCCGAGCGCACGACGCTGCGCGACGGCCAGCGCAACTGGGAGCCGGTTGACGCACAGGGCCGGCCGCTCGCCCCGGTGGCGACGCCGGAATGGAAGCGGCCCAACCTCGCCTCGATCTACGCGCTCAACAAATATGTGCAGGAGCGCACCACCCACATCCTCGCCGCCCCCTATGGCATCGAGGGCGTGTGCCTGCGGCTGTTCAACGTCTATGGCCCGGGCCAGGCGCTGTCCAACCCCTATACCGGCGTGCTGGCGATCTTCGCGGCGCGCCTGCTCAACGGCCAGCAGCCGATGATCTTCGAGGATGGCGAACAGCGGCGCGACTTCGTCCATGTCACCGATGTCGCCCGCGCCTTCGCCGATGCGCTGGAGCTTCCCGGCGCGGCCGGCGGCACCTTCAATATCGGCTCGGGCACCGATCGCAGCGTGACCGAGGTCGCCCGCGCGCTGGCCCGCGCCATGGGCAAGAACCAGATCGAGCCGGAAATCGTCGGCAAGGCCCGGATCGGCGACATCCGCCATTGCTTCTGCGACACCGGCCGCGCGCGCGAGGCGATCGGCTTCGAGGCGCGGCAGGATTTCGAGGCCGGTCTGGCCGAGCTGGCGGAATGGGTGGCCGAGCAGACCGCCGAGGATCGCGTCCATTCGGCGCGGGCCGAACTCGAGGCCCGGGGGCTGGTGGCGTGAGCGGCGGCGCGATCCTCGTCACGGGCGGCGCGGGCTTTATCGGCTCCAACCTGGCGGACGCGCTCGCCGCCGCGGGGCACCGGGTGATCGTGTATGATGCGCTCGCCCGCGCCGGGGTGGAGCGCAACCTTGCCTGGCTGCAGGCGCGCCATGGCGATCGGATCGATGCGCGCATCGCCGATCTGCGCGATCGCGCGGCGCTGGCCTCGGCCGTGGCGGAGGCCGAGGCCGTTTTCCACCTCGCCGCACAGGTGGCGGTGACGACCAGCCTCACCGACCCGCGCGACGATTTCGAGATCAACATCGCCGGCACCTTCGATCTGCTCGAGGCGATCCGCGCCACCGGCCGTCGCGTCCCGCTCGTCTTCGCCTCGACCAACAAGGTATATGGCGATCTCGCCGATCTCGATTTCGCCCGCGAGGGCGAGGCCTATGTGCCGGTCGACGCGGCGGTGCGCGCGCACGGCATCGGCGAGGCGCGGCCGCTGGATTTCCATACGCCCTATGGCTGTTCCAAGGGCGCGGCCGATCAATATGTGCTGGACTATGCGCGCAGCTATGATCTGCCGGCGACGGTGCTGCGGATGAGCTGCATCTATGGCCAGCGCCAGATGGGCACCGAGGATCAGGGCTGGGTCGCCCATTTTCTGATCCGGGCGCTGGAGGGCCGGCCCATCACCCTGTACGGCGATGGCTATCAGGTGCGCGACATTCTCGACGTCGGCGATGCCGTGGCGGCCTATCTCGGCGCGTGGCGCGAGATCGAGACGGTGAAGGGCCGCGCCTTCAACCTTGGCGGGGGCCCGGCCAACGCGATCAGCCTGCGCGCGCTGATCGCGCATATCGGCGCGCTGATCGGCCGCCCGGTGACGCTCGACTGGTCCGACTGGCGGGCCGGCGACCAGCGTTATTTCGTCGCCGATACGCGCGCGGTGGATGCGGCGCTCGGCCTGCCCGCCAAGCGTCCCTGGCGCGACGGCGTGGAAGGGCTGGCGCGCTGGCTGGCCGAAGAGCGCGGCCACAGCCTGGCCGGGCTCGAGGCGGTATCATGAGCCGGCGCCCGCTGCGCCTGCTGATGACGGCGGATGCGGTCGGCGGGGTGTGGCAATATGCCGCCGACCTCGCGCGCGCGCTGCGCCCGCTCGGCATCGAGACGGTGATCGCCCTGCTCGGGCCCGCCCCGACGCCCGGGCAGCGCGCCGAACTCGGCGACATCCGCCTGATCGAAACCGGCCTGCCGCTCGACTGGCTGTGCGACGGACCGACGCCGGTGCTCGCCGCCGGCGAGGCGGTGGCCGCGCTCGCGGCGGCGGAGCGGGTCGATATCGTCCAGCTCAACATGCCGACCCTGCTCGCCGAGGCGCGCTTCCCCTGCCCGGTGGTGGCGGTGACGCATGGCTGCGTCGCCACCTGGTGGGCGGCCGCCCGCGCCACCCCGCTCAGCCCCGCCTATCGCTGGCATGAGCGGCTGACCGCGCGGGGCCTCGCGCGCGCCGATCGCGTCGTCGCGCCCAGCGCCGCCTATGGCGCGATCGTCGCGCGCCATTATGATCTTCCCCGCCCCGCCACCGTGCCGAATGGCCGGCGTCCGCTGCGCGTGGTGCCGGGCGCGCGGCACGATTGCGTCTTCACCGCCGGACGGCTGTGGGACGAGGTCAAGAATGCCCGCACGCTGGATGCCGTGGCCGCGCGGCTGGCGGTGCCCTTCCACGCCGCCGGCGCGGCGATCGGCCCGCATGGCGAGACGATCACGCTCCAGCATCTTCACCCGCTCGGTCTGCTCGACGAGGCGGGCATCGCCGCGCGGCTGGCGCCGCGCCCCATCTTCGTCTCGGCGGCGACGTTCGAGCCCTTCGGCCTGGCGGTGCTGGAGGCGGCGGCGGCGGGCTGCGCGCTGGTGCTGTCGGACATCCCGACCTTCCGCGAGCTGTGGAGCGGGGCCGCGCTGTTCGTCGATCCGCACGACGAGGACGGCTTCGTGGCCGCGATCGACTCGCTGATCGGCGACGATCGCCATCGCGTCGAGGCCGGCGAGGCGGCACGCGCCGCCGCCGGCCGCTACACGCCGGCGGCGATGGCGGCGGGCATGGCGGCGCTGATCCGCGGGCTCCTCCCCACCCGCGCCCGGGCCGCCGCCGCATGAGGATCGTCTATTTCACCCACTCGCTGGCCTCGTGCTGGAATCATGGCAATGCGCATTTCCTGCGCGGCGTGGCGAGCGAGCTGGTCGCGCGCGGCCATGATGTGCGCGTCTACGAGCCCGCCGGCGCCTGGAGCCTCGCCAATCTGCTGGGCGATCATGGCGAGGAAGGGCTTACCGCCTATCGCCAGGCCTATCCCGAGTTGGGATCGACCGAGATCGACGCCGAGGCCGATCCCGTGCCGCTGATCGAGGACGCCGATCTCGTGCTGGTGCATGAGTGGAACCCGCCCGCGCTGGTCGCCGCGATCGGCCGCGCCCGCGCGCGCGGCGGCCGCTTCACGCTGCTCTTCCACGATACGCACCACCGCGCCGTGAGCGCGCCGGACGAGATGCGCGCCTATGATCTGGCCGCCTATGACGGGGTGCTCGCCTTTGGCGAGACGCTGTCCGAAGTCTATCGCGGCTGGGGCTGGGGCGCGCGCGTCTGGACTTGGCACGAGGCGGCGGACCTGCGCCGCTTCCACCCGCCCGAAACCGAAGGGCCGCGCGAGGGGCTGATCTGGATCGGCAATTGGGGCGATGGCGAGCGCACCGAGGAACTCGAATCCTATCTGTTCCGCCCCGCCGAGGCGTGCGGCCTCGCGCTCGACATATATGGCGTGCGCTATCCGGAGGCGGCGCAGGCGCTGCTCGCCCGGCATGGCGCGCGCTATCATGGCTGGGCGCCCAACGCCGCCGCGCCGCGCCTGTTCGCCCGCCACCGCGCCACGGTGCACGTGCCGCGCCGCTTCTACGCCACCATCCTGCCCGGCATCCCCACCATCCGCGTGTTCGAGGCGCTGGCCTGCGGCATTCCGCTGGTCTCGGCGCCCTGGAACGATGCCGAGGGGCTGTTCCGCGTCGGCCAGGATTTCCTCATGGTCGACCGCCCCGATCAGATGGCCGATGCGCTGCGCCTGATCCGCGACGATGCGGACGCCCGCGCCGCGCTGGTGCGCGCCGGGCTCGAGACCATCCGAACCCGCCATAGCTGCGCGCACCGGGTCGACGAGCTGCTCGCCATCGTCGATCGCCTCCGCAGCCCCGTCCTGGAGCCCGCCGCATGAAGATCGCCTTCTACGGATCGAGCCTGTTGTCGTCCTACTGGAACGGCGCGGCCACCTATTATCGCGGCATCCTGCGCAACCTCGCGCTGCACGGCCACGCCATCCGCTTCTACGAACCCGATGCCTTCGATCGCCAGAAGCATCGCGATATCGATCCCCCCGAATGGGCGCAGGTCACCGTCTATCCCGCGACGGAGGAAGGGCTGCGCGGCGTGCTGGCGGAGGCCGGCGATGCCGATGTGGTGGTGAAGGCCAATGGCGTCGGCGTGTTCGACGCCGAGCTGCTGGACGGGATCGTCGCCGAGGCGGCGCCCCATGCGCTGCGCATCTTCTGGGATGTCGACGCCGCCGCCACCCTGGACGAGATGCGCGCCGATCCCAGCCATCCGGTGCGGCGCCGGCTCGCCGATCTCGATCTGGTGCTCACCTATGGCGGCGGCCCGCCGGTGATCCGCGCCTATGAGGCGTTCGGCGCCGCGCGCTGCGTGCCGATCTACAACGCGCTGGATCCGACCACCCATTTCCCGGTGCCGCCGGATCCGCGCTTCGCGTGCGATCTCGCCTTTCTCGGCAACCGGCTGCCCGACCGCGAGGCTCGGGTGGAGGAATTCTTCCTCAAGGCCGCCGCCGCGCTTCCCGACCGCGCCTTTCTGATCGGCGGCAATGGCTGGGAGAGCAAGGCGATGCCCGCCAATGTCCGGCATCGCGGCCATGTCTACACGGCCGAACACAATGCCTTCAACTGCACGCCGCGCGCGGTGCTGAACGTCGCGCGCGACAGCATGGCGCATATCGGCTTCTCGCCGGCGACGCGCGTGTTCGAGGCGGCGGGGGCGGCCGCCTGCCTCATCACCGATCAATGGGAGGGGATCGAGATGTTCCTGACGCCGGATGTCGAGGTGCTGGTGGCGCGCGACGGGCAGGACGTGGCCGATCACCTCGCCGGGCTCACCGCCGAGCGCGCCGCCGCGATCGGCGCCGCCGCGCGGGCGCGGGTGCTTGCCGAGCACAGCTATGATCTGCGCGCCGCCCAGGTGGATGCCTTGCTGCGCGAACATGCCGCGCGCCAGGCGGTGCCGGCATGAGGCTCGTCGTTCTCGGGCTCACTTTGTCCTCCTCCTGGGGCAATGGCCACGCCACCACCTTCCGCGCACTGCTCAAGGCCTTCGCCGCGCGCGGCCACGACATCCTGTTCCTCGAGCGCGACAAGCCCTGGTATGCGAGCCAGCGCGATCTCGCCGATCCGGACTATTGCCAGCTCGCCTTCTATGACAGCCTGGGCGATCTGGCGGACTGGCGGCGCGAGATCGCGGGCGCGGATGCGGTGATCGTCGGCTCCTATGTGCCCGAAGGCGTCGCCGTCGCCGGTCTGGTGCAGCAATGGGCCGAGGGCGTCACCGCCTTCTACGATATCGACACGCCCGTCACGCTCGCCAAGCTGGCGCGCGGCGACACCGAATATATCGCACCCGAGACCATTCCCGGCTTCGATATCTATTTTTCCTTCACCGGCGGCCCCACTTTGGCGCGGATCGAGGCGGAGTTCGGCGCCCCGGCGGCGCGCGCGCTCTATTGCTCGGTCGATCCGGCGCTCTATCCGCCGCCGGCGCCCGGCACGCGCAAGCTCTGGGATCTCTCCTATCTCGGCACCTACAGCCCCGATCGCCAGCCGACGCTTGAGCGGCTGCTGATCGCGCCGGCGCGCGCCAATCCGGGGCTGCGCTGCGTGGTGGCCGGGCCGCAATATCCGTCCGACATAGACTGGCCGGACAATGTGGCGCGGATCGAGCATCTGCCGCCCGCCGAGCATGCGGCCTTTTACGGCGCCTCGCGCTTCACGCTCAACGTCACGCGGGCGGACATGATCGCGGCCGGCTGGTCGCCCTCGGTGCGCCTGTTCGAGGCGGCGGCGTGCGGCACGCCGATCATCTCCGACATCTGGGACGGGATCGAGCAGCTCTTCACCCCCGACGCCGAGATCATCCTGGCGCGGAGCGGCGCGGAGGTGGAAGCCGCGCTCGCCGGCGATGCCGAGGCGCTCGGCCGCGCGGCGCGGGCGCGGGTGATGGCGGCTCACACCGCCGCCCACCGCGCCGCCGAACTCGACGATCATCTTAGCCAAGCAACGGCCAAAAAGGCCGCCGGCCCGCTCGTGCTGGCACGTTAGAGGAGTAGCGGATGCTCAACCCCCAAAGCGACCTGATCCTTGTCGCCGGCGGCGCCGGCTTCATCGGTTCGCACCTGTGCCGCGCCCTGCTGGATCAGGGTCATTCCGTCGTCTGTCTCGACAATCTCCAGACCGGGCGCGCCCAGAATCTGGAAGGGCTGAGTAGCGATCCGCGCTTCGAGTTCATCGAGGCCGATGTGGTCGCCCCGCTGCCGGCGAGCGTGACCGAGCGCACCGCCCGCTTCCGCCGCATCTACAATCTCGCCTGCGCGGCTTCGCCGCCGCAATATCAGGCCGATCCCGAGCATACCATGCTCACCAACGTGGTCGGCTCGCACCATCTGCTGCGACTCGCCGAAGCCTCGAGCGCGCGCTTTCTGCTCAGCTCCACCAGCGAGGTCTATGGCGATCCGGAAGTCCATCCGCAGCGCGAGGGCTATCGCGGCTGGGTGAACTGCACCGGCCCGCGTGCCTGCTATGACGAGGGCAAGCGCGCCGCCGAGGCCATGGCGTTCGATTATGCGCGGCTGGGGCGCGCCGAGGTGCGCGTGGCGCGCATCTTCAACACCTATGGCCCGCAAATGCACCCCGATGACGGCCGGGTGGTGTCCAACCTCATCTGCCAGGCTCTGTCGGGCCGCGAGATCACCATCTATGGCGATGGCAGCCAAACGCGCAGCTTCTGCTACGTCTCCGACATGGTCGACGGGCTGATGCGGCTGATGGAGAGCGAGACGGTGGGGCTCGATCCCGTCAATCTGGGCAATCCGGTGGAGCTGACGGTGAGCGAGTTGCTCGCCGAGGTGCTGGACCTGACCGGAAGCCGCGCGCCCATCGTCCATATGCCGCTGCCGATCGACGATCCGCGCCGCCGCCGGCCCGATATCGACCGCGCCACGGCCTTGCTGGGCTGGCAGCCGCGCGTCGGCCTGCGGGACGGGCTGGAGCGCACCTGCGCCTGGTTCGCGCGCGAGCTGGCAGAAACGACGCCACAGCGCGTGCCAGCCTGACGATCAAAGCGGCCGGCGCGCCAACGCATGTGAATTCGGAGCCGGCGCGAATCGCCTAGACGGAAGGGGTCCACAGGGCGCGCCGGCCATCCCCCAAAGCCCCGCCGCCGGTTCGACCCGCCGCGATGGACGCGAAGAAAACTGGCGCCCCGGCCCGTCCCCATGGGCCGGGGCGCCATTTCATGCAGGCTGCGGGCTCAGCGCTTGAACAGGCCGCGCATCTTGCCGAGCAACGAGCCCGGCTTCTCTTCCGGGATCTCGCGATCGGTCGCGCGGCGGTTGTAGGCGATCGCCTCCTGGGTGCGGATGCGATCCCGCATCTGGGGGAAATTGCCCTCCGCCACGGTTTCGGCGATGCCGGCGCGCACCACATCCTCGGCGCTGATCGGCATGAGGAAGGCGGCGCCATGTTCGATGCCGTTGACGCGCATCACGCGCGCCGCCTGCATGCCGAGCCCGGGGATGCCGAGGCTCACCAGCGCGCCGATTTCCAGCGGCGGTTCCGCGGTGAAGCGGACGCCGGTGGTGGATAGGTCGATCACGGCGACGTCGCTCGCGACTCGCGTCCGCTCGCGCACCGTGCCGCGGCGGCCGATCTTGATTCGCTCGGCGCGTTCGACCTCGATCGATGTCTTTATGGACATGCTCGCACGCTCACTCGTAACCTTCTCAGCTACTCGTTAAAGCATCGTCCTTACCAAGCGCTTACCAAAGCGCGGCTCATGGCCCCTCGCGCCACGGATCGGGGGCGCCATCGGGCAGCGGCTGGTCCGGCCGCGGCGGATGCGGCGCATCGGCATCGGGCGGCGGCGCGTCGGGCATCTCGGGCGGCAGCTCGGTGGGGGGCTTGGACGCCATCATCATCTCCTCTCCCAATCCCAACGCACGACCTCCAAGCGCGGCTTCCGTGCCGCACCGCCGCAATTTTTTCTCGCCCATGCACAATCAGCGCTTGCGTAATAAAAGTATCACGGCACCTTGGGTGTCGGGACATAAAAGCAAATGGGGCAAGGGAAAATGGAGAATAAGCGTGCGGAGCCGGGTGGCTTCACGCGGCGGACCCTGCTTGAGCGCATGGCCGCCATGGGCGGCACCGCCATGCTGCTGGCGGGCATGGACGCGCTCGGCTTCGGCATCGGCTCGGCCCAGGCGGAACCGCCCCGCCTCACCGGACAGCCCGCCAAGCGGCGCGTGCTGGTGCTGGGCGGCGGCGAGGCCGGGCTCGTCTCCGCGCTGGAGCTTGGCCGCGCCGGCTATGACGTGACGCTGATCGAGGCGCGCGCCTTCCCCGGCGGACGCGCGCAGACCGCGCGGCGCGGCTTTCAGCTGACCGAGCTGGGCGGCACCCCGCAGACCTGCCAATTCGACGAGGGGCTCTATATCAACCACGGCCCGTGGCGGATCCCCTACCACCACCGCTCGACGCTCCATTACACGCGCAGCCTGGGCGTCCCGCTCGAGCTGTTCAACAATGATAACGACGCCAGCTATCTCTATTTCGAGAAGGGCCACGGCCCGCTCGCGGGGCGGCCGGTGCGCAAGGGCGAGATCGCGGCCGATCTGGGCGGCTATACCTCCGAAATCCTCGCCAAGCTGACCCGCCAGGGCGCGCTGGACCAGCAGCTGAGCGCGGACGATCGCGAGCGTTTCGTCGCGTATCTCGTCTCCTCCGGCTATCTGTCCCCCAAGGATCTCCGCTATTCCGGCACCGAGGGCCGGGGCTTCGACGTGCTGCCCGGCGCCGGCACCGATCCCGGGCCGGGCCGCGCCTCCACCCCCTATAGGCTGACCGATCTGCTCCAGGCCGGCAGCTGGCAGGCGCTCCATTCGGTGACGCTGTGGGATCAGCAGCGCACCATGTTCCAGCCCGTCAACGGCATGGAGCAGATCCCCAAGGCGATGGCGCGCGCGATCCCGCCGCGCGTGATCCGCTATTCGACCGAGGTGCAGCGCATCCGCCAGTCGCCCGACGCGGTGATGGTGGACGTGCTCGGCCCCGGCGGCCAGCGCGAGACGCTGACCGCCGACTGGTGCGTCTGCACAATCCCGCTTTCGGTGCTGAAGACGATCGACTCGGACTTCAGCCCCGCCTTCAAGACCGCCATGGCCCAGGCGGCCTATGCGCCGGTCGGGAAGATCGGCCTCCAGATGAAGCGGCGCTTCTGGGAGGAGGATCACATGATCTATGGCGGGCATGTCTACACCGACAATCCCGACATCATGTCGATCGCCCTGCCCTCCACCGGCTGGCAGGGACGCAAGGGCGTGCTGCTCGGCTATTACAACTTCATGGCCAACGCCGCGAAGATCAGCGCCAAGAGCCCGGCGGAGCGCGCCGCCTTCGCGGTCGAGTTCGGCCAGAAGATCTTCCCGGAATATCGCGACAGCTTCGAGAGCAGCTTCTCGGTGGCCTGGCACCGGGTGAAATATAATTTGGGGGGCTGGGCGATGTGGAGCGACGAGGCGCGCGCCACCGCCTATCCCGTGCTTTGCCAGCCCGACCGGCGAATCTGGCTGGCGGGCGAGCATATGAGCTATATCGGCGGCTGGCAGGCGGGCGCGATCGAGAGCGCCTGGCAGCAGATCGCCCAGCTCCACGCCCGCGCGATGAAAGGATGATCGGCATGCGCTTTCGCTCCGCTTTGCGCGCCGCCTGGCCGATGCTGGCCGTGGCGCCCGCCGCCTTGCTCGCCCAGGCGCCCGACGCCCCCACGCCCGCCCAGGCCTTTGCCGACAATTGCGCGGCCTGCCACCAGGCGGACGGCAAGGGCATCGCCGGCGCCTTTCCCGCGCTGGCGGGCAATGGCTTCGTCACCGGGCCGGCCGAAAAGCCGATCGCGGTGGTGCTCAACGGCCGCGCCGGCATGCCGACCTTCCGCGACGATCTTACCGACGCGCAGATCGCCGCCGCGCTCAGCTATGCGCGGAGCGCCTGGGGCAATCACGCGCCGCCGGTCACGCCGGACATGGTCAAGGCCGCGCGCGCTGGCGCCGCCGTCGCCGCCAAGGCGCCGCTCCAGGCGCATTGAGGCCGGGCCGGGCTCCACGCATAGTCCGCCCGCGCCGCCGGACCAGGACCGGCGGCGCGGCGCGGCCGCTCAGCGGCTGGGCGGACGGGCGGCCTGGACCTCGATTTCCACCAGCGCGCCGGGCGTGACCAGCGCGGCCACCTGCATCGCCACGCGCGCCGGTTTGTTGGGCTGGGCGGCGGTTCCGAAGAACTTGGAATAGCTCGCCATCATGCCCTTGAAGTCCATCTTCCCGCCAAGCGCGGGATCGCCGACCATATAGACCCGCATCATCGTCACGTCGCCCAGGCCGAGCCCCTCGGCCTTGAGGCTGTCCGCCAGCTTGGTGAGCACCGACAGGGTCTGCTGCTCGGTATTGCCGAGCTGATCGGGATGCGCGGGATCGGGCGGGCTGGCGAGCGCGCCGCTGACCCAGACGATGTCGCTGCCGGCGGGCGCCCGCACGCTCGCCGCGATCGGAAAGCTTCCCGTGTAGCGGCGCGTCACCTCCGCCGCGCCGGCGCCGGCCGGGATCGCCGCCGCCATGGTGATCGCCAGCATCATGCCCCGAACTGCTCTGCTCATCGCCATCGCCCCTTTTTATGTTGCAGGTGCGAGTGAACCAGCGCGGTGCCCCTCCCGTCAACGGCTTTGCGCGCCCGTGCGCTTTCTTCGCCGCGCGCCAGCCGGTACAGCGCGCGCCATGTTCAACGATCTCTCCTCGCCGGCGAGTCTCGTCGCCAGCCGCCGCTCCGCCAAGCCGCGCGATCTCGTCGCCCCCGGCCCCGACGCCGCGCAGCTGCGGCGCATCCTCGCCGCGGCGATGCGCGTGCCCGATCATGGCAAGCTGGCGCCCTGGCGGCTGGTGGTGATCGGCGCCGATCGGCGCGACGCCTTCGCGGCGCTGCTCAAGCAATGCTACCGCGCCGACAAGCCCGACGCCGCGCCGCGCGAGCTTGAGGCGCTGGACCAGTTCGCCCATCAGGCGCCGGTGCTGGTGGCGCTGCTTTCCACCCCCGCGCCGGCGAGCGCGATCCCGCTCTGGGAACAGGAGCTTTCGGCGGGCGCGGCGGGCATGATGCTGCTCACCGCCGCCCATGCCGAAGGCTTTGCCGGCGGCTGGCTCACCGGCTGGCCCTCCTACGGGCCCGGCGTGGCCGAGGGGCTCGGCCATCCCGGCGCGCGAATCGCTGGCTATTTCTTCCTCGGCACCCCCGCGCGCCCGCTGGAGGAGCGGCCCCGCCCCGACTATGACGCGATCGTCAGCCACTTCTGACGCCGAGGCTTGACGCGCCGTGCTGTGTTACTACGGTACCGCAGCATGGCCAGCGATGATCGTCCCGTCTATATCCGTCTGCGCGACAGCATCGCCGAGGCGATCCTCGAGGGCCGCTACGGCGATGGCGACGCCCTGCCTTCGGTGCGCGCCTTCGCCGCCGAGCAGGGCGCCAATCCGCTGACGGTGGCGCGCGCCTATCAGAGCTTCCAGGACGAAGGGCTGGTGGTGGTGCGGCGCGGCATCGGCATGTTCGTAGCACTCGGCGCGGCGGAGCGGCTGCGCGCGCAGGAACGCGCCCATTTCCTCCGCCATACCTGGCCACAGGTGCGCGCGCAGATGCGACGGCTGCGGCTGCGGCCCGAGGATCTGCTGAAGGATGATCTCGCGCTCGGCTGAGCCCGTCGCCATGCCATTCCGGCACAAAGCCGCGCCAAGCCCGCTGGACCCGCGATCCGGAAGGTCTAGAGCAAAGATTAACCTGCTCGGACCTATAAAGCAGCGGGGGAGGAGATGGACCTGGACAGTGGCACCGAGGCGGATCCGTATGGGGATCCGGACGCCGTGGCGGTCGCGCGCGCCGCGCTGGCGGCCAACCTGCCTCCGCTCGAGACCGATACCGTGCTCGCGCGCGACAAGGGGCGCTTCCGAATCCGCCTCTACGCGCTTCTGCTGGGGCTGGACTGTGTGGGCGTGGTGGCGGCGTTCGCGCTGGCCAATCTCTTGCGCTTCGGCCTGGCGGATCAAGCCGCCGGGGTGAACAATGCGGCGCTGCTGCTGCCGCTCTATCTGGCGGTGGCGATCAACCGCAATGTCTACTCGTCCGATCTGTTCAACCGCTGGCGCCATGCCGCGCACCGCGCGCTCACCTCGCTGGGCGGCGCGGTCGGCGCGATCCTGTTCGTCGCCTTCTATCTGCGCGCCGGCACGCATCTGTCGCGCGAGGTGTTCACCATCGGCACCGCGCTCGCGGCCTTGTGGATCTTCGCGCTGCGCTACGCGCTCCACCGCTTCGGGCCGATGCTGTTCGCGGGCGATCCCTTCGCCACGCTGCTCGTCACCGATGGCGTCGCGCTCGAGCCCGGCCCCCATGCCGTCGCCGTCGATGCCGCCGCGCTCGCGCTCAACCCCGATGTCGCCGATCCGCACGCGCTCGATCGCGTCGGCCGGCTCCTCAAGCGCGCCGACCGCGTCGTCGTCGCCTGCCCCGAACATCGCCGCGCCGCCTGGGCCGCCGTGCTCAAGGGCGCCAATATCCGCGGCGAGATCGTCACCCCCGAACTCAGCGGCCTCGGCTCGCTCGGCGCCAGCCGCTTCGCCAACGCGCCCACGCTGATCGTCTCGGTCGGCCCGCTCAGCCTGCGCCACCGCGCGCTCAAACGCGGCCTCGATCTCTTCCTCTCGATCGCAGCACTCACCGTGCTCGCGCCGCTGCTCGCGCTCACCGCGCTCGCCGTCAAGCTCGAGAGCAGCGGACCCATCTTCTTCGTCCAGCCCCGGCTCGGACGCGGCAACCGCCTCTTCCCCATGTACAAGTTCCGCTCGATGCGGGCCGAATTGTGCGATGTCGCCGGCGCCCAGTCGACCGCGCGCGGCGATGCCCGCGTCACCCGCGTCGGCCGCATCATCCGCGCCACCTCGATCGACGAACTCCCCCAGCTGCTCAACGTCCTCAAAGGCGACATGTCGATCGTCGGGCCCCGCCCCCACGCACTCGGCAGCCTCGCCGGCGACAAGCTCTTCTGGGAAGTCGATCAGCGCTACTGGCACCGCCACGCCACCAAGCCCGGCATCACCGGTCTCGCCCAGGTCCGCGGCTTCCGCGGCGCCACCCACCTCACCTCCGACCTCACCTACCGGCTCCAGGCCGATCTCGACTATCTCAACGGATGGACCCTCTGGCGCGACATCTCCATCCTGCTCGCGACCGCGCGCGTGGTGCTGCACCGCAACGCCTATTGACGGCACCGGCCGCGCCGATCCGACAAGACTCTCTAGCCAGCGTCGCGCCGAGCCTCTACCGCGCCCGCCATGGCACCGTTCTTCTCGGCCGTGGCCCTTGGCCTGCTCGTCGCCTTCGGCTTCCAGCCCTTCGGCATCTGGCCGCTCGCGCTGATCGGCTATGCCGGGCTGGCGCTGCTGATCCAGGCCCGCAGCCCGCGCGCGCGCGCCGCGTTCGCGATCGGCTGGGGCTTCGGGCTCGGCCAGTTCGTGCTCGGGCTGGACTGGATCGCCACCGCCTTCACCTACCAGGCCAAGATGCCGGGCTGGCTCGGCTGGATCGCGGTGCTGCTGCTGTCGCTCTACCTCGCCGTCTTTCCAGGCCTGGCCGCGCTGGGCGCCTGGTGGACGACCCGCCGGATCGGCGGCGGCGCGGCGACCCTGTCGCTCGCGCTCGGCGCCTGCTGGGGCGTTTCGGAATGGCTGCGCGGCACGCTCTTCACGGGCTTTCCGTGGAACCCGGCCGCCGCCGCCTTTGTCGATCTGCCGCTCGCCCAGCTGGCGCGGATCACCGGCACCTACGGGCTTTCGGCGATCATCGTCGCCTCGTCGGGCTTCATCCTCATCCTCGCCGCGCTGCCGCGCGAGCGGCTCGGCCGCAAGACGATGCTGTCCTCCGCCAACCTGCCCGCGGCGGCGGGGCTGCTGCTGCTCGCGGGCCTGTATTTCGCGCCGGGCATCGCGGTGCGTATCGGCCGTCCCGATCCGCTGCCGCCGGGGACCGGCCCGCGCGTGACGGTGATCCAGCCCGATATCGGCCAAGGCGAGCGCTGGGATCCGCAGCTGAGCCGCCGCCATCTGCAGCGGCTGATCGCCCTGTCCGGCCGGCCGGGCGATCAGCCGCGCGTGCTGCTCTGGCCCGAATCGGCGATCGAGGATTTCGTCACCGAGGATCCCGCCATAGCCGCCGCGCTGGCGCCGGTGATCGGCCCGCGCGACGTGCTGATCGCGGGCGGCGTGCTGCCCGTTCGCGACGCCGGAGGCGCCTTCGTGGCGGCGCGCAACAGCGCCTTCGCGATCGGGCCGGGCGGCCGCATCCTCGGCCGCTACGACAAGGCGCATCTCGTGCCCTACGGCGAATATCTGCCGATGCGGCCGCTGCTTTCGCTGCTCGGCCTGTCGCGGCTGGCGCCCGGCGACGTGGATTTCCTGCCCGGGCCGGGGCCACGCACGCTCGCTCTGCCGGGCGGCCTCAGCGTGGCGGTGCAGATCTGCTACGAGATGATCTTCTCGGGCCATGTCGTCGACGAGGCGCACCGGCCGGACTTCCTCTTCAACCCCTCGAACGATGCCTGGTTCGGCCCGTCCGGCCCGCCCCAGCATCTGGCGCAGGCGCGGCTGCGCGCGATCGAGGAGGGGCTGCCGATCGCCCGCGCCACGCCCACGGGGATCTCCGCCATCATCGCGCCCGATGGCCGCATCGTCCGCGAACTCGGCGCACACGCAATGGGCATGACGAGCGAGCGGTTGCCCGCCGCGCGGCCGCGGCCGATCTTCACCTATCTGGGCGATGGCGCCGTGTGGCTGATAGCCCTGCTTCTCGGCCTCATGGCGATTGCCGCTGGCCGATATAAGGAAAGCTTTATATAAGGCTTCCTCAAAGTCTGGTTCCTCAGGAGACCCTTCCTTGCGCAGCGACTATATCTTCACCTCCGAATCCGTGTCCGAAGGCCATCCGGACAAGGTGGCGGATCAGATTTCGGACGCCGTCGTCGATCTCTTCCTCTCCAAGGATCCGGAAGCCCGCATCGCGTGCGAAACGCTGACGACCACCAACAAGGTGGTGCTGGCCGGCGAGATCCGCTGCAAGGGCGTCTATGAGGACGGCACCTGGGCCGAGGGCGCGCTCGACGAGATCGAGCGGACGGTGCGCGAGACGGTGAAGCGGATCGGCTATGAGCAGTCCGGCTTCCACTGGCAGACCTTCGACTTTTCGAACAATCTCCACGGCCAGTCGGCGCATATCGCGATGGGCGTGGACGAGACCGGCAACAAGGACGAGGGCGCCGGCGACCAGGGCATCATGTTCGGCTATGCGACCGACGAGACCCCGGGCTTCATGCCCGCCACCCTGTATTACAGCCACAAGATCCTCGAGCAGATGGCGGCGGATCGCCATTCCGGCGCCGCGCCCTTCCTGGAGCCGGACGCCAAGAGCCAGGTGACGCTGCAATATCAGGGCGGCGTGCCGGTGCGCGCGACGGCGCTGGTCGTCTCCACCCAGCATTCGCCCAGCCTCTCCAACGAGGCCGGCCAGCAGCAGCTGCGCGACTATGTGAAGGGCGTCTTCGCCAAGATCCTGCCCGAGGGCTGGCTGCCGGCGGACGAGTCGATCTACGTCAATCCCACGGGCCTGTTCGAGATCGGCGGCCCCGATGGCGATGCCGGCCTGACCGGCCGCAAGATCATCGTCGACACCTATGGCGGCGCGGCGCCGCATGGCGGCGGCGCCTTCTCGGGCAAGGATCCGACCAAGGTGGACCGCTCGGCCGCTTATGTCGCGCGCTACCTCGCCAAGAATGTGGTCGCGGCCGGGCTCGCCAAGCGCTGCACCATCCAGCTCAGCTATGCGATCGGCGTCGCCGAGCCGCTGTCGCTCTATGTCGACACGCACGGCACCGGCACGGTCGACGAGGCGCAGCTCGAGAAGCTGCTGCCGACGCTGGTGCGGCTGACGCCCAAGGGCATTCGCGAGCATCTCAAGCTCAACAAGCCGATCTACCAGAAGACCGCCGCCTACGGCCATTTCGGCCGCGACGCCGAGGGCGATCTCTTCACCTGGGAGCGGACCGACCTGGTCGATCAGCTGAAGGCGGCGATCTGATCGCGGCGGGCCGGCGGCGGCGCCATCGCCCCGCCGGCCCCACCCCGTCTCAGGCGGCGGACACCTGGTTGCGGCCGTTGCGCTTGGCCGCATAGAGCGCGGCATCCGCACGCGCCAGCAGCGCCGCGGCGGGCTCCATCCCATCGTGCCGCGCCATGCCGCAGCTGATCGAGATGGGCACCCACAGGCCGGCGCCGATCGCCACCGGCCGCGCGGCCACCTGCGCGGCGATCGCGGCGCACAGGCTCTGGCTGCGCTCCTCGCCCTCCTCGATCAGCAGCAGCGCGAATTCATCGCCGCCGAACCGGCCGAGCGCATCCTCGCCGCGCACCAGCGCGCCGATCCGCGCCGCCACCTCCACCAGCACCGCATCGCCGGCGGCGTGGCCATGGCGATCGTTGATCGGCTTGAAGCGATCAAGATCGATCATCGCCACATGGACGCGCGCATGGGCGGCGAGCGCGCGGTCCAGCCGTTCCAGAAATCCCGCCCGGTTGAGCAGCCCGGTCAGGCTGTCGGTGCGGGCGCTGCGCGACAAGGCCAGTTCGGTGCGCTTGCGGGCCGTCACGTCGCGGATGGTGGCGACGCTGCCGCCGGCGCCGCCCTCCCCCGCTGAGACGGCGCAGATCGCCGCCTCAAGCCAGCGCGCCTCGCCCTCCACGGGGCTGAACTCGATCTGATGGAAGCGGCCCGGCTCGCTCAGCGCGGCGCGATGCCCCTCCACCAGCAGATCGCCGCCGAGCGCGGACAGCGCCATGCCGGCCAGATCCGCGGGCGCGCGGCCGAACAGCGTCATGGTCGCGCCATCGGCGGCGCGGCACTGGCCGTCCGCGCCAATGTGGAGCAGCACATCGGCCGAGCGCGAGGCGAGAAGCCGCAGCATTGCCTCGCTCTCCGCCAGCCGCGCGGTCAGCGCGCGGCGCGCGCCGAGCGCAGTGGAGACGGGCAGGCCCGTCAGCAGCAGCGTGGCGAGGTAGAATTGCAGATAATGCGCCTGCTCCAGCGGCACCGGCGAGACGAGCGGCAGCGGGCCGCGCCCCACCAGCGTGGCGCTGATTCCCGCCAGCGCGACGATCAGCACCGAGACCTGCGTGCCGCGCTGGCCGAGGCGGAAGGCCACGAGCATCATCAGCGCGAAGGGCAGGAACAGGAGCGGCCGCTCCGCGCCCCAGAAGACGATCACGGCGGTGAGGGCGGTGAGGGCGAGCAGCGCCACGCATTCCAGCCGCCGCGCCGGGGCGCAGCTGCGCAGCCAGCCCGCATAATCGCCCCGCAGCTGCGAGACGAAGATCGGGGTGAAGATCAGCAGGCCCAGCCCGTCGCTCAGGAACCAGACGCGAAAGGCGCGTACATAGCCTGTGTCCAGCAGCAGCGTGGCGGCGCCGGCGGCGACCACCCCGCTGACCGCCGGCGCGATCAGCCCCGCCCAGCCGAGAAAGCGGATCATCGCCGCCGGATCGGGCAGCAGCCCCTCGCGGCGCAGCGCCGCCGCGCGCAGGCCGAACAGCGCCAGACCCACTTCCAGCATGTTGCACGCGGCGAAGGCGAGCGGCACCGGCGCCGAGCCGCGCACCACCAGCCCCGCCGCCGTGCTCCCCGCATAGCCGATCGCCAGCAAGGTGGGCCAGCGGTGGCGCGGCAGGCGCAGCCCGGTGGCGAGCAGCAGCGCATTGGCCGGCCACACCGCCGCGATCGCGCCATCGTGGCTGACTAGGCGGAGGGTGAGGATGGCGAGCAGCGCCGAGCCGATGCCGGCCGCCAGCATCGCGCCCGTGTGGCGGGGATGATCGAGGCTGGGGCAGCGTCTGGCCATGACCAAAGTCTAAGCAATAATCCCTAGCGGTTTGTTAACCGAACTTCACCGCCGCCCTTGTCCTTGCCGAGGCGCTTCCCATGTGCGCGGAGGCACTTGCCCAATCCGAACAAATATGGAACGTTAACCCCTATGCTGACCCATATCTCTGTCCGTGGCGCCCGCGAGCACAACCTCAAGGGGGTCGATCTCGACCTGCCGCGCGACAAGCTGATCGTCATCACGGGGCTTTCGGGCTCGGGCAAATCCAGCCTCGCCTTCGACACCATCTATGCCGAGGGCCAGCGCCGCTACGTCGAATCGCTGTCGGCCTATGCGCGCCAGTTCCTCGAGCTGATGCAGAAGCCGGACGTCGACCATATCGAAGGTCTGTCGCCCGCCATCTCGATCGAGCAGAAGACCACCTCGCGCAACCCGCGCTCGACGGTGGCGACCGTCACCGAGATCTACGATTATATGCGCCTGCTCTGGGCGCGGGTGGGCGTGCCCTATTCGCCCGCCACCGGCCTGCCGATCACCGCGCAGACGGTGAGCCAGATGGTCGATCGGGTGATGGCGCTGCCCGAGGGCACGCGCTTCTACCTGCTCGCGCCCGCCGTGCGCGGCCGCAAGGGCGAGTATCGCAAGGAGCTGGCCGAGTGGCAGAAGCAGGGCTTCCAGCGGGTCCGCATCGACGGCACCGTGCACGAGATCGAGGACGCCCCCGCGCTCGACAAGAAGTACAAGCATGACATCGACATCGTCGTCGATCGCATGGCCGTGCGCGAGGGCATCGAGACAAGGCTGGCGGACAGTTTCGAGACGGCGCTGAAGCTGGCCGAGGGGCTGGCCTATGTCGATATCGTCGCCGAGGGCGAGGCGCTGGCGGCGGCCGGCAAGAAGATGAAGGGTACGAGCCTGCCCGAGGGCATCGCCGACCGGCTCACCTTCTCGGAGAAATTCGCCTGCCCCGTCTCGGGCTTCACCATCGCCGAGATCGAGCCCCGGCTCTTCTCCTTCAACGCCCCGCAGGGCGCCTGCCCGGCGTGCGACGGCCTGGGCGAGAAGCTGTATTTCGATCCCGAGCTGGTGGTGCCCAACCATCATCTTTCGATCAAGCAGGGCGCGGTGGTGCCCTGGGCCAAATCCAACCCGCCCTCGCCCTATTACATGCAGGTGCTGGCGAGCCTGGCGCGCGAGGCGGACTTCGCGCTGGAGACGCCGTGGAACGCGCTCAGCGAGGCGCAGCGCCAGCTGGTGCTGCACGGCTCGGGCGGCAAGCCGGTGACGCTGCGCTTCATCGACGGGCGCAAGAGCTACGAGGTGAAGAAGCCGTTCGAGGGCGTGATCGGCAATCTCGAGCGGCGGATGCTCGCCACCGAAAGCGCCTGGATGCGCGAGGAGCTCGCCAAATATCAGTCCGCCAAACCGTGCGAGGTGTGCGGCGGCGCCCGGCTCAAGCCCGAGGCGCTGGCGGTGAAGATCGCCGGCGAGGACATCGCCGCCGCCACGCGCCGCGCCGTCGGCCCCGCCCTCGCCTTTTTCCGCGACCTGCCCAACCATCTGAGCGAGCAGCAGAAGCAGATCGCCGAGCGGATCCTGAAGGAAATTGTCGAGCGGCTCGGCTTTCTCGACAATGTCGGGCTCGACTATCTCAATCTCGATCGCACCTCGGGCACGCTGTCGGGCGGCGAGAGCCAGCGCATCCGGCTCGCCTCGCAGATCGGCTCGGGCCTGTCTGGCGTGCTCTATGTGCTGGACGAGCCCTCGATCGGCCTCCACCAGCGCGACAATGACCGGCTGCTGGTGACGCTGCGGCGGCTGCGCGATCTCGGCAACACCGTGATCGTCGTCGAGCATGACGAGGACGCGATCCGCACCGCCGACCATATCGTCGATATGGGGCCGGGCGCCGGCGTCCATGGCGGCGCGGTGGTGGCGGAGGGCAGCCTGGACGATATCCTGGCGACGCCCGGCTCGCTCACCGGCGATTATCTGGCCGGGCGCCGCGCCGTGGGCGTGCCGCGCACGCGCCGCAAGGGCTCGGGCAAGCAGCTGACGGTGAGGGGCGCGCGCGCCAACAATCTCAAAAACGTCACGGCCTCGATTCCGCTCGGCACCTTCACCTGCATCACCGGCGTGTCCGGATCGGGCAAATCCACCTTCACCATCGATACGCTGTTCGCCGCCGCCAGCCGCCAGCTCAACGGCGCGCGGATGCTGGCGGGCGCGCACGAGACGGTGGAGGGGCTGGAGCGGCTCGACAAGGTGATCGATATCGACCAGTCCCCGATCGGCCGCACGCCGCGCTCCAACCCCGCCACCTATACCGGCGCCTTCACCCAGATCCGCGACTGGTTCGCGGGCCTGCCCGAGGCGCAGGCGCGCGGCTACAAGCCGGGGCGCTTCTCGTTCAACGTCAAGGGTGGCCGCTGCGAGGCCTGTCAGGGCGATGGCGTCATCAAGATCGAGATGCACTTCCTGCCCGATGTCTACGTCACCTGCGACGTCTGCCACGGCAAGCGCTACAATCGCGAGACGCTGGAAGTCACCTTCAAGGGCAAGTCGATCGCCGATGTGCTCGACATGACCTGCGAGGATGCGGTGGAATTCTTCAAGGCGGTGCCGGGAATCCGCGACAAGATGGCGATGCTGGTCGAGGTCGGTCTCGGCTATGTCAAGGTCGGCCAGCAGGCCACCACCCTGTCCGGCGGCGAGGCGCAGCGCGTCAAGCTCGCCAAGGAATTGTCTCGCCGCGCCACCGGCAACACGCTCTACATCCTCGACGAGCCCACCACCGGCCTGCATTTCGAGGATGTCCGCAAGCTGCTGGAGGTGCTCCACGCGCTGGTGGAGCAGGGCAATACGGTGGTGGTGATCGAGCATAATCTCGAGGTCATCAAGACCGCCGACTGGATCGTCGATCTCGGCCCCGAGGGCGGTGACAAGGGCGGCGAGATCGTCGCCGTCGGCACGCCCGAGCAGGTGGTGAAGGCGCCGCGCAGCTATACCGGCCGCTATCTCAAGCCGCTGCTGCCGGCCACCGGCAAGAGCAAGGCGCAGGCGGCCTGAAGCGGCGGGCGGCGCGGCGGCCCGTCGCGCGCGCCCGTCGGGCCCGCCTCAGCGGTAGAGGTGCGGCGCGTCCTTGGGGTCCGGCCCCCAGCGATTGGCGCCGCGCTGGCTGTCGGTGAGGAAGAAGATCAGCAGCACCAGCGCGCCGACAAAGGGGATGAAGCCGATCAGCAGCCACCAGCCGCTGCGGCCGATATCGTGGCAGCGGCGCACCGCCACCGCCAGCGAGGGGATGAGCGTCGCCAGCCAGGCGAGCTTGGTGATCCAGCCGGCGGTGCGCATCGTCTCGTAGGACCACAGGCCGGTGCCGGTGGTGAGCACGGTCGCGCTGGTGCCGCCGGTCGGCAGCAGTTCGTCCAGCGCCATGGCGACGGCGTAGAGCAGGAACAGGAACAGCACGAAGAGCCAATATTCGATGCGCGGTGCGCGGCCTCGAAAATCGGCATAGTGGCGCAAGGGCCGGATCATCCAGTGCATCGGTCTTCCCCCAGAAGCTGTGGTCGCAGCTGCAACGTCCGCCCGCGCGCGACGCTCCCTCAGCCCGTCAGCGGACGGCGGCGGTAGGAAAGCGCCTCCGCCACGTCATCATGCCCCACCGTCGCGCGCTGGGCGAGATCGGCGATCGTCCGCGCAACCCGCAGCACCCGCGTATAGCCGCGCGCCGAAAGGCGCAGCGTCTCGGCGGCGCGGGCGAGCAGCGCCTGGCCGCGCGCATCGGGGGTGGCGACCGTGTCGAGCAGCGCGCCATCGGCCTCGGCATTGGTGCGCAGCCCCGCCTCGGCATAGCGCGCCGCCTGGCAGGCGCGCGCGGCGGCGACGCGCGCCGCCACGGCGGCGGACTTCTCCCCCGTGGGCGGCAGCGCGAGATCGGCGGCGGTGACGGGCCGCATCTCGACATGGCAATCGATGCGATCGAGCAGCGGGCCCGATATCTTGGCCTGGTAATCGGCGGCGCAGCGCGGCGCCCGCGCGCAGGCGAGGCCGGCATCGCCGAGATAGCCGCAGCGGCAGGGGTTCATCGCCGCGATCAGCTGCACCCGCGCGGGGAAGGTGACATGGGCGTTGGCGCGGGCGACGGTGACGCTGCCCGTCTCCACCGGCTGGCGCAGCGAATCGAGCACGGCGCGCTGGAACTCGGCCAGCTCGTCGAGGAACAGCACGCCGAGATGGGCGAGGCTCACCTCGCCCGGCCGCGCGCGCAGCCCGCCGCCGGTGAGCGCGGCGATCGAGGCGGAATGGTGCGGCGCGCGGAACGGCCGGCGGCGGATCAGCCGGCCTTCGGGAAGCCCGCCGGCGACGCTGGCAATCATCGACACCTCGAGCGCCTCGGCGGGGGCGAGATCGGGCAATATCCCCGGCAGGCACGCCGCGAGCAGCGACTTGCCCGCCCCCGGCGGCCCCACCATCAACCGGTCCGATATGGCTACACCCTTCTATATCAGTCAGCTCTGGTCGGCCACATTCCCGCTTTCAGGAAAGTGGCCCGGACCAGCTTCAAGCCACGCCCGCCCCCTAGCCGCTCCCATCATCTTCATTTACGTTCGAATTAAGCTTTCGGGCCGCCGCCCGGAATGGCTCACCTTGGGACAAAGCCGCCGTACTTGGCCTGCCAATTCGACGACGGCTTTCGGCATGAGCAGACGCAACAGCCTCGGATCGATGTGTCGATCGACTGAGGCTGGGCGGTGTGCGGCAAGGCAGCTTACAACCGATAAGGCGATAGAAACGACGTGGGTGCGTAACTATATAGGTTGCGGGGCTGACGTTGAGGAATGGGGGATTGATGCCGGCGGTTTTCGTCCATGTTTCGGACATTCACTTTGGACAGGAGCGCGATCACTCGATCCACATTCACAACGATGTGAAGCTGCAGTTGATCGAGGACGCCGCCGATGTGGTGGCAGGCCTTCCTGCGGGCGTGGCACAAGGCATTCTCGTGACCGGCGATATCGCCCAGAGCGGCACCTGGCAGGAATATGAGGATGCGAGCAGATGGCTCGACGAGCTCGCTGGGAGGATCGGGTGCCCGATCCACCGTGTGCAGATGGTGCCGGGCAACCACGATCTCGATCGCAAGAAGCTGTCCGTCGGCGGCTCCGCGCTGCTCGACTACATCCGCGCGGGCGGTCAGGCGGAATATGAGAAGGTTTTCGCCAATCCGAGCGACCGCGCGACGCTGCTCGCCCGCTTCGAGGACTATGGCCGCTTCAGCTTCGGTTATCGATGCGTGCTCGACGAGGAGGCGAGATTCGCGACCAATCTACGAATCGAGGTCGGACCGGACCGATGGATCAGATTCGTGCGGCTGAACTCGTCCCTGCTCTGCACGGGCGATGAGAAGGAGGAGCACCCCGAGCTAATGATCGGCTCGCGACAGTTCACGATTCCGAGGAAGACGGGAGAGGAGAACGTCGTGCTCGTCCACCATCCGCTCCACTGGTGCAAGGATGCTGCCGACGTGCGGGAGTATGTGCACGCCAGGGCGCGCGTTTTCATCTCGGGCCACGAGCACGATCCGAAGGTGAATGTCGAACGCGTCGCGGATGGCTGCGACGTGCTGATGCTCGCCGCCGGCGCTGCCGTGCCCTATCGGTCGAACGACGAATACACCTACACATACAACATCATTGAATTCGACTGGGACGAGGCAAACGACGCGCTGGCGGTAACGATGCATCCGCGAGCCTGGAACCGGACGGGAAAGTGCTTCGAGGCCGACGAGAAGCGCCTCGGAGGCAAGGACCCGCGCTTCTCCCTCGGTTCGCCCAATTTCAGGAAACTCGGCCCTGTGACGTCGGATGTCGACGGAAACGCCATCGTTGAGGATGCCGCTGGTACCGAACCCATCGTCGAGGAAGTGCCTGCGGAGACCGCTGGCGCGGAACTGGGGGAGACGCCGCCGATGCCGCCCGCTGCCAAAGGCTATGAGCTCGCCCTCCTGCGCTTCTTCCGCGATCTCGTGGAAAGCGAGCGACTTCGCATCCTGGTCGAACTGGACGCGATCCCCTCGGACTTCGACGAGCGGATGACGCAGGGTGTGGAGCGTAGGCTATTCGATTGGCTGGTCGGCGAAGGGCGTCTTCCAGACGTCACGGCGATGATCGAGAAGATGATCTCAGAACGGAAGGATGGGGACGCGTGACTGACAACATTCCGGTGCACCTGCGGATCACGGGCCTCACCCCGTCAAACGATGACGTGGATTCCCGCCGCCTCGCGGTGGCCGACCTCGCCAAGAATTGGGGCAAGGTGAAGGACGTCGGTTCGATCGTCTCCAAGGCGGCGGCGATCGCGGTGTCGCTCGGCGGCGACGGGAGCCCCACCGTAGAGCTTGGCACCGAGGTGCAGGGCGCCGTCCAAAAGCACGCGTCGGCGTTTCTCTACGAGGATCGTCCGCTCGAGGTGGGCGTCTGCGCCGGCATGGCGGCGGTGGCGATGCTCGCGCCCGATCCGGCGACCTACGGCTGGACGATTCTGGACGTCTATTCGAACTCCCTGTGGTCGGCGCTCGCGTTCCAGCCGGTGTTGGAGGACGGAAAGCGCGAGAACCTGCGGCGCGAGGTCCTGGACCGAGCGCAGCGGCGCAGCCTCGACAGCGCCGAGCGGGCGCGTGAGCGCGACGCTGTGCCCGATCCGGCTGAGCTGGTCGTTACGATCGGGGAGGAGGACAAGGTCACCACTAACTTCAAGAAAGCGGCGCTCGACGCGATCGAGGCCCTTCGGCGGAACTCCGCCCTCGACCGGGAGGAGCTGGACTTTCTCTGGTGGTCGCAGCTCAGCCGCAGCCGCCTACTGAGTCGCCCCCTGTCGGCGCTCTCCGAGACCGTTAGGCTGGTCGGTTCGGGCATCGAGGCGTCGAACCACCTGCGGCGGCTGCCCGCCGAGGTTCATCGCGACCTGGTCCTGCGAACCGTCGACGCCGATCCCGAGTTCGATCTGCCCGAGCTGCTCGCGGGGATCGGCGTTGATCGTGCGCCGCTCGCAGCAGGGGTCCACGCCGCCGGCAACGTGACGGCCCATCCGACCGTCTTCCCGCTTCTCAACGCCATCGTGACCGGCAATGCCGACGTGGTCGGGTCCGAGATCAAGCGGAAGGTCTCGACCTGGGGATCGCGCGCGCTTCTCGAGGGTGCGCTGTCGCGGAACATGGCCACGGGGATCATAAAGCAGTGAGCTCGGGCTGCAACTTCGAGGGGTGCACCGTCGGCGAGACCGGCGTGTGCGCTCTCGAGCAGAATCCCGCAACCTGCGAGCACCGCACGGCGTTGGCGGCCGATGTCGACGGCGGGGATGCCGACGCGCACGGGGATGGCGGCGCCGGCGGTATCGGCGCGCCGGTGCTGCAGCGCCCAACTGGCGGCGCCTCCTTCCCATCAAGCCACACACTCGGCCCCGAGGTCATCTCCGGCATGATGGCTTCGCGCTATGTGACCGTTGTGGGAATTCTGGGCGATCCGGATTCAGGCAAGACTGCGTGCCTGGCGAGCATCTACCTGCTCGTCTCGAACGCCATGCTGGAAGGCTGGGCATTCGCCGATAGCCGCAGTCTGATGGGCTTCGAGGACATCGCCCGCGGCGCCCGCGATTGGAACGCCGGCAACCCTCCGGACCAGATGACCGTCCACACCGAGATGTCGGACGATCGCCGGCCGGGCTTCCTCCACCTGCGCCTCGTGCGCAAGTCGGACGGCCGTCGCGTCGATCTGGCGCTCCCCGATCTGCCTGGCGAATGGACCACCAAGCTCGTGGCGAGCGCACAGTCGGATCGCCTCGAATTCATGAAGGCGGCCGAGGTGATCTGGGTCGTACTCGATGGTCGCGCCCTTGCGGACAAGGAGCGGCGGCAGGCGCTGATCTCGCGTGTTGGGCAGTTGGCGGAGAGGTTGAAGACCTTATTCGACGGCCGGCCGCCACGCGTCGTGGTCGTCGTCACCCATCGCGACGACGGCGAGCTTGTCGAGGCGGCCTCCAGTCGGCTGGCCGCCGAACTCGAGCGCCGCGGAGTCGAGGCGAGCATCCTGCAGGTGGCGCCGTTCTCCGACCATGCGGAGGTGAAGGCCGGGTTCGGGATTGCCGATCTCATCGGCGAGACCGTGGGCGTGACGCGGCCGATCCCGGACTTCTGGCCGACCAGTCCGTTGCGCGACGGCGTTCGGTCATTCGTGAGCTACAGGAGGCATCGATGACCCGTTCGGTGGTGCTTCTCGGCGGTCCCGATTCTGGGAAGACCAATTACGTCGGACGGGTGTGGCCTGCGCTAGACACGAAGCAGGGGCGCCTTCAGATCGCCCAGCAGCCGGACGACATCACCTTCGTGCTGGAGGTGACGGATCATCTCAACTCCGGGAACTTTGCTCCTCGATCTGAGCACGCAGATGCGCGTCGAGATTTCGAAGTAATCGTCGCGGAAGAGGAAGGCGGCGCACAGACGGCGATCGTCATTCCCGACATCTCCGGCGAGCTGTGGTTGAACGCCGTCAAGGATTCGGAAATCTCATCCGACTGGATGGACGAACTGCGCCGGGCTGACGGCGCGCTTCTATTCGTCCGGGTCGGGTCCGATCAGGATGTCAGGCCTCTGGATTGGGTGAGCTCGAAGAAGATGATGGCGAAGCTGGGGAACGGCGAGGATCCGGGCCTAGCGACGCAGGTCATGCTCTGCGAACTGCTGCGCTTCCTCGAAGTATCGCTGATCGATCGCCCGAATGGCGGCCGGCCCCGGGTGTCGATAGTGGTGAGCGCCTGGGACATGGTCGACGTCGGAAAGTTCGCGAAGGGGCCAAAGGCGTATCTCGAGCATGAGTATCCCCTTCTCGCCGGAAGGCTGAACGACATCGAGCGGCTTGATCTCCGCGTGTTCGGCCTGAGCGTCGTAGGAGGTGATCTGAAGGTCGATGCCGACTGCCGCGATGCGGTGCAGGAGGGGGGACTGGACGGTCGCGGCTGGGTGGCCGTGCAGAATTCCGAAGGGAAGTGGGAGCGCGACGGTGACCTCACGCTCCCGATCGCCTGGATAATCGGCGCCTAGTGTGACGGTCGTCGAGCGCCAGGTTCATGGATATCGCAGGGGGCATCAGCTCCTGGCTGGATCGGTGCGGCTGCCGAAGGAGGATCAGGCGGCGATCGACCGTCTTTCCGATGTCGCGGGGCCCTTGCGTCCGCGTGAGAGTTTCGATCCGTATCTGACAGGCTATCCGCTCCCGAGCGGGACTCATTACGTCCTCGCCCGAACATGGATGGATCTCACCGTCACCCGGGCGGGCTGCGTCCGGACGATCAGCCTGATCATCCCCATGGCCGACTGGGCGGCGACCGACGGCATTTCTGCCTTCCTAGCGCTGCTGGAGCTGGATCGCCCGCCCGAGGACGGGGATGCCACCAGCGTCTCCCTGGAGAATCGGTCAACCGAGGCCCTGCCGCCCGTGCCGGACTTCAAGGGAAGCGAACTCCTCGAAGCACTGTTCCTCGAGGACTCGCAGCCCGTCGCCTTGTTTGATGCCCCGATGCCAGAACTCATCGCCGTCCGGTTGATGACCGCGCTATGGCCGTCGATGCGCCGGCGGTTTGCGGTATCCACGTTCGCGCTTTCGCCGCGGAAGGTCGCCGGTAGGGATTTCAATCTCGTCTTCGCACCGAAGGATGCAAGGGCGAAGTTCTCCGATTGGAGTGGCCGGCGGATCGACGGGCGCCTGTCCCAATCGGCTCGGCATCGATGGACCGGCTCGATCGTCGGCCGGGTCTTCGATGATCCTCATCCGCGCCTGCTGACCTCGAAGGAGGTTGGGCTTGTCGGGGGTGACGGCGAGGATGTCGACAGCGCGGCGGCCTTGAGGATCGCCCTGCTGTGGGACGAACTTCTCGGTAAGTTGAGCGGCACGCCGACGGCGGCGCTGGGGCTTCTCGACATCGCCAGCTCGGGTAAGGTTCGCGACGCGTTCGCTGTCCGTATGCTGGAACCTTCGCTCGCCGATGCCGTGCTGAGGGCCCCCTCGATCCTTCCCGAGGACGAGGCCTGGACCTTCCTGGGCGCGATTGCGCGGAAGATGCACGGCCGTTCCATGCCGCTTGGCGTTGATGCGGTGGGAACGGCTGTGGGGCAGCTTGCCGGACGGGCGCCCGAGGGGGCGATCGCATTGCTCTCCCAACCCGACGACCGCGGCGTCATCACCGGACTGTCGCCCATCATCGCCGACGGCATAGGCCACGCCTTCGGCGACCATGCCGAGCGCGCATTGCTATCCGCCCGACCTGAGGTGTTCGGGAGATTGCTGTCGGAGAGTGCGCGGCTGGCGGAGGGAGTGGCGAACGATCCCTTGCTGATGGAACGCGTCGGCGAGATTGTTCCGGATCTCGAACCGCATCTCGCCGCCGCAGTCGGCGACGAACTGCTGCCGCTGCTGGTGTGGGACTGGCAGCTTCCCGCTGCCGCCCCTCTTCTGAAGAGGCTCGATGGAGGGGAGCTCGCAGCAGAGGTACGGCATCTCGGCAGCGTGAACGACTTCGAGGCACCCGGACTTGCGGATCTCTGCATCCGGCGCGCCCGCGAGATCGGGGTCAAGGATGCGGTCCTCATCGCGCTCAGCGAGATGCCCGCCACGAATCGCCGGAATTCCCTTCTGGCGCAGGCGTTGGATCCGGCGTCGGGGGATGCGAGGTGGCTGCTGCGCGAGGCGCATCTGCCTGACGATCTCCGCGCCACCATGTTCGCTGGGTTGCTACGACGGGCGGACGACCGCCAGCTCGGCGCAATGCTCGGTGATCCCGGCATAGGCGTTGATGCCGTGTCCATCGCGGAGCGGGTTGCGCCGGATCTGCTGCAACGCTTGATCTTCATCGACGCGGTGCCGCTCGACGTATTCGTGCGGACCGTGACGACCGTCTTCGCCCGTACGAAGGGTGACGACAGGTCCAAGATAGCACGCCGTGCGCTTCAACGCTGCTTGGGCGCACACTTCCCGGGTGACGAGACGGCGTTTCTCGTCGCGATGCTCGGTGGCCTCGGCGAAGGGCTGGATGGCGCATGGGTCGCACGCGCCGGCCTTGCATCAGGCATTCTCCCCTCGCTGGCCGGTAGGAACATGGTGGCTTTCCGGAAGGCGCCCCAACCTGCGCGCCTTCGCGTGGTCTGGGCGATGGGAGAGGTGGGGCAGATCCTGCGCGAGAGGCGGTCGTTCGATCTGGACGCGGCCGCTGCGGAGGCATGCGCGTATCTGCTGTTTGAAGCCGAGAAGGCTGCGCCGCGCGCTGCACTCGCGGCGGCCGGTCATCTCCTTCCCATGCTGATCGGACAGCGGAAGGATCCTGTGTCGATGATGATCGCCGCCGCCTTCCCGCTGATATATCGTGAGCTGGCTAAGAAGGACGACGTCCCCGACCTGCTGAAGTTCATTCCGTTCTTCGACTGGGATCGTTGCAAGGCGGCGCGGCAGGAGTTGGTGTCCGCGTTCTTGTCATCTTCTTGGCCGCCAGGCGATCTGGCTCTCACCGCATGCCGATGCAACGACCTTGGAAAGATCCTCCGCCGGACCGCCAAGTCGTATGGCGGCGATGGCTATATTGGGAGGGTGGAGGCAGATCTTTCGCGTCTGCCTGACGGTTGTCGCAAGCCGGCCGTCCAAGCCATCAGCTCGATCCGATCAGACTGGTCATCGAAATATGATTGGCGCGACTGAAGCGTATCGGGATTAACAGAATTCGACAAACTTTGGCTTTTTAGGAGCACGCGAACCTGTTCAGCGACAGCAATCAGGAGGGCTCTTCCATGGACCGCTTTGGAACAACCCATCGGCAGCTTTTGTCACAAGCGGACGACCATGGTGTCTAGACTGAACGACCGGCTCTGGTCGCCAGCTGCCTTGCAGCTCCGCCAGCGCGAAGACCCGGATCGCTTCACCGCCAAACTTCCGCTCGACGCGCGACGGCGTACCACCAGCGCCGCGGCGGAAATGCTTGCGGCGATCCTCTGAAGATCCGGACTGAAGGCCCACGCGCCCCGCGTCGACCGATCACGCCGTCCCGAGCGCTCCAGCTGACTGGCCAAGTCCACCAGCCATCCATAAGCGACCGCCTCAGCCAGCTTCCGGCTTAGCGCTGAAGCCGTCCTAGCTTGTAAGTTGACCTTTGGGCGTTGCCCTCTCCGATCCCAAATCGGGGTCAATGATTGCCGCTGCCGACCGTAGAGGATCGGTGACATCCCGTACCCCATCGATTGTCCAAATCGCGTCATCGAGGATGAAGCGCCAGCCGTTCACATGACGGGCGTGGGTCGCCCTCGCAGCCACCACGGCTTGAGGGATGATGGCCGCCCGCGCCACTACGAAGTCGCAGTCGAACAGAGCGGCTGCAAGGAAATCGAAGGTACCTTGAGGCAAACCACGCATGACGCCGAGCTGCCGCTCGCCGGCTGAATTGCCGGTGAGTATTCGTGCCTTGATCTGATAGCGCCTTCTATGGGCATCCTCGGCGTCGTAACTCGCCGCCGAATTCGCTGTAAGCGTCCAGCCGAACGCCTTGGCGAAGAGATGCTCGGCGTAGTCACCTAGCGGAGCATTACCGGTCCGAACGACGCCACGTCGGCGGAGCTCTCCGACCGCTGCTGCCTGCAGCTGGAGTAGCGCCTTGTGACTCGCCGTCTGCAGGAACGGCCAGCGGACATCCGGTGCGGCCGCTGGCTTCTCGGCAGGTTTGCAGGGGAGAGGCGACCCGACCTTTTTCCCCAGTGATGGCAGAACGCTGTAGACGTTCTCAGGCACTATACGGCGCAGTCGATTGCCCACGTTCATCCGCTGCTGTCCCGGGTTGAGGTGCGCATGCTTGGCGGCATCAACGCCAAACTCAGCGGCCACCGAATGAAGGGCATTGAGATCGAGAAGACCGTCGGGCCCAGTCGTGCGCGCTCTCAACCAACGTTTGAAGGGACTGTCCCGCGTCTCCGCATACCGGGCGCCACGTTGCTCCCGGGTGAAATGCATCGTTTTAGATCCAAATGCGGACGGCGCCGATTGTCGCCCTCTTTCCGACTCTAGCCGACCTTGAGCTCGTCCGCGAGAGCCCTCCGCACCACGCGGCTCTTCTGGGGTCGAAACAGTCGCTACGGGTTCTCCGGACAGCCTGCATCTTCACTCGGTTTCGCAGGGATGACTCTTCCAGCTTATCAGCGAAAGCGGCTCGGTGATGATCGAGATCGGTGGAAGCGTTCCGCGACTTCGGACCACTGCCCGGGGGCGGGTTGCACGGAGGAGGGCTCGTGAGAGCGCGCGTACTTCCGCTGTGCCGATTCTGGTCGGTGCCATCTTGCCGACGCCGGCCTGGGTGGAACGCGACGCATCAGCTTCGCGCACCAGCTCATAACGTTAAATCACTATGCGTCGGGACAGGTGACGTGATGGGGTGGACGGCCCCTGCACCAGCGTAGCTGTGCGATGATGCGGCCGTAGAGCCACGTCTAGAGGAGCCGTCCCATGCAGCAGGATGTTGTCACCGTTGGAGTCGATCTGGCGAAGAACGTGTTCCAGGTCCACGCGATCGGCGCCGATGGCAAGGTGCTGGTGCGCCGGCAGCTTCGGCGCGCGGAGGTTCTGAAGTTCTTCTCAACGCTGCCGCCTTGCCTCGTCGGCATGGAAGCGTGCGCGTCGGCACATCATTGGGCGCGCGAGCTGGTTGCGTTCGGGCACGACGTGCGGCTGATGCCGCCAGCCTATGTGAAGCCGTACGTGAAGCGTGGGAAGACCGACGCTGCCGACGCGGAGGCGATCTGTGAGGCGGTGACCCGGCCGACCATGCGATTCGTGGCGGTGAAGACGCCGGAGCAGCAGGCCGTGCTAATGCTCCACAAGACCCGTGACCTGCTGGTCCGGCAGCGGACCGGGCTCATCAACGCATTGCGCGCCCATCTGGCCGAGTATGGCATCATCAGCAGCAAGGGCCCGGGCGGCGTCACCGTGCTCATGAAGGTGCTGCACGAAGCGCAGGAGCGGCTACTAGCGCATGCGCGATCGGCTCTCCATACGATCGGCTCGCAGCTTCGCGCGCTTGCGAGCGAGGTCGATCGGCTTGAGGCTCAGATCCTGGCCTGGCACCGTGCGGATGACGCGAGCCGACGGCTCGCCACCATCCCCGGCATCGGTCCGATCACCGCCTCGGCTATCGCGGCGGCCGTGCCGGATGCGACCATGTTCCGGTCGGGGCGTCAGTTTGCGGCCTGGCTCGGCCTCACGCCACGGCCGCACAGCTCGGGTGGCAAGGAGAAGCTCGGCGGCATCAGCAAGCAGGGTGACGGCTATCTACGGCGCCTCCTCGTGGTCGGCGCCACGGCGGTGATGCGCATGGCGCGCAAAGATGCGGCTCGGCAGCCATGGGCAGCCCAACTGCTTACGCGCAAGCCCGTGAAGATCGCCACGGTGGCGCTCGCCAACAAGACGGCGCGGGTCGCCTGGGCGGTGATGGCGCGCAACGAGGTCTACGCGGCAGCTGCCGCGTGATCGCCATCCTCGCCGCACGCTGAGCAGCGGCGGGGTGGTGTGAAGGGTAGCTCAGCGATGATGACGGACCGGTCAGACCGGGGATCGCACAAACCCAGGGGAGCAGAGCGCCTCGAGCGCGATGACGTGATTAGGGATGTGATCCGCGGAGTTCATCAGGGCCAGCAGCCGTGCGGTGCTGCGCGAACAGGCCGAACACATGGATGCACCCGACCGGTGCTCATCGCGCTGAAGATACCCCTTGCACCGCAGGGGTCGTCCACACATGGCTCTACGGCCGCATCATCGCACAGCTACGCTGGTGCAGGGGCCGTCCACCCCATCACGTCACAGGGACCCTGATGACTAAGCAGCGGCGTGACGGATTGCGCGAGAAGCTGCCAAGCCCTCCTCGCGTCTTTCCGCACGAGCCGCAGGGATGGCTACAGTTGAAAAAGACCTATGATCCGGGGACCAAGGGCGGCCTGCACGTAACGTTCGCTGGCTGCCGAGTTGCCCTTTGAAGTGTCTCAGGCGGCGCACTACTCATCGGCCGCAGACTGCATTAGCGGGCTCGACGGTCGAGCACTTCCTGCTCTCACTTCCTCGCGAAGTGCCAATCAGTCGGGCCAAGCGGGCCGAACGCTCAGTCGCGCCCGACGCACAATTGACGAGCAAGGCTCCAGGTTTGCCGGAAGGGTCCCTTGCACTCCGCATTGCCGATAGGTGAGTGGGGAAAAAGGTTCCTCTCCGCCTTCGGCGACCAGGAGGTTCTGCATGACGAACGATGCATCCGGTCGCGAGCGCGACTACAGGATGGTGCGCGCGGCGATGGCGCTGATCGCTGGCGGAGACGATGCGCCAGGAGATCCCGACGTGGTGGTGATCGTGGGCCGCGAGATTCGTGACATTTCTCAGACCAAGGTGCTCCTGGAGATGCTCGCGGCGCAGAAGAAGGGCTGCATCTACATCGCGATGCCGCCACTCGGTGCCACGAGCCGCGCACCCCAGGTGCATGTGATTCGGTGGACCGGCCTGCCTGACGCCAGATTCGATGTGACCGGCCGCTGCGCTTTCTGGGCGCCCGACGAAGACGGGCGCCTCCTGATCACATCGCAGGGAGGACGGCGCGGCCACTTCGAGATGATCGACGGCCGTCTGGTCCACCAGGAAGGGCCGCCTCCGGGCCCATTGGGCGCGGGCATCGCGCGGGCGGCCCGGCGGCTCCGTACGAAGATGAGTTCGCTGCGGGACGTGACGGAGGGTCTCGAGCAGATGCCCAGCAGGAGGATCGAGAGCATCGACGACTTCAGGCGATCGTTCGAGGTCTGAACGGCAGACCCGGGCGGCGACGCCCGGGTTTGCAAGCGCGTCCACGCGTGTTTCCAGTCGGGCCCGCTCAGCCGTCCGGTGAAAGGCCGCCACCCCGGAGCAGATCCGAAGCGGCAAAGCGGAACATGCGCCCGTCCTTCTCCAGAAGGCCGCTTTCCGCCAGCCTGTCGAGATGCCAGTTGATCGCACCAGGCCGCGCTTCAGTGCTTCCGCCTCCGTGAGCCGTCTTGACCAACCTGCTACGGGGATCGTGCGCTCGTTCGGCGGCCACGATCTTCTTGAGCCGGTTGGCGGAGACGGTCGTGCCAACCGCCGCGGCCGGGTAGGTTTGTTGGAGAACTTCACGGACCAAGTCGGTTCCTGGGCCGAAGGCGGCCGCATCGACTGACCTACGTCCTCTCCTCTGCACGACAGTCCGCTCCTCTCGCGGCGCCCGATCGATCGAAGGACTCTCCTCTGCATCCGAAACGCCGCTGTCCCCGACGGTGGGAGAACGATCGTCACTCTCCCAACCGTCGAGCGCGCCGCTCTCGAGCACGTGATCTGGCATGTCCGTCACGTCCACGAAGGCGCCGTGGCGCTGGCGCGCCAGAAAACGCTCTCCCGTACAGGCACCTTTCAGGTTGGCCTTCGCCACATAGACGACCAGCAGGTTCTCCCGCTTGAAGCGCTTGCCGAGCCACTTCCGGACAGGCTCCGCCTCGGGGGCGACCTTCCTCCGCCCGCCCCAGTCCTGCACGAGCCGCACTTCGACCACCAGGCGAGGCGCCGTCGTCCACATCGCCACACCTCGCAGGCGGCTCGCCGCGCTGGCCCGATATGTCTTCTCGGAGATGGTCGTTGTCTTAGGAGTATGACCGATGATCGCCCAGAAGATGCGGAGGCTCTCGCAAAGTCGCCCGAGATGGAAGAAGAAGTTCGTCGTCGCCTGGGCGTCCATGCTGTCGAAACCGGACATGCTGGTGGCCGAGTCCATCACCACTCCGATGATGCGATCCTCCGGAGACGGGTGTGCCTCGTTCCACTTGGAAATGTATTCACGCACCTCATCCATCACCGCGCTGGCCACCCACTCGCGCTCCTTGGTTTGCCAGAACAGGCTCGAGTTCGGGTGTCCGAACTCCTCCTCGGGCATGCTGAGGAACGGCATGACGTGGAGCCGAGCCGACGTCCGCATCTGCGCGTCGTGATCCTGGCCCATGGAAAACTGCAGAACGTCGCGAAGACGGCCTATGATCTGATCGCGGGTATCCTCGGCGGACAGTATGAGGACGTGACCCGTGCCATGAATGTCACCGCCAAGCCATTGCCGCTGTGGGCGATCGTCGACCTGGCTGGCCAGCATTGCGGCCATCCAGAGCATCAGTTGAGTCTTGCCCGTCGAGCCGGCCCCGAACCAGACGGACGTGCCCACCTCCGCGAGCCAGCCGTCAATTCGGTATCTGATCGTCGGATCCGCGCTGCCGACGTGCAGGTGGGCGAGCCACCTGCCGCTGCCGGGCTCCGAGTCCCATAGCTTTTCCGTCGTCCGATCAGGGGCGGACACCGCCTGCTTCCGTCCAACGGCATCGCGAACTGCAGCCTTTTCCCGGCTCGAAATCGCCGCTGCCCCGCGTCTTCTGAAATCGTGTGTCGCGTCCACCCGATGCATCCCGATCGTATCGAGCCGACCGACGTCGGCTGCGAGGTTCAGCATCCAGC